>CABKMZ010000029.1 GCA_902373545.1 uncultured Actinomyces sp. | reverse complement strand
TCGGGGATGTCCGAGGCCCCCTCGATCGTGTCGATGACGGCGCGCACGGCCTGCACCTGGGAGACCGGGTCGGGGTGGGCGGCGTCCACGACGTGCAAGATCACGTCGGCTTGGCCCACCTCCTCCAGGGTCGAGCGGAATGCCTCAACCAGCTGGGTGGGCAGGTTGCGCACGAAGCCGACCGTGTCGGTGAGCGTGTACTCGCGCCCATCCGCGGCACGCGCCCGGCGCACGGTCGGGTCCAGGGTCGCGAAGAGCGCGTCCTGGACGAGGACGCCCGCGTCCGTCAGACGGTTGAGCAGCGTGGACTTGCCCGCGTTCGTGTACCCGGCAATGGCCACCGAGGGCACTCCCCCGCGACGACGCGAACCCCGCTGCGTGCGGCGCGCCGGTTCCATGCGCGCAATGTCCGCGCGCAGCTTCGCCATGCGCGTGCGGATGCGGCGGCGGTCCAGCTCGATCTTGGTCTCACCGGGGCCGCGAGAGCCGATGCCCGCGCCGCCCGCGACGCGACCGCCAGCCTGACGGGACATCGACTCACCCCAGCCGCGCAGACGAGGCAGCAGATACTCGAGCTGCGCGAGCTCGACCTGGGCCTTGCCCTCACGGGACTTGGCGTGCTGGGCGAAAATATCGAGAATGAGGGCCGTGCGGTCCACAACCTTGGCGTCCACGACGTCCTCCAGCCCACGGCGCTGGGAGGGGGCCAACTCCTCGTCGACGATGACCGTGTCGGCCTCCACCGCACGCACGATCTCGGCCAGCTCACGGGCCTTGCCGGATCCCAGGTAGGTCGCCGGGTCGGGCTTCATGCGGCGCTGGATAATGCCATCGAGCACGCGCGAACCGGCGGTCTCCGCGAGCGCGGCGAGCTCGCGCAGCGAGTTCTCGGCCTCTTCCTCGCTCTGCGTGGTGCGCAGGCCCACGAGCACGACCTTTTCGAGTCGCACCTGGCGGTATTCGACCTCGGAGATGTCCTCGCGGTCGGAGGCACCCGTGTCGACGCGGCGCGTGCCCGCGCGGGCCTCGCGCTCCAGTGCGCCTGCGTCCCCCGAGTTGTCCTGTCCCGCGGTCGAGGAGAGCGCTGCTGCCGAGCGCGCGAGAATGCGCGCGACGACGTCGTTGACGCGCTGGTCGCGTTCCTCGATCGAGGCGTTGGAATCGGTGGGGGTGGTGTCCATATCCGTCCTTCACGTGGGGGGCTTCCAGTGTCGCACGGCGGGCCCTCATCTGCGCCTGCGCGCGCGGGCGCGATAGGCTTTCTTCCGTGGACGAACAGTACTTCACCGACTCTGCCCCCGCGAGCGCCGACGAGACTCACGTGATCGAGGTGAGCGCGCGCGGCTTCGATCTGTCGATGTGCGTGTCCTCGCGCGTCTTTTCGGGTTCCAAGCTGGACTTGGGGACCCGTCAGCTGCTTTCCGTCGCGCCCGACCTGCCCGAGGGCGGGACCTTCCTGGACCTGGGGTGCGGCTGGGGTCCGATCGCGACCGTCATGTCGCTGGAGTCGCCGGGCGCGAGCGTGTGGGCGGTGGACGTCAACTCGCGTGCCCTGGATCTGACGGCTCGCAACGCGGCTGCCAACGGGGCCGCCGGGGTGCGCACGCTCAAGGCCGAGGAGGCGCTGGCCGCCTCCGCCGAGACGGACACGCGCTTTGACGTCATCTGGTCCAATCCGCCGGTGCGCATCGGCAAGGACGCGATGCACGAGATGCTGGCGTCGTGGCTGGGCCGCCTCGCCCCGACGGGCGTCGCCTACCTGGTCGTCCAGCGCAACCTGGGCGCTGACTCGCTCATCGGCTGGCTCAATGGCCGGGGTTTCCAGGCCTCCAAGTTCGCCTCCAAGAAGGGCTTCCGCATTATCGAGGTTCGCCCCGCCTAAGGGGTCAGTTCCCGTGACGAGGCCGTGGCCTCGTCCCCGGGTCCTCGCAGGCTCCCTCGGGTCAGGACAGGCGGATGTCGGCCACGCGCGTGGCGGGGCCTGTCAGGAACACCGACGCGTCCGTGATCCGGGGTCGGTCGCCGGACCAGTCGATGACGTCGTCCAGGCCCACGGTTACCGTGCCCCCGGGGATGTCGACAACCCACTGGGTGGGGGCTTCGGGGCCGCGTCGCAGGGCGGTGGCCAGGGCCGCCGCGCAGCAGCCGGTTCCGCACGCCTGGGTCTCCCCCACGCCGCGCTCGAGGACGCGCATGGCGATGTGCCCCTGCTCCTGCCCGGCTTGCGTGAGGTCCACGACCAGCTCCAGGTTCGTGCCCGCCTCGGGCGCGGGGTCGTAGGAGGGGCGCGCGGCGGGCGGAATCATGGACACGTCCACGGTGGGCAAGAAGACGGCGCGCAGGGTCGCCTCGTCGGCCAGCTCGACGACCGTGTGCGGGTTGGGCATGTCCACCCAGACACCCCCCAGGACCTGCTCGATGCCGGGGATCCTCACCTCGATGGTCTCGCGGGCGGGAGAGGCGGCGGAGCCCATGTCGACGCGGTAGCGCGCGCCCGCGCCCTCATCGTCGGCCTCGGGGGTCACGTGCTTGATGCCGCCGCGCGTCGCCACATCCAGCGTGGCTCCCACGGGCAGGTCCACGAGTCCCTCGCGGCGCAGGTGATCGACGAAGACGCGCACGCCGTTGCCGCACATCTCCGCCTTCGAACCATCCGCGTTGCGGTAGTCCATGAACCACATCCCGTCGCACTCGACCGCGCGAATGAAGCCGTCCGCGCCGATCCCAAACGCCGGGGAACACAGGGTCGCGACCTCGGCCTCGCTCGGGTCATAGTCGTCGAAGCGATCCGTGGCCACGACGAAGGAATTACCGGCACCGTGCGCCTTGACAACACGGGCATGGGAGGGCAGCTGCGAGTTCTTCATGAATCCACCGTAGCGTGGGCGCCCGCCTCACGCAGCCGCCGCCCGCGTGACGAGCGTGCCAGGGCAGCCTCGGCCGCGCGCTCCGTCAGCTCGACCACGTGGGCCGCCACGGCCTCGTCCGAGTCGAACTCCTCCACGTCCAGCCAGTGCACGCGCGGATCCGGGCGCAGCCACTTGACCTGGCGCCGGGCCAGCTGACGGGTGGCCAGCGCGATGGATTCCACGGCCTCCTCCTCGCTCATCACCCCGTCGATCACCGCGAGCGCCTGGGCGTATCCCGTCGCCCGCGAGGCGGTCTTGGCCTCGCGCAGGCCCTCGTCGATGAGGGCGCGAACCTCCTCGATGAGGCCAGCGGCCAGCATCTGCCGGGTACGCAGGGCAATACGTTCGTCGAGCTTGTCCATCGGGCGACGCAACGCCACCATCAGCGCGGGGGCCACGAACTCGTGGCGGGGCATGGACGCCGAATAGGGCCTGCCCGTCAGCTCGATAACCTCCAGGGCTCGCACGATGCGACGCGCGTTGTGCGGATCAATGCGCTCGGCCGACACCGGGTCCAGGGCCGCCAAGCGCTCGTGCATGCCGCGCGAGCCCAGCGGCCCGGCGGCCTCCTCCTCCAGGCGGGCGCGCAGCGCGGGATCCGTGCCCGGAAACTCAATGACGTCCAGGAGCGCGCGCTGATACAGTCCCGAACCGCCCGCGACCACCGCGACACCCCCGCGCCCGTGAATCCCGGCGACGTCGGCGCGCGCATGCTTCTGGTAGGCGGCCACCGAGGCCTCGTCGCGCACGTCGAGCACGTCGATCTGGTGGTGGGCGATTCCGCGGCGCTGCGCCACCGGGGTCTTGGCCGTCCCCACGTCCATCCCCCGATACAGCTGGAGGGCGTCCGCCGAGACGATCTCGCCCGCCCCGCGCGCACCCAGCGCCCGCGGGAGGCGCACCGCCAGCTCCAGGGCCAGGTCGGACTTACCCGAGGCCGTGGGACCCACGACCGCGCACACGATCGTTGACGCACATGTCATACAAGACTCCATGTCTCCCAGTGTACGGGTGCCTCCCCCCGCTCCCCTCCGACAACGGCTAGTCTTAAGGCCATGAGCACAACAGATACTCCTCCGGTCACACTCGACCGGATCACGACGGCGGTCGAAGCCGTCGGCCTGATCCCCTTCACCTCCGCCACCGGCCAGATCGCGGCAATCCTGCCCAACCGAACCGTGCGCATCGCGGCGCCCGAGGGCCGGCCCGCCCAGGGCGTGGCCGACTACCCGCGTTTCTTCCACGCCGACCACGCTGACCAGATCGCCTCTGCGGTCCGCCGCCTCAACGCCTCCACGTACCTTCCCAAGGTCACCTCCACGGTGACGGAGACGGGCGCCATTGCGCTGCACCTGCAGCACACCTTCAACTGGGTGGTCGGCGCGACCGACGCACAGGTGGGCGCGGAAGTCCACCAGTTCATCATGGCCGCCATCTCGATGATGAACCAGATCGACATCATGTTCCCCGACCAGTGGACCCAGGAGGCCGACAATGCCTGAGTGGAAGAGCTTTACCTTCGGCGAAGACGGGGAAGCAACCCCCACCCCCGAGCAGCCCGCGCAGGCCGCTCCCGCCAACCCAGCCATGGAACCCGACGAATACGCCGCCAAGTGGGGCACCGAGGTCTCCGAGCTGACCATCGAGCGCATCGTGACGGTCCTGGAAGGCGACGGCCTGGAATGCGAATCCGACGAGTTCATCGTCGCCACCTGGCTTAACGACGTCCCCTTGCAGATCCACCGCGAGCCCGCCGACGCCCCGTGGGCGCAGGTCGAGACCCGCATCGTCCCCCCGGGCGAGGGCCACACCGAGATCTCCCTGCAGGAGCTCGCGAACCGTTGGAACGTCGGGCACCTCCAGCCCACT
This sequence comes from uncultured Actinomyces sp., assembly GCA_902373545.1. GTDB lineage: Bacteria > Actinomycetota > Actinomycetes > Actinomycetales > Actinomycetaceae > Pauljensenia. The sequence continues at coordinate 16,861 of CABKMZ010000029.1, read as the reverse complement.
GTCTTCCCCATCGAGAACGGCGACAACTGGATCCTCGTGGCTGCCTCCCGATTCTTCGTCGGCGAGGGCCTGTCGGATCGCCAGATCCACGCGATGGCCCGCCGCGGCCTCATCATCGGCCTGCAGGCCGCCGAGGAGCTGCCCACCCTCTTCGACGAATCTGAGGATTCCGAGCAGTAGCCTGTCGCCGCTGGCTGCGCCCTCCACCAGTGCCCCGTTCCTTACAGGAGCGGGGCACTCTCGGTGAGTGTGCGCCGACTACATGCGACGGCGAAACGCATACCGCCTGCGCGGTATAGAGTTACGGGTCGCATAGGGGGGCTCGAATCGACCCGCACTACCGAGAGTGCTCCCGCATGCCGGCCGCCTCAACATCGTGACGACCGCCACGAGACAAAGGTAATACTGAGGGCGGCATTTCACGCGGCTTTCACGCACGACATTTTCCCGATTTTCCGCATGTTGGTGGGAAAATGTGCAGGCACGCGAGGCCCCCGTACAGGTGATTGACGAGCAGCGCAGAGTATCTGCAGATCACCGCCCAGATGAGGGATCATCCGGGCGGTGAGGTGTCGTGTCGGGTATCAGCGCGGGGCGCCCACACGCAGGGTCGGGATGCCCAGGGACACGGCGGTGTCCGGCTCGTCCTTCGCCTGGCGCGCCTGCCACGCATCGCCAGCGCGCGTGCGGCGCACCTCGAAGAGGCCGCCCTGAGCGCCGGAGTCCGCGATCAGGTGGTGGGGCGCACCGTAGGTGACCGTCGCGCGAATCATGTCGCCCGGACGCGGGCGATCAGCCTGCGCGAGGCCCTCGGGAAGGGCGACATGCACGAGGCGATTATCGCGGGCGCGCCCAGAGATGCGGTGCGTCGAGCCATCCTTGCGGCCGTCGCCCTCGGAGACGAGAATCTCCACGTCGGTGCCGGCCAGCGCGGCGTTGTCCTCGGCGCAGATGCGCTCCTGAAGCTTGACGAGGCGCTGGTAGCGCTCGAGAGCCACGTCGTCGGGCACCTGGTCCTCGCGGTCGGCCGCAGGAGTTCCCGGGCGGCGCGAGTACAGGAAGGTGAACGCCGACGTGAAACGAGCCTGTTCCACGACGTCAAGGGTCGCCTGGAAGTCCTCCTCGGTCTCGCCGGGGAAGCCCACGATGATATCCGTCGTGATAGCTGCCTCGGGAATCGCGGCGCGCACGCGCTCCAGAATCCCCATGAAACGCTCGCGCCGGTAGGAGCGACGCATCTGGCGCAAAATCGCGTCGGATCCCGACTGCAGCGGCATATGCAGGCTCGGCATGACGGTGGGCGTCTCCGCCATCGCGGCGATGACATCATCGGTGAACGCAGCCGGGTGAGGCGACGTGAAACGCACGCGCTCAATGCCCTCGACGCGGCCCACCGCGCGCAGCAGGTCGGCGAACGCGCCGCGCTCGCCAAAGCCCACGCCGTAGGAGTTGACGTTCTGACCCAGCAGGGTCACCTCGATGGCGCCCTGGGACGCCACGGCCTCGACCTCTGCGAGGATGTCGCCGGGGCGGCGGTCACGTTCCTTGCCGCGCAGGTGCGGCACGATGCAGAACGTGCAGGTGTTGTTGCAGCCCACAGAGATCGACACCCACGCCGCGAAGGCGCTGTCTCGGTGAGTCGGCAGGGTCGACGGGAAGACCTTGAGGGATTCCTCGATTTCGACGGCGGCCTTGCGGTTGTGCTCGGCACGGCGCAGGAGCGCCGGGAGAACGTCGATGTTGTGGGTGCCGAAGACGGCGTCCACCCACGGGGCCTTGGCGACGATGCCGTCGCGCATCTGCTGAGCCAGGCAGCCTCCGACCGCAATCTGCATGCCCGGACGCTCACGCTTGACGGCGGCCAGCTGGCCGAGGTTACCAAAGAGGCGGGTCGCGGCGTTCTCACGAACCGAGCAGGTGTTGATGACGACGACGTCGGCACCCATGTCGCCCGCGTCTGTCGCGCGCGCGGCGGCCTCGGGGACCGTGTCAACGGGGACGAGGCCTGCCTGCTCCAGCAGACCCGCCATTCGTTCGGAGTCGTGTTCGTTCATCTGACAGCCAAGCGTGCGCACCGCGTAGGTGCGAGGCAAGGCGTCTAGCTGCGTGGTCGTCGTATTCATCGCACCACAGTCTAGTCGTGCGCGTGGCCGCCAGCGCAGTCGAGCACGTCACGCAAGAGGACGAGAGCGGCGTCAATCGTACCCGCGCGCACCTGTGTCCGATCCCCCTCCACATGGAGGAGGCGATGCTGTGTGCCACCGGGGTGGGCGCAGGCGATGTGGACGGTGCCGGCCGGGAAGCCGTCGGCAGGGCCCGGGCCCGCCACGCCCGTCGTCGACAGTCCGATGGTGGCGCCAAAGAGGCTGCGCGCACCCTCCGCCATCTGCCGGGCCACCTGCTCGTCGACGGGGCCGGTCAGCGCGAGGCGCTCACGCGAGACCCCCAGGACCGAGGCCTTGGTGTCCACCGCGTATGTGCAGGCTCCTCCGCGTACGACGTGGGAGGCGCCGGGAACGTCAACCAAGCGGGAGACGAGGCCCCCGCCCGTCAGCGATTCAGCGGTCGCAACCGTGAGAGCGCGCCGCGCCAGCTCTTGGATCAATCGTGCAACCTGCGCGTCGTCCATTCTCAGGACACCTCCCAACTCCAGCACTCACCGTCGTCCGCACTACCAGCATGCCATTCATCCAGGGCTTCTCGCACCGCATTGGATGCCACAGCCGGTGAATAGCCCTTGCGGGCCAGCATCGAGCACAGTCGCCGGTAGGCCGTGTCGCGGGGAACACCGGCCAGGGAGCGGCGCTTGCGGGCCACGAGCTGCGCGGCCCGCTCCGCCTCGTCATCCCGATCGATCTGCGACAGAGCGTGCTCGATGACCGGCGCGTCCAGGCCCTTACGGACAAGCAGCTCGCGCAGCGCGCGACCCGACGCGCCCGTGCCCGCAAAACGCGAGCGCACGAGCGCGTCAGCGTAGGCCTGGTCATCCACCAGCCCCACAGCCTCGAGTCGGTCGACAACCTGGAGCGCCAGCTCGGCGCTGAAGCCACGGCCCTCGATAGCGCCGGTCAGCTCGGCGCGCGAACAGGCACGCGCATCGAGCTTACGCAGAGCAACCTCGCGCGCGGCCTCGATGGCAGCCGTTCCCGTCAAGGCTGCGTTACGTTCGCGCGCCCTGGCGAGACGCTCCCCGGGGGAGGTACGCCGAACGCGCTCCTCCCCCAGCTCCGGATGATCCTCCGGATCCAGATAGCGCACCACGGCTCAGAAGCCTGCGTCCTCGTCCGGGTCGACGGCGGGAGCCTTCTTGGCCCCCTTCTCCGGTTCGGGTTCCTCGGCGATGCCCAGGGCGATCAGAATTTTTTGCTCGATTTCGTTGGCCAGCTCGGGGTTGTCCACCAGGAACTGACGCACGTTCTCCTTGCCCTGGCCCAGCTGGTCGTCCCCGTAGGTGAACCAGGAGCCGGACTTGCGTACGATGCCGGCCTCGACGCCCATGTCGATGATCGAGCCCTCGCGAGAGATGCCCTTTCCGTAGACGATGTCGAACTCGGCCTGCTTGAAGGGCGGGGCCATCTTGTTCTTGACCACCTTGGCGCGCGTGCGGTTACCCACGGGCGAGCCGGCTTCCTTGAGGGTCTCGATGCGGCGCACGTCGATGCGCACGGATGCGTAGAACTTCAGTGCCTTACCGCCCGTCGTGGTCTCCGGGGAGCCGAAGAACACGCCGATCTTTTCGCGCAGCTGGTTGATGAAGATCGCGGTGGTCCCGGTCGCGGACAGAGCGCCCGTAATCTTACGCAGCGCCTGGCTCATGAGGCGCGCCTGCAGGCCCACGTGCGAGTCACCCATCTCACCTTCGATTTCGGCCTTGGGTACCAGCGCCGCGACCGAGTCGATGACGATGATGTCGATGCCGCCCGAGCGGATCAGCATGTCGGCGATCTCCAGGGCCTGCTCGCCCGTGTCGGGCTGGGAGACCAGGAGGGAGTCGGTGTCCACGCCGAGCGCGCGGGCGTAGACGGGGTCGAGGGCGTGCTCGGCGTCGATGAAGGCCGCGTTTCCGCCGGCCTTTTGCGCGTTGGCCACGGCGTGCAGCGCGACCGTGGTCTTACCGGAGGATTCGGGACCGTAGACCTCGATCACACGGCCGCGAGGCAGACCGCCGATGCCCAGCGCCACGTCCAGGGCGAGAGAGCCGGTGGGGATCACCTGAACCGGGGGACGATTGTCGTCACCCAGGCGCATAACGGAGCCCTTGCCGAACTGCTTATCGATCTGCGACAGGGCTACTTCGAGCGCCTTGTTGCGGTCGTTCGTGACGGTCTTTGCCGCCGATGCTTTACGGGCTGCCATGATGATCCTTTCGTTCGAGGCCTCTCCGACCTGCGAGTGTCCTGGCCTGGATGACGCCCCTCTCCGAGGCGACATGACGAGTATGCGACCGGCCATCGTCATCTGCGTCCCGCGCGCGGCGCCCCTGTGGACGACACGCGTGGACGATTCGTCGCGCACAAGCTTAGATGGAACAGGTGTTCGACTCCCAGGCGACACGCCGAACCGTCGGACAGGTGCGATAACACGCAGCGGCGCACACCGACGCAACAACGCGTCGGATGACAGGAAGGCCTAGCGCCCCCGCTCGCGAGGATCGATGCGATGAATCCAGCGCGCATCCTCGCGCCCGGTTTCTTCGCAGAGCTGAGCCCAGACCTCGTCTGGATTCACTCCGGAGGCCAGCGCATCGCGCGCGGTGGCGCCCAGCGAGGCGAGGTACAGATCGCAGACATACGAGCGGCCGAGGGCCGACCCGAAGGTCGCCTCGACCGCATCGTAAAACTCGGAGTGCTTCACGCGTCAGGAGATCAGCGTGACAGGCACAAGATTATCGGGCACCGCGTCGGGAATGACCGCACCATCGATGATCGCCATGCGCTCGGAGACCTCACGCAGGACGAACCAGAGGGGGACGCGCAGGGCGGAGGTGATGGCCTCGAGCAGCTCGGAGGACGCTTCCTTCTGCCCGCGCTCAACTTCGGAGAGATAGCCCAGGGACACCTGTGCTTCAGAGGAGACTTCGCGCAGGGTTCGACCCTGGCGCTGGCGGATGCCGCGCAGGACATCGCCCAGTTCGCTGCGCAGCAGCGGGGTTTCGCTCAGTGTCTTTTCCATACCGTTACTGTAGCCGTTCTGATTTGAGGGACGCATTGTTAGTTCGCGCATCGAAACGCCGTGACGCTATGCCACCGCCCTTCGCGTTGCGTTCACACCGTGTCAACGCGGGCGATTCAGCGGATATTCCACCGAGCAGTCGAATCGAGTATGGGTTGCGTCACCCAGACTCAACTCTGGACGTGCTGGCCCGCGAGAGCGGAGCCGCTCGCCGAATCGTCGTCGGCCTCACCGCCCTCACCATCCTGAGCAGCGGGCTCACGCATGAGCTTGACGCCCGCAACGACGTAGTGCGCGCCGGAGAAGAGAGTGATCGCCAAAGCGATGCCGGACAGAGCCTGGCCAAAGCGAATCAGGCAGACAACCCACCATTCGTTCGACGGATTCATCGCGAAGAAGTGACTCCACGGGATCAGGAGGGTGCCCAGCGCCATGATCTGCAGGAAGGTCTTGACCTTTCCGAGCGAGTCAGCCGCGACGACGATTCCGCGGCGAAGGAAGAAAGCGCGCATCGCGGTGATGCCGAGCTCACGCACGGCGATGAGGACCGTGACCCACCACGGCACGAACTCCTGCCAGGACAGCAGGGCGAAGCCGCACAGGGTCAGGGCCTTGTCGGCGATGGGGTCGACGAGGCGCCCGAAGTCGGTGATCTGGTTCCACGAGCGCGCCAGCTGCCCGTCGAAGCGGTCCGTGATGGCGGCAATGGCGAAGACGACGAAGGCCGCCCACTTCATGGCCCAGGAGTCCTGCAGGGCGAGGATGACAAAGAGGGGAACAAAGACCACTCGCGCCACGGTCAGCGCGTTCGGCAGATTAACAACGGGCACTTTGTTGTTCCGTTGAAGGCGCGACACGTTATCAGTCATTGCTGGTCCCTCTCTCTTAGCGGCCGGTAAGCTGCCAAGCGTCCTCGTCCTCATCCGGTTCCTCGTCCACCCAGCCGGGTGCGGAACCACCAAAGTCATGTCCAGAGTACGGGTCTACCCCGCTGTTGCGCGAATCGCGCGCGCGTCCCGTTCCCGATTCGTAACCAGAAGACGCGTCTGCGGACCCCGCAGACGAGGCCCCCTCCCCCACGGCGCTCGTGCTGGCGCTGACCTCGGCGGGGCTGGGAGCCCCCGTGGGTGCGCCGCTCGAGGGCGAGGGGGATGCGGGCGCGGCGGAAACCGCCGCGGGTGCGGGCTCGGCCTCGGCGATGGAGGTGGATTCACCGCGCAGCATGGCGAGAACCTCGGGGAGCTGTTCGGGGGTGACAAGAACCTGGCGTGCCTTGGACCCTTCGGAGGGGCCGACGATGTCGCGTGATTCGAGCAGGTCCATGAGGCGACCGGCGCGGGCGAAGCCGACGCGCAGTTTGCGCTGGAGCATGGAGGTGGAGCCGAGCTGGGTGGAGATGACGAGTTCGGCGGCCTGGAGGAGGTCTTCGAGGTCGTCTCCGATGTCTTCGGCGACCTTGGCTTCCTTCTTATCGGGCACGACGTCGTCGCGGTAGTGCGTCTCCATCTGGCTCTTGACGTGCGCGACAACCTGGTGGATCTCGGATTCGGAGACCCACGCGCCCTGCACGCGCATGGGCTTGGAGGCGCCGGCGGGCAGGTAGAGGGCGTCGCCCTGGCCGATGAGCTTTTCGGCGCCGGGCTGGTCGAGGATCGTGCGCGAGTCGGTGAGCGAGGAGGTCGCAAACGCCAGTCGCGAGGGGATGTTGGCCTTGATGAGGCCGGTGACGACGTCGACCGAGGGACGCTGGGTGGCCAGCACCAGGTGGATGCCAGCGGCGCGCGCCAGCTGGGTGATGCGCTGAATGGAGGCTTCCACGTCGCGGGGGGCAACCATCATGAGGTCGGCGAGCTCGTCGACGACCACGAGCAGATACGGGTAGGGGTGCAGGGTGCGCTGCAGGCCTGGCTTGGCCTGCACCTGCCCGGAGGCGACCGCCTTGTTGAAGTCGTCGATGTGCTTGAAGCCGTAGTCCGACAGGTCGTCGTAGCGCGCGTCCATCTCTTTGACGACCCATTCGAGGGCCTCGGCGGCCTTCTTGGCGTCGGTGATGATGGGCGAGATGAGGTGCGGGATGCCCTCGTAGATCGTGAGCTCCACGCGCTTGGGGTCGACCAGGATCATGCGCACCTGCTGGGGCGTGGCACGCATCATGATCGAGGTGATCATGGAGTTGACGAAGGAGGACTTACCGGAGCCGGTCTGGCCGGCCACGAGCATGTGCGGGGTCTTGGCCAGGTTGGTGACCACGTAGCCGCCCTCGACATCCTTGCCGACGCCGACGACGAGCGGGTGCTGGTTGCGGCGCGCAGCCGAGGAGCGCAGGACGTCGCCGAGGGCCACGTTCTCGCGGTCGGCGTTGGGGATCTCGATGCCGATGGCGCTCTTGCCGGGAATCGGCGCGAGGATACGCACGTCGGCCGAGGCCACCGCATAGGCGATGTTCTTCGACAAGTTGGTGAGCTTGTCGACCTTGACGCCGGCGCCGAGCACGACCTCGTAGCGGGTCACCGTCGGGCCGCGGGAGAAGCCGGTGACCCGCGCGTCGATGTTGAAGTCTTCAAAGACTTGCGCGAGGGCGGCGACGACCTGGTCGTTGACGGCCGAGCGCGTCATGTGGGGCGGCCCGGAGACGAGCAGGTCGCCGGGTGGCAGCGTGTAGGTGATCGAGTCGTCCAGGTTGGGCTGGAATGCACCATCGGGCTCGTCGGTGATCGGCGGGGGCGCGGGTTCGTCCTCGGGTTCGGGTTCATGAGCCGGGACGTGGGCGGGCACCTGCTGGTCGGTCAGGACGGGACGCATCTGGGTGAGCATCTCGGTGGGCGCGTCCGGGCTCGTGGGACGAGGCCGTGGCTTGGGCGCAGGATCGGGCGAGGACACGGGGACCGGGCCGGATTCGAGGAGGCGGGTCTTGTCCACGGATTCCGTCTCGGCCGCCTGGCGGAAGGATTCGTCGCCGTCGTATTCGTCGAGGAAAGCGTCGTCTCCGGCGGCCAGGTCCTTGCGGGACTTGCGGCGAGCCTTCTTCGCCGTATCCTCCTGGCCAGCCTCGGCCTCGCCGTCCTTTTTGTTCCCCCCGCTCAGGTGGGCGGCGAGGTCACGCAGACGCGCGGGCACGTCAGCCACGGCCGTGCGGGTGGCCAGCAGGATCGAGTAGATCAGCAGCAGGACGAGGAGTGCGCCGGCGCCCCAGGAGGAGACCAGGAGGGCCAGCGGGCGGGCGATAAACCAGCCGAGGAGGCCGCCCGCCGCGTCGATTCCGGGTTCCTCCCCCATGCCGGGGTTGCCGCGCGAGATGTGCACGAGGCCGCTCAGGGCCAACGTGATGCCGATGCCACCGGCCACGTGGTGAGGCAGGGCGGAACGACCCGACCTCGCGGACACCAACTCGCAGGTCAGGGCGACGAGGAGCAGGGGCAGCACGACGGAGAAGATGCCGAAGAGTCCGGCGGATGCGTAGTGGATGGCGTCCCCGGCCTCGCCGGAAATCTGGAACCATTCGCGCAGGGCGATGACGATCGCTGCGGCGAGCGACACGAAAGCTGCGGCGTCGCGCTTGACCTGCGGGTCCGTGGCCTTCCAGGCGCGCGCCACGACGACCCCCGCGCGGGCGACGCCAGCGAAAAAGCGGGCGAGGAAGCCGGGCTGTGTCGGCTGGGGCGTGGGCTCGGGCTTGGCGGCCGGTCGGGACTTGCCCGTTTTGGCGCGCGGGCGCGCGGGAGCCTTACCAGAAGAGGAACGAGGAGACGATTGTGCCATGATCCCTCCACGATATCGCCCAGTCGGTTCGCGGGCAGGAGGCGCGCCGCGCGAGATCAGCGCAGGGTGTTCGTAACAACCCCGGTTTCGAGCACATTCTCAACCTGTTCGCGCGTCGGCACGGGCAGGGCAGACTCGTGGGAAATTGCCAGCGCCGCGCCCGCGTTCGCCATCAGGCACGCGGTCTCCAGGTCGTAGCCCATGACGAGACCCGCGCACATCTCCGCGATGTGGGTGTCCCCCACGCCGGCGGTGTCGGCGATAGTCACCTCGAAGGCTGGAATGTGGACAACGGGGGCGTCCGCATTCACCTGCAAGTGGCAGCCCGTGCCGCCCAACCGGCGCACGGTGGCCGCGTCGGGACGCATGTAGGAGCGGATCGTGGAGCCGGGCTTGTTGCGCTCCAGAACGTCGGCGAGGGTGGTGGCCTCCCAGTCGTTCATGGTGACCACGTCCGCGCGGGCGAAGATCGTCTCCCATGCCTCGACGGGCACCTGGGCGACCGCGGGCGAGACGGACACGACGAGCGTGACGAAGGGAGGCAGTGCCGCCGCCCATTCGCTGAGCTCGGCGGCCGCGTGGGCGTTCGTCATGTCCGAGGCCGCCACGTGGATGAGGTCCCCCTCGCGCAGCTCGATGCAGTCGAGGGTCGCGCGCGACGGCTCAGCCTCCACGCCAGCGGTGACGACCGACCGCATCGTGCCGTCCTCAACGATCAGCTGAATGACGACGCCGATATCACCGACCAGTTCGGGGGTCAGGACCTCCACGCCCGCCTCCACCAGCTGCTGGCGCAGTTGGAAGGAGTTGGGGCCAGTGCCCAGGGGTGAGGCCGCCGCAGTCGGAACGCCCATCGCCGCCGCCGCGCACAGGGTCGTAAACCCGCCGCCGGGCCGCGAACTCGCAGCTTCGGCGTGCACCGAGCCCCCACGCTCGGGCACATACGCGATGTGCATCGGCAAGACCAGAGCAACCGAGTGCGTCGAAATAAAGCGACCCGCCACGGATTATCCTTCCCTCGTACGCCGCGCATCCCCGCGATGGGAGCCACGGCCTCGTCAATGAAATACAGCCGACCTGCTACTGCTCGGTGACAACCGGAACGATCATGGGACGACGGCGCAAGCGTCGCGCGACCCAGCGCCCGATCACGCGGCGCATCGCCTGCTGCAGGACGTAGGGGTCCTGCCCACCGGGGGCGGCAGCGTCCTTGAGCGCCTGCGCGACGTCGGGCAGGATCTCCTCGAACACTGAATCGTCCTCGGCCATGCCGATCGCGCGGATCTCCGGGCCGGCCAGGACCATCCCCGAGTCGTGCTCGACGACCGCGAAGATCGAGATGAAGCCCTCCGACCCCAGGGTGCGGCGCGTCTCCAGCTCGTCCTCAGAAATTTCGCCGATGGAGCGGCCGTCCACGTACACGTACTCGCAGGGCACGATGCCGGACACGCGGGCGACGCCGTCCTTGAGGTCGACGGTCACGCCATCCTCGGCCAGGACCACGTTCTGCGGGTCGATACCCGTCTTGACGGCCAGCTGACCGTTGCCCACCAGGTGGCGCACCTCGCCGTGGATCGGCATGACGTTCTTGGGCTGGACGATGTTGTAGCAGTAGATGAGCTCCCCGGCGCTCGCGTGACCGGACACGTGCACCTTCGCGTTCTCCTTGGAGACGACGCGCGCACCCAGGCGGGTCAGGTCGTTGATGACGCGGTACACGGAGTTTTCGTTACCCGGGATCAGCGAGGAAGCCAGCACGACCATGTCGCCCGGCTCAATCGTCACGGTGCGGTGCGAGCCGACCGACATGCGCGACAGGGCCGCCATCGGCTCGCCCTGGGAGCCAGTCGCCATGTAGACGCGCTGGGAGGGCGGCAGCTCGCCGATGCCCTTGAGGTCCACGATGATGCCCTCGGGGATCGACAGGTAGCCCTTTTCCTCCGCGATGCGCATGTTGCGTTCCATGGACCGGCCCACGAAGGCCACGCGACGCCCGTGGTGGGCGGCCGCGTTGATGACCTGCTGGACGCGGTGCACGTGCGAGGCGAAGGAGGCGACGACAATCTGGCCGGAGGCCTCGCCGAACACCTGATCCAGGACCGGGCCGATCTCGCGCTCGGGCGTGATAAACCCGGGCACCAGGGCGTTCGTGGAGTCCACCATGAACAGGTCGACGCCCTCCTCGCCCATGCGGGCGAAGGCCCGCAGGTCGGTGAGGCGGCGGTCCAGCGGCAGCTGATCCATCTTGAAGTCGCCGGTGATCAGGACGTTTCCGGCGCTCGTGCGCACAAAGACCGCGAGCGCGTCAGGGATCGAGTGGGTGACCGAGACGAACTCGAGGTCGAAGGGACCCACGGTGAGGCGGTCTCCCTCGGCGACGACGTTGAGATCGGGATCGGGCAGGCGGTGTTCGCGCAGCTTGGGGGCCACGAAGGCAAGGGTCAGGTCGGAGCCGTAGACCGGAATGTCGCTGCGCAGCTTGAACAGGTAGGGCACGGCACCGATGTGATCCTCATGTCCGTGGGTCAGGACCAGGCCGACAACGTCGTCCATGCGCTCTTCGATCCAGGAGAAATCCGGCAGGATCAGGTCGACGCCGGGCTGGCTCTCCTCGGGGAAGAGAACGCCACAGTCCACGACCAGGAGCTTGCCCCGGTACTCGAGGACGTTCATGTTGCGGCCGACCTCGCCGAGACCTCCCAGCGGGATCACTCGCAGTGCGCCATCTTCCAGGGGCGCGGGTTCGCTGAGGTTCTCGTACAAAGACTTCATGGTGCCAGTCTGCCACGTCAGAGGGGTTTTCCCCGCATCGGGGGATGCGAGAGGTGGGTCGGCCCCCTCACACTTGGCGCGTGAGGGGGCGCGTCCTCATCGACGAGGCCGTGGCTGGGCCCGGTCGATGCGGTGTCGTTGGAGCGGGTGGCTCACAGGAGCCCGGCGACGCACAGGGCGCGGCGCAGCGCGGAGACCTCGTCGTCGCTGATGCCGACCATGGGCAGGCGCACGGCCGGGCTGTCGATGACGCCCTGAAGCCACAGGGCGTACTTGGCCATGACGGCGCCCTGCCCGCCGCCCATAATGGCGTGGACGAGGGGGCGCAGGGAGTAGGACAGCTCGCGGGCCTCCCACACCTGGTCGGTGTCGAGCAGCTCGATCATGCGGCGGTAGTGGGCGGAGGCCACGTGCGTGACGACGGAGATGAAGCCGGAGGCGCCGCCCGTCATCCACGCGAAGTTCAGGCCGTCGTCGCCCGAGTAGTACTCCAGGCCGGTGCGGTGCATGCGCTCCACGCCGGTCTCGACGTCGCCGGTGGCGTCCTTGACACCGAGGATGCGCGGGTGCTGGGCGAGGATGTCGAGGGTCGAGTCGGAGAAGGCGATGCCCGTGCGGCCCGGGATGTCGTAGAGCATGACGGGCAGGTCGGTCGCATCCGTGACGGCTCGCACGTGGGCGCGCAGGCCCTCCTGGGAGGGGCGGTTGTAGTACGGGGAGACGATCAGCAGACCGTCCGCGCCGTGCTCCTGAGCGCCCTCGCCGATGCGCACCGCGTGCGCAGTGTCGTTCGAGCAGGCGCCGCACAGGATGAACGCGCGATCCCCCACGGCCTCGCGCACGGCGTCCGTCAGGTCGTTCTTTTCGGGCTGGTGAGTCGTGGGTGACTCTCCCGTCGTGCCTGACAGGAGGATCGTGTCGCAGCCTTCGTCGACCAGCTTGAGTGCGAGGCGCTGGGCGGAGGGAAAATCGATCTCGCCAGCCTCGGTCATGGGCGTGACCATGGCGGCTGCAAGGGACCCGAATCGGCGGGGAGGAATATTCGTCATGGCTCCCATCTTACGCATCCCGACATGGTCGGTGCCCCCCGCCGTCTGAACGGTGGTGTTCGCGAGGCGGGGGGCTCGCCACGCCTCCCACCTCGCGTGGGCCCTTAGTCGCGCCCAGCCCACCACATGTGCTGGGTCTGCTCCCCCATGGAGCGCACGGCCCCCGAGGGAGCGAATCCGGCCGAGGTGTAGAAGCGCTGGCGTTCCTCGTCGTCCACGCCGATCCACACGTGCAGCGCCCCACTCGTCAGGTCCGCGATGGCTGCCAGCAAGCGCGAGGCGTGTCCGGCGCGCCGGAAGTGCGGGTCCACGACCAGCTCGTACACCTGGGTGGCGATCACGCTCCCCTGCTCATCGGGTGCCGAATCGACCGGCTGCGCCCCGGCCTCGTCGGGGCCCGCGAGGGCAAAACCCGCGATCGTGTTGGCGTGGAGCGCGACCAGCGCGGCGGAGCCCACGGGTCTGGGAGCGGCCAGGGTGGCCTCCCACTGGCGGGCCAGCAGCTCCTCGGTGACGCCCTGCGCTGCCAGGGCCTGGTCCCCCATGAGGGCGCTCCAGGCGAGCACCTGCAGGCGCGCGATCGCGCCCTCGTCGCCGGGCTGGGCGGGCCGAACGGAACGGTCCGGGGCACTACTCACAGGCCCATGACCTTGTCGAGGCCGATCGTCAGGCCGGTGCGGCCACTCACGCGGCGCACGCCCAGGAGGACACCGGGCATGAAGGACACGCGGTCGAAGGAGTCGGTGCGGATGACCAGCTGCTCCCCCTCGTTGCCCAGCAAGATCTCCTCCGAGGCGGTCAGGCCGCGCAGGCGCACGGCGTGAACGGGCACGCCGTCGACGCGACCACCGCGGCTGCCCAGCTCGTCCGTCTGCGTCGCGTCGGGCATCTGACCCAGCCCAGCCTGCGCGCGTGCCTGAGCAATGCCGCGCGCTGTGGCCACAGCCGTGCCCGAGGGGGCGTCGACCTTGCCGGGGTGGTGCATCTCGATGACCTCGGCGGACTCGAAGTAGGGGGCGGCCATGGCCGCGAACGTCATGGCCAGGACGGCGCCCATTGCGAAGTTTGGGGCGATCAAGACGGCGCGACCCGCGGCCTCGGCGTGCTCGCGCACCCGAGCGTAGGACTCGTCCGTCCACCCGGTCGTGCCCACGACGACGTCCACGCCCGCGTCCAGCAGCGCGTGCACGTTGGCTTCGGTGACCGAGGGCAACGAGAAGTCGACGGCGACCTGCGCGCCGTTCACGGTCTTCTTGGTGATCGGGTCGCCCGCGTCCAGCTGGGCGACGACCTCCATGTCGGGGGCGCCGGTCACGGCCGTCACGACGGTCGAGCCCATGCGGCCCTTGGCTCCGGTCACTGCCACGCGAATCATTGGTGTCTCCTTTAGCGGGGGTTGCGTAGTGTCAGGCTATGCCCTGGCCCGCGCGGGCGGGCGGGCATCTCACGTCTTATTCCTGGGGCAGGACCAGCGCGCGGCAGTCCAGCTTGGCGAGCAGGAAGGCGGCCAGGGCCGACACGTCGGAGGCGCCGACCGCGTCGAACTCGGCCAGGGACTCGTCGATGGGGCGGTAGCGACCGATGATCTCGGAGCGTCCCAGTCGCATCATGCGCGACCAGTTATCTTCGAGGCCCAGGACGACGCCGCCGCGCACCTGTCCGCGCACGCGCGTCATTTCCTCCTCGGTGGGCCCGTTCCCGGCCAGGTCCTCCAGCTGGGCGCGCATGATGGTCTCGACCTCGCCGACCTTGTCGGGGCTACAGCCCGCGTACATGCCGAAGGTTCCCGTGTCGGAGTAGGCGACGTCGTAGGCGTAGGTCGTGTAGGCCAGGCCGCGCTTTTCCCGCACCTCCTGGAAGAGGCGCGAGGACATGGACCCGCCCAGGATCGACAGCAGTACGCTCATCGTGGGACCCAGCGGATCCGTGGCCGACAGGCCCTCGCAGCCGATGAGGACGTGCGCCTGGGTGACGTCGCGACGGCGGGTGATGTGCTGCTCGTGGTCCTCGATGGGCAGGCTCTGCGTTGATCGACGAGGCCGGGGCGAGTTCGCACTCGCGTGATCCCAGGGGGATGCTTCCAGGGCGGCCTGGACGCGCTCGCAGACGTGGTCGTGGTCGACGTGGCCTGCGGCAGCGACGATGAGGGAGGAGGGGCCGTAGTGGGCCTGGTAGTGCTCCCACACGTCGGATCGGCCCACCTCGCGGATCGCCTGGGAGGTTCCACCGACGGGGCGCCCGATGGGACGGTCCCCGTGGACGGCAAGCTGGAAGGCCTCGTGGACGGTCTCCGTGGGCGAGTCCTCCCCCATCGCGAGCTCGTCGAGGATGACACCGCGTTCCATCGCGAAGTCCTCCTCGTCCAGGCGCGAGTCGGTGACCATGTCTGCCAGCGTCTCAATCGCCATGTCCAGGTCCGCATCGCGCACGCGCGCCCAGTAGGCGGTGTGCTCGCGCGCGGTCTCCGCATTGGATTCACCGCCAACAGAGTCGAAGGCGACGGCGATGTCCAGGGCGGAGCGCTTGGTCGTCCCCTTGAACAGGAGGTGCTCGAGGAAGTGCGTCGACCCGGCTGTGCGCTCGCCCTCGTCGCGCGAGCCGACAGGAACCCACAGGGATAAGCCCGCGCTCTTGGTGGCGGGGATCGTCTGTGTCAGCACGCGTACGCCGGAGCCCAGGATCGTGCGATCGATCCGGGTGTCACCGTCCTCGATAGACAGGCGGGACTCGTCGAGCGGCAGCGGCTTGGGCGTCATAGTTCTCCTCTTGGTCCCCACTGGCGGGGATTGGCACGAAACGTTCACAGTGTAGCCGTAAAAAGGCCGGTGGCCTGGGCGGACACATCATTCCACCCCGGCCACCGGTTGACGTTAGCTAACGGGCGCTACTCAGTCCTCGGAAACGCCTTCCTCACGGTCGTCGTCGCGACGACGACGGGTGCGGGTGCGGGGACGACGCTCGCGGCGCTCGGAGCGCTCGCGACGCTCGCGGCGCGCCTCGGTCTGACCCTCACCCTCGGGGGCCTCGAGCTCGCCGGCCTCGCCGTCGATGACGGCGTGCAGGCTCAGCTTGCCGCGGTCGCCGATCTCGTTGATCTCGACCTCGACCTGCTGGCCGACCTGCAGGACGTCGTCCACGGAGTCGATGCGCTTGCCGCCCACGAGGCGACGGACCTGCGAGATGTGCAGGAGGCCGTCCTTGCCGGGGGTCAGCGACACGAAGGCGCCGAACGAGGTGGTCTTGACGACCGTGCCGACGAAGCGCTCGCCGACCTCGGGCATCTGCGGGTTCGCGATCTGGTTGACCATCGTGCGGGCGGCCTCGGCGGAGGCGCCGTCGGAGGAGGCGATGTAGACGGTGCCGTCGTCCTCGATGGTGACGTCAGCGCCGGTCTCGTCCTGGATCTGGTTGATCATCTTGCCCTTGGGGCCGATGACCTCGCCGATCTTATCGACGGGGACCTTGACGGTGATGATGCGAGGAGCGTTGGCGCTCATCTCATCCGGGCCGTCGATCGCCTGGTTGATCAGGTCGAGGATCGCCAGGCGGGCGTCGCGGGCCTGGGCCAGCGCGGCGCGCAGCACCTGGGAGTCGATGCCGTCGAGCTTGGTGTCCAGCTGCAGGGCCGTGATGAAGTCACGGGTACCGGCAACCTTGAAGTCCATGTCGCCGAAGCCGTCCTCGGCGCCCAGGATGTCGGTCAGGGTGACGGCCTTGAACTGGCCATCGACCTCACCGGTCATGAGGCCCATCGCGATGCCTGCGACGGGGGCGCGCAGCGGCACGCCGGCCTGGAGGAGGGACAGGGTCGAGGCGCAGACGGAGCCCATCGACGAGGAGCCGTTGGAGCCCATGGTCTCGGAGACCTGACGGATCGCGTAGGGGAAGTCCTCGCGCGAGGGCAGGACGGGAACCAGGGCGCGCTCGGCCAGGTCGCCGTGGCCGATCTCGCGGCGCTTGGGGGATCCGACGCGGCCGACCTCGCCCGTGGAGAAGGGAGCGAAGTTGTACTGGTGCATGTATCGCTTGGAGTTAACGGGCGACAGGTTGTCGATCTGCTGCTCCATGCGCAGCATGGCCAGGGTGGTCACGCCCAGGATCTGGGTCTC
>CABKMZ010000028.1 GCA_902373545.1 uncultured Actinomyces sp. | reverse complement strand
AGCCTCCCATTCCCTGGACTTCAATTTCGATGTCCAAGAAACGGGAGGCAGTTCACCCAGCGAGGCCGGGGCATTGTCGCGCCCGGTGCTTCCGCTCCCCGCGTACGCCGCATCCCGCCCTTGACCACCTGCGGGTCGTACAATGGACCCCATGCGTAACGCCCTTGACGAACCCACCGGCCCCTCCGCGCCCTCCGGCCCCTCCACCGCGTCCTCGACCGGCCTGCTGGAGCGCACCGAGACCCGCAAGGAACGCACGGACGGCGACGGCGACCGCTTCGCCCACTTCGTGCGCAAAGACAAGGCGAACTCCTCGATGGTGACCGGCCAGCCCGTCGTCGCTCTGTGCGGCAAGGTCTGGATTCCCACCCGTGACGCCTCCCAGTACCCCGTGTGCCCCACGTGCAAGGAACTGCGCGACTCC
The DNA here is from genome assembly GCA_902373545.1 of uncultured Actinomyces sp. Taxonomy (GTDB): domain Bacteria; phylum Actinomycetota; class Actinomycetes; order Actinomycetales; family Actinomycetaceae; genus Pauljensenia. The sequence goes on along the minus strand of CABKMZ010000028.1, from coordinate 22,318 downwards.
ATGGGTAAAAATGGGCGCAACTGGCCCTTCTCCGACGGCGGTAAGGGCTCCGGCAAGTGAGCGAGACGACTCGGCGCGCGCCCGTTGGTAGGCTGCGCGCCTGGCAGGCCGCTGCCCTGGAACGCTACATGGCCGCCTCTCCGCGCGACTTCCTGGCGGTCGCGACGCCTGGCGCGGGTAAGACGACCTTCGCGCTGACGCTCGCGACCGAGCTGATCGCCCGCGGCGTCGTCGACAAGCTCACCGTCGTGTGCCCCACCGAGCACCTTAAGGGCCAGTGGGCCTCGAGCGCTGCGCGCTTCGGCATCCACATCGACCCCGACTTTACGAACGCGCAGGGCGTGGCCGGCTCGCACTTCGACGGCGTCGCCGTCACCTACGCCCAGATCGGCTCCAACCCGGCCGTCCACGCGGCGCGCACCCGCGCCTACCGCACCCTGGTCATCCTCGACGAGATCCACCACGCCGGCGACTCCCTGTCGTGGGGCGACGGTGTGCGCGAGGCCTTCACGGACGCGACGCGTCGCCTGGCTCTGACGGGCACGCCCTTCCGCTCTGACACCTCGCCGATCCCTTTCGTGACCTACGAAGAGGACGAGGAGGGCATCCGACGCTCGCGCGCCGACTACACCTACGGCTACGGCGATGCCCTGAAAGATAACGTCGTGCGCCCCGTCCTGTTCATGTCCTATTCGGGTCAGATGGCCTGGCGTACCAACGCCGGCGACGAGGTCAGCGCCCGCCTGGGCGAGCCCCTGACCAAGGACATGATGAAGCAAGCCTGGCGCACCGCGCTGGACCCCAAGGGTGAGTGGATTCCCGCCGTCCTGCGTGCCGCCGACCTGCGCCTCGAAGAGGTGCGCCGCGCCGTACCCGATGCGGGCGGCCTCGTTATCGCTTCGAACCAGGAGCATGCGCGCGCCTACGCCCGCCACTTGCGCCTCATCACCGGCAAGGCTCCCACCGTGGTCCTGTCCGACGATGCGGACGCCTCCGACCGTATCTCCGAGTTTGCCGACTCCACCGACAAGTGGATGGTCGCCGTGCGCATGGTGTCCGAGGGTGTCGACGTGCCCCGCCTCGCGGTCGGCGTCTACGCGACCAACGCCTCCACGCCGCTCTTCTTCGCCCAGGCGATCGGCCGCTACGTGCGTGCACGGCGCCGCGGCGAGACGGCCACCGTCTTCATCCCCTCCGTCGTGCCCCTGCTGACCCTGGCGGGCGACATGGAGGTCGAGCGCGACCACGCGCTGGACCGCCCCAAGCGCGACGAGGCCAGCGACGACGACATGTGGAACCCCGAGGACGCCCTGGTCGCGGCAGCCAACCGCGAGGAAAAAGCTTCCTCCGACCTGCTCTCCCAATTCGAGGTCCTGGGCGCCGACGCAGAGTTCGACGGCGTCCTCTTCGACGGCGCCGCGTGGGGCGCGGGCGCCGAGGTCGGCTCCGAGGAAGAACAGGAATACCTCGGTATTCCCGGCCTGCTGGACGCCGATCAGGTGACGACTCTCCTGCGTGCCCGCCAGGCGGGTCAGGTCGCCGCCCAGAAGAAGAGCCGCGCCGCGCAGAAGATGCGTGAGGAGAACGCCGGGATGCCGGCCCACAAGGTGCGCGCCGCCAAGCGCAAGGAACTCCAGCACCTGGTCTCCACGTGGTCGCGCCGCTCGGGCGAAACCCACGCGACCATCCACTCGCGCCTGCGCTCACGCTGCGGCGGACCCGAGGTCGCCCAGGCGACGACTGAACAGATCGAGGCGCGCATCGCCCTGCTGCGCGAATGGTTCGTCGGCCGCCACTGAGCCCTGCCCCGCGCCTCGCGGAGGCATCACACCAAACGAGCCCCGGCCTCGTCCCCTCTCATCGAGGAGAACGAGGCCGGGGCTTCGTCGCGCACTCAGCTGATCTCAGTCGACCTGCTCGTAGCGCGTGGGGATCGCGACCTCACCCTCGGACAGACGCCAGGCCTGGTAGGGCAGCTCGTTACGGGCACTCAGGTGATGGTCCTGGGCGCGGGACAGCGCCTCGGGACCCCAGGCTTCGGCGTCGATCTGGCCGCCGCGGACCAGCTGGACCTGGAGGGGGCGAGCGCCGCGCTCGGCCAACAGGGCCTGGCCCTCCTCGAAGGAGGTGCCCACGAGCAGGAGTTCCTCGGTGGCGTAGCCGTCTTCGCCCAAGACGCGGCCGGCAACCTTGCGCCCGCCCACCGTGGACTTCGACTCGGCCTTCTTGGCGACCGACACGATCGCTCCGTCGCTGTCCTCGCGCTGGACGACCTTGTAGACCAGGGCGGCCGTCGGCACGCCCGAACCCGTCACGAGCTTGGTACCCACGCCGTAGGAGTCGACGGGGGCCGCACCCAGTGCGGCGATCGCGTACTCGTCCAGGTCGGAGGTCACCGTGATCTTGGTCGAGGTGGCACCCATCGCGTCGAGCTGTCCGCGCACCTTGAACGCCTCGGCGACCAGGTCGCCCGAGTCCAGGCGCACAGCGCCCAGCTCGCCGCCCGCAGCGCGCGCGGCCTCGACCGCGTTAATGACGCCCTGCCGAATGTCGTAGGTGTCCACGAGCAGCGTCGTGCCCGCGCCCAGCTTGGCGACCTGGGAATCGAATGCGTCGCGCTCGGAGTCGTGCAGGAGCGTGAAGGCGTGGGCGGCCGTGCCGATGCAACGGATGCCGTAGCGCTTGGCGGCCTCCAGGTCGGAGGTGCCCTGGAACCCGCCGATGATCGCGGCGCGCGCGGCAGAGACGGCGGCGCGCTCGTGAGCGCGGCGCGCACCCATGTCCATGCAGGGGCGGCCGTGGGCGGCAATCGTCATACGCGAGGCGGCCGAAGCCACGGCGCAGTCGTGGTTGAGGATCGACAGGAGGAGCGTCTCCAGGAGCGTGCAGTCCGCGAACGTACCCTCAACGGTGAGCAGGGGGGAGCCGGGGAAGTAGCACTCGCCCTCGGCGTAGCCCCAGATGTCACCCGTGAAACGCCACGAGGCCAGGAAGTCCGCAGCCTCGTGCGAAACGATCCCCTGACTGCGCAGCCAGTCGATCTGATCGGCGTCGAACTCGAAACGCTCCAGAGCCTCGAGGATTCGGCCGGTCCCGGCAACGACGCCGAAGCGGCGCGTGGCGGGCAGGCGACGACCAAACAGCTCAAAGGTGCAGCGACGATGCGCAGTGCCGTCCTTCAGGGCGGCGTCAAGCATCGTGAGCTCGTACATATCTGTCAGCAATGAAGTGGATGTCGATGCAGGCATAGTGTGAGCCTACCCTGAGAAGCGTGTCACCGGGGTACGAAATCTCTTTCATGGACAAGCAATTCGACTTAGGGTTAACACATGAGCACCGTTGTCCAACCCGTACCCCGCACGCACGAGGCCTCCACCTCAGTGCCCCGGTGGCGTACCGTCGTGTGGGACGACCCGGTCAACCTCATGAGCTACGTGACCGCCGTGTTTCGCAACTACTTCGGGTATTCCACCGCCCGCGCCGAAGAACTCATGATGGCGGTCCACACCCGCGGGCGTGCCACCGTGTCCACGGGCGTGCGCGAACGCATCGAAGCCGACGTCATGGCCATGCACTCCTACGGCCTGCGGGCCACCATCGAAGAGGACAGGGACTAGTCCATGGAAGCCTTCGCTTATCGTGACGGCGCCTACGCCTCGTCGATGAGCACCGGCGAGGCCCTGCTTCTGCGCCAGCTGGCCAGCGAGGTCCTGGTGGTCCTCGACGATCCCGGAGACTTCGCCTCGACCTCGTCCATGGTCAGCGCCGCCACGGAAACCGAACAGCGCCGCGAAGCCCCGCGCGAACGCAGCCTGAGCATGCTGCTGCCCTCCATGAGCGAGGACGACGAAGACGCCGCCCGGATGCGCGCCCTTACCGAGGATCTCCTGCGCACCGAAAAGTCCGTCCGACTGCGCACAGTGGTCAGCGATCTTGAACACATCACACACGGGGACGGGGACACGCTCGTGATCCCCCGCGAGGGCGTGTGGGAGTGGCTGGGCGCCCTCAACGACATTAGGCTCGGCTTAGCCGGTGAGCTGGACCTTTCGGACCAGAGCGACGCCCAGCGCGTCGAAGAAATGGCCATGAGCGAGCCGACGGGGGAGCGCGCGCAGACGGTCGCCGCGATCTACATGCTGATCACCTGGTGGCAGGACTCACTGCTGGAAGCTGTGAATAATTCTCAATGAGGAATAAGGTCGAGTACATGAATAACGCCCCGATCGGAATCTTCGACTCGGGCCTGGGTGGGCTGACGGTAGCCCGTGCAGTCATCGATAAGCTGCCCGACGAAGAGATCGTCTACCTGGGCGACACCGAGCATACCCCCTACGGTCCGCGTGCGATCGCGCAGGTGCGCTCGCTGACGCTGTCCGCCCTCGACGAGCTCGCCTCACGCGGCGTGAAGGCGCTCGTCATCGCCTGCAACACGGCGACGGCCGCCGCGCTCGCGGACGCCCGGGAACGCTACTGGATCGACGCCGGGATTCCCGTCATTGAGGTTATTACGCCCGCCGCTCGCCAGAGCGTCATCGCTACGCGCAACCAGCACGTCGGCGTCATCGGGACGAAGGCGACCATCCAGTCCGAGGCCTACCTGCGCGCACTCGCAGCCGTCCCCGGGCTGACCGTCAGCCAGCAGGCGTGCCCCGCCTTCGTCGACTTCGTCGAGGCCGGGGTGACCACGGGCGAGGAGATCGAGGCCGTGGCCCGCGAGTACCTGACCCCGCTCAAGGAAGAAGGCGTGGACACGCTGATCCTGGGCTGCACGCACTACCCGCTGCTCACGGGCGTCATCGGCCGCGTCATGGGCGAGGGTGTGACGCTGGTGACCTCCTCGGAGGCGACCGCGAACGTGACCTACAACGAGCTGGTGGACCGAGGCCTCCTGCACGACCCGTGGCCTGCAGGCTCCGGTCCGCGCCACCAGTTCCTGGCCACCGGCGCCTCGGATAACTTCCCGCGCTTGGCGCGCCGCTTCCTGGGACCCGAGGTCGGTGCTGTCTCCCACGTCAACACCGGTGGGGGAATCGCGTGAAGCTGACGGTTATCGGCGCGACAGGATCCATGTCGGGCCCGCAGTCTCCCGCGTCCTCCTACCTGGTCCAGGCCCGAGGAATTGACCCGGCCTCCGGCGAGGAGCGCACCTTCTCTCTCGTCTGCGACATGGGGCCGGGGTCCTTCGGTGCGCTGTGGACGCACGTGTGCCCGCGCGAGCTCGACGCCCTGGCACTGTCGCACTGCCACGCGGACCACATGGGCGACGTCATATCCCTGCAGGTCTACCGCAAGTGGGGCCCTGGCTCCTGCGCCCTTCGGCCCGTGTCCCTGTTCGGGCCGACCGAGACGATGCACCGCGTGCGCCAGATTGAGGGCGCTCCCGAGTGCGAGTCCTACGACGGCGAATTCGCGTTCACGCAGCTTGCACAGGGTGGCACCTACGAGGTGGGGCCCCTCGTTATTCGCCCCTTCCGAGCCCTGCACCCGGTGGAAGCCTTCGGCCTGCGCATCGAAGGACCCTCGGAGGAGGACCCCTCGCGACGCGTCACCCTGTTCTACACGGGTGACACCGACCTGTGCGACTCGATCGTCGAGGGCGCGCGCGGGGCCGACGTGCTCCTGAGCGAGGTCGGCTTCACGACGGATGAGACCGAACCCAACATGCACATGGACGGCATGCGGGCGGGCACGCTCGCGACCCGTGCTGGGGTCGGGCGCATGATCGCCACCCACATCCAGCCGTGGACCCCACGCGACCGGGTCGCCGCCGAGGTGCGCCAGACATGGACGGGCCCGCTCGACTTCGCGGCGGCCGGACTGGTCGTCGCCCTGTGACCCCTGAGAATGACCCCGGCCTCCACGAGGCCGGGGTTTTCTCGCGCGTCAGTCCGTCTGCGCGGAGTAGGCGTTGTGTCGCTGCCACTCAGCGAGGAAGGCGACGACGCGCGCGGGCCCGCCCGCCTCGCTCCACCCGTGGTTCTTGTGTCGCAGCAGGATCTTGCGCGTGCCCAGCGAGGGCAGGGGCGTGACCCTCATGCCGTTCGTGTGTGCCCCGGCGAGCGCCATTGCCGGAAGAATCGTCGATCCCGCGCGTGCGCGCACGAGGGAACGGGCGGCCTCGTACGTCGTGTACAGGTGGGGTGCCCAGCGTGTGTCCGGGAAGGCATTGGTGATGCGGCGCATGACGTGGCCGCCGCTGGAGCCCGGGTTGACGCGCAGCCACGTCAGGTCCGCCAGGTCCTCGATTGAGCGAATCGGGGGAGCGGAGTCGGGGGTGACGAGCACCCACGGCTCGTCGATGAACGGAATGTCCGTGTAACCGCGCGGGGCCAGACCCGGATTCTCGTCGCGCTCGATGACGAGGATGTCGAAGTGGCCCGTGCGTAGCGCGGCCATGCCGGGGGTCTCCTCCGTCTCTTCGATACGCAGGTCGATGCCGGGCAGTGCGTCTGTGAGGTCGGGCAGGGCCGGGATTAGCGTTGACCGGCAGATCGTCAGGAAAGCGCCGAGGGTCACCGTGCCCGTCACCTGTCCGGTGAGCGGGCGCAGGGCCTTGAGGGCCTCGGCGATGTTGGAGTTGATGCGTTCCCCGGCCTCGGCGACGATGGTGCCGGCGGGGGTCAGGATCGCGCCCGACGTCGTGCGCTCGACGAGTTTGAGGCCCACCTCCTCCTCGAGCTTTTGGATCTGCTGGGAGACCGCCGAGGGGGAGACCATGAGGATGTCAGCGGCGGCGACGATGCCGCCTTCGCGCGCTACCGATAGAAGGAAGGGTAGGCGTCGAGGGTCGATGTCCATGCACACTCCATTGTTAAGCGAAACTGCAAGATAACTATAGAACCATTCAATTGTGCTTGACTAGCGGAGGGGGAATAATTCTGGCCATGACCATCTCGCACCTGGCAATTGTCATCCTCGGATGGATTGGCGCAGCCGCCTCCATCGCCGCCTACTACCTCGTCTCCTCCAAGCGCTTCGCCCCCGATTCCCTGCGCTACCACTCCCTGAACGTCTCCAGCTGCATCCTGCTGGCCTTGGCCTGCGCCTCCACCGGGGCCTGGCCCTCCTTCCTCACCAACGCCATCTTCATCGGGGTTGGATGCACCATGATCTGGCGCGTGCGCGACCGCCTGGCGCGTCGCATCATGCAGGTCCTGCGCTTCTTCGACGTGCGCCGGTACCTGCCTCGGCGCTCCCGCCTGGCGCGCGCACGCTGAGGCGTCGTCGCATTGGGTCGGGTTGGCCCCGTTGTTGACTATTGGACGCCACATAAATTAAGGCGATCCACTCGCAAGAGTCAACGCTTCATCAAGGTACGTCAAGGGAAAGTCCGTAAGGCAGACTTCACCCGTCAATTAGAAAGAATCGATGGAGAATACCGCGAAACTGCGAGATCATAGACGCGACGCGGTGACAGATCCATCGCCCGTACTCAAAGAGGAGCACATCATGTCTCGTTTTGTCGCATCACTCCTTCGTCGTCTGGCCCATCACGGTAGGTCGTGCCAACAGCGCAACCCCCTGCAGTTCTCGATGGACCGCACCTTCTTCGGGAACCTCGTCGCCCGCTGAAGGAGCGCCCTCGGGCGCACTACACACGTGCCGGACACCCTCGGGTGCCCGGCACATTTGTGTGTGGTGCTCAGCCGCGCAGGTAGTCCACGATGTGGGGCATGAGCGCGCGGAAGGCGATGCCGCGGTGGCTGATCGCGTTCTTCTCCTCAGGGCTCATCTGCGCGGTCGTGACCTCGAATCCGTCGGGGACGAAAATCGGGTCGTAGCCGAATCCTCCCTCGCCGCGCGGGGAGCGCGTCAAGGTACCGCGCACTTCGCCGCGCTCGACGAACTCGCGTCCGTCGGGGGTGACGAGGACCGCGGCCGACACGAAGGCGGCGCCACGGTGGCGGTCGGGCACGTCCGACAGCTGCTCGAGGAGCAGCCGCAGGTTGGCCGCGTCATCCCCGTGGGAGCCAGCCCAGCGCGCGGAGAAGATGCCGGGTGCACCACCCAGCACGTCCACCGTGATACCGGAGTCATCGGCGATGGCAGCCAGGCCGGTTGCGCGAGACAGCGCGCGGGCCTTGATCAGGGAGTTCTCCTCGAAGCTCACCCCGTCCTCGACCGGAGAATCCACGTCGAAGTCGCTCATACGCGCCACGCATCCGGCCTCGAAGCCCTCCCACGCGGGGGCCAGGATGGCCTCGAGCTCTTCGACTTTGTGCGCGTTGGAGGTCGCGAAGACCAGGCGCGCGCTCACGGGGCCACCTCGACGCGCTCCATGAGGGGAGCCTCGAGCGCGAGCTTCTGGGCCGCGGCGAGCCGGGCGTTACCCAGCGTCGCCAGGTCCAGCAGTTCGCCCAGCTCGTCGCGGTTGAAAGGCGCGTGCTCGGCGGTGCCCTGCACCTCGATGAAGCGGCCGTCGCCGGTCTGGACGACATTCATGTCCGTCTGAGCGCGCACGTCCTCAACGTAGGGAAGGTCCAGCATGGGGGTGCCGTCGATGACGCCCACGGAGATCGCGGAGATTGAGTCGGTCAGGACCTTGGCGGAGGGCTTGAGGATGCCCTGCTCCTTCGCCCAGCTCACCGCGTCGGCGAGGGCCACGTAGGCGCCCGTGATCGCCGCGGTGCGCGTGCCGCCGTCGGCGCGCAGAACGTCGCAGTCCAGGACGATCGTGTTCTCGCCGAGCGCGGACACGTCGACGATGCCGCGCAGGGAGCGGCCGATGAGGCGCGAGATCTCCTGGGTGCGTCCGCCGACCTTGCCCTTGACGGATTCGCGCGAGGAGCGCTGCTCGGTGGCGCGCGGGAGCATCGAGTACTCGCCGGTCACCCAGCCCTCGCCCGAGTCGCGCTTCCAACGGGGCACGCCCTCGGTGAAAGAAGCCACGCACAGGACGCGGGTGTTGCCAAATTCGATGAGGACCGAGCCCTCGCCGGTGCCCGACCAACCGCGGGTGATGGAGACGGGACGAAGCTGGGAGGGGGTGCGCCCATCGGCACGCGAAACTGTAGTTGTCATAGTGCCTAGGGTAGCCCACCGCGTTACCGTGGAGTTATGAGTCTTGATCTACCTCTCGTTCGCGGTCACGTCGATCCCGCGGTCGCGATGCGTGAGTCAGTGGCCCCCGTCGCGCTCGTGCGCACTGGCGAGGCTGATGCCATCGTCGTCGATCCCGCCGGCTTCGTCCTCCTGGACGAGGCCGTGGTGCCCTCCTCGGATACTCCCGCCCTGCGACGCTTCGGTGCGGGCGAGGTCACGCGAGTGCTCGACGGTGCCCCGGCCTCGTTCATCGGGGTGGCCCGCGGCCGAGCTGTCGTCGCGCTCGAGGCGAGCCGCGAGCAGGTGGAGGGCCGTTGGGAGCACCTGCGTGCGGTGGGGTGGCGGCTGACGGGGGACGAGGCCGCCGTGGCCTTGACTGCGGTCGCGCTGGCGGGCTGGCATCGCGACTACCGGTTCTGTGGGCGCTGCGCCTCTGCCGTGCGCCTGGAATCGGGCGGCTGGGCGGCGCGCTGTCAGGCCTGCGACCGCCTCGAGTACCCTCGCCAGGACCCCGCGGTCATCGTCCTGGTCGAGGATCACGACGGGCGCGTGCTGCTGGCGCATAACGCCGCGTGGAAGCCGGGCTTCGTCTCGATCATCGCCGGGTACGTCGAGGCCGGGGAGTCCCCGGACGTGACGGTTGCCCGCGAGGTCGCCGAGGAGGCGGGCGTCGAGATCGAGGCGCCGACCTACGTGGCCACCCAGCCGTGGCCTTTCGGGCGCTCCCAGATGATGGGATACCGTGCGCGCACCGTCCACGCGCGGCCGACCCCGCAGGCCGACGGCGTCGAGATCGAGTGGACGCGCTTCTACAGCCGAGCCGAGCTCACGCGCGCGCTGGAATCGGGCGAGATCGGCGCGCCGGGACGAGCCTCCATCGCCTACGCGCTTCTGCGGGAATGGTACGGCGCTGAGCTGCCCAGCGGGCCTGCGGGCACGGGACGCAACTGAGGGCAGGCGATGCGACAATGGGCGCATGAGCCCCGAGGAATTGCTTGACGCCCTAGACCCCGACCAGCGATCCGTCGCCACGCAGGTCGCCGGGCCACTCGCCGTCCTCGCCGGCGCCGGAACGGGTAAGACGCGGGCAATCACCTATCGCATCGCCTACGGTGCGGCCGTGGGGGCTTTCGACCCCTCCAACGTGCTGGCCGTGACGTTCACGCAGCGCGCGGCCTTCGAGATGCGCCACCGCCTGGCCCAACTTGGCGTCCCCAAAGCCCAGGCGCGCACCTTCCACTCCGCGGCGCTTCGCCAGCTGCGCCACTTCTGGCCCACCGTCGTGGGCGGCCCCCTGCCCGACATCGTCCCGCACAAGGCGTCCCTGGTCGCCGCCTCCGCAGCGCGCCTGGGCATCACGATCGACCGCACGAACGTGCGCGACATCGCCGCCGAGGTCGAGTGGGCCAAGGTCTCCATGATCGATTCGGCACACTACGCCTCGCGCGTGGCGCGCCTACACCGCGACGTCCCGGCCGGGCTGGACGCGGCCGACATGGCCCGCCTCCTCGACGTGTATGAGGACGCGAAAAACGAGCGCGGCGTCATCGACTTCGAGGACATCCTCATCTACCTGTGCGGCATGCTCCAAGAGCGCGCCGACGTCGCCTCCATCGTGCGCAAGCAGTATCGCTCCTTCGTGGTCGACGAGTTCCAGGACGTCAACCTCCTCCAGGCGCGCCTCCTCGACCTGTGGCTGGGCGGGCGCCACGACGTGTGCGTCGTCGGCGACGTCGCGCAGACCATCTACTCCTTCACGGGCGCCTCCCCGGACTACCTGACCGGCTTTGGGCGCAAGCACCCGGGTGCCCGCGTCATCGAGCTGACCCGCGACTACCGCTCGACCCCGCAGATCGTCACCCTGGCCAACGATGTGCTGGCCCGCGCCACCCAGCGAGAAGGCACGGTGCGTCTGTCCAGCCAACGCGACGGGGGACCCCACGTCGGCTACTGGACCTACGAGGACGACCACGCTGAGGCCCAGGGCGTCGCCGCGCAGATCGCCGACCTGATCGCCGGGGGCGTCCAGCCCCACAACATCGCCGTCCTGATGCGCACGAACGGCCAATCCCAGGTGTTCGAGGAGGCGTTGGGGCACCGGGGCATCCCCGTCGCCGTCGCCGCAGGCAAGCCTTTCTTCGCCCGCGACGACGTGCGTACCGCGATCTCGCGCCTGCGCACCGCAGCGGCGGCCTCGGAAGAGGGTGCGCTCGGCGAGGTCGTGCGCGACGTGCTCTCCGGCGTCGGCTGGTCGCCCGAGGCCCCCTCGGGTCAGGCGGGATCGGAACGCTGGTCGAACATGAACGCCATCGTCGGGTGGGCCGACGATTCGAAGGCCGCCACGCTCGCGGGCTTCGTCGCCGAGCTCGACGAGAGGATCGCCTACCAGGTCGAACCCGACAAGGCCGGCGTCGAGCTGGCCACGATCCACGCCGCCAAGGGTCTCGAATGGGACGCTGTCTTCCTCGTCGGCCTCTCCGAGGGTCTCCTGCCCATTTCCTACGCGAAGACCCCCGCGGCCCGCGAGGAGGAGCGCCGCCTGCTCTACGTCGCCGTCACGCGAGCCCGCGACCTGCTGACCCTGTCCTGGGCGCGCTCGCGGGGAGCCGATGGGCGGGGTAAACGCAAGCGGAGCCGCTTGCTCGACGGAATTTGGCCGGATGAACGCCCCGTTGGCGCTCCGAAAAAGAAGGGGCGCCCCTCCACCCGAGCGGCGAACAAGGCGTTCGAGGAGGAGGCTTCGCCCCAGGCGATCGAGCTGTTTGGGCGCCTCAAGGCCTGGCGATTGGAGGTCGCGCGCCAGGCGGGCGTGCCCCCGTTTGCTGTTTTCACGGATCAGACGCTGCGTGACATCGCAGTGGCGATGCCGAAGAACACGACGCAGCTGCGCGTCATTCGCGGCATCGGCGACGTCAAGGTGCAGCGCTTCGCGGCCCCCGTGTTGGCGCTGGTCCGCGGCGAGGAGGTCGTCGTCGACGAGGGAGCCTAGCAGGCCAGCCCGGTGATCCCGCACACGCACTCGGGCGCGGGGGCGGTGCGTTCCACGGTGATCGTCCCGTCCTCGTCAATCGTTGCGACTTCGGTGCACAGCTGCGTCGTCAGCGCACCCGACGCGAAGTCGCGGATCAGGCGTGCCACGCGCAGAGCAGCGGCGTAGTGGGCCAGCATCGGCAGGGTCCCCAGCGGCCAGTCGGTGAGCTCGCGCAGGTGCGTGAGATGGAAAGGATCCTCCTGGGCGCGTGCGTGCTCGGCGCACTGGTAGCACGGGGTGATGCCGGGAATAACGAAGGGCCCGACCTCGTAGGAGTGTTCGCCGCGGGTCACGATGAGGTGCGGCGTGTCGTGGATCGTCAGCTCGAAGGGAACGCCGGGATCGACGACGCGGTCGGCGCACACGAGCGCCATGTCGACGTCTCCTTGATAGTGGAGGGACGGCAGGGCGATGAGGGGCGCAAGCTCGCGCCGAATCGCCCGGTCGCGCGGCGTTCCGGTGAAGGAGCCGCCGAAGACGCGGTCCCAGTCTTTGTCCACGAGCTGGTCGGCGTCGACCGCGAGCGAGAGAAGGAGCGTATCGGCCAGGGCTCGCAGCGCGAGCGCCGCGGCGGGAACGGCACCGAGGACCCCCATGCGCAGAGGGGCGCGCCTGTCCTCCTGGTCGATCAGGTGCGCGCGGCGCAGCGCCGCGATGAGCTCGGGCGAGGCCGTGGTGGGCTCGGGGGAGCGAGGTGAGCGCGCCTGGTTGCTCAGCCAGATTTGGTCGCCTGCATGCAGGTCATCGAGCAACACGTAACGGGAGCGGTCGCCGCCGATTCGCACGGCGCCGGGGCCGCGCCACAGGATCGCCGTGTGGGGTGCCAGGTTCATGATGATCTCCTTTGTTTCATGCCTGTTGAGATCATCATGAACCTGTGTAGGTTCACCGCGCAGCGTTTTGAAAAATCTGTGGATAACTTGTCAGATCATTCCGATTCGCACGTGTCTGTGTCGTCGTCCTCCGAGCCGAGAGCCTTCGGAGCCGACGCGTCCGACCCTGCACCGGCCTCGTCCCCGGGCTCCAGACCCTCTGCCCAGCCGAGCGTGCCATCAAGCAGTGAATTGAGCGCGGCGTCGATATCCGCGTCCTCCTCCGCCGCCGCCCGGCGTAGCGTCAGGAACGTGTCAGGCGTGGCCAGCTCGGTGTCCGAGGGCACCATATCCGGGTGCGACCACAGCGCCTCGCGGGCGTCGCGACCGCCGTCCGCCTCCACGAGCGTGAAGATCTCGGCGGCGCCGCGCGCCTGGCGCGGACGCATCTTGAGGCCCATGAGGGAGCCCAGAATCTCCTCTGCCGGGCCGCCCGACGCGCGGCGGCGACGCATCATCTCGCGCAGCGCGTCCGCGTGGGGCAGATAGGGCAGCGTCGCGCGGGCCGTGACGACCTCAACCCACCCCTCGATGAGGGCCAACATCGTCTCCAGGCGCGTCAGCGCTCGGCGCTGATCCGGCGTGGTCGACAGCGCGAACACGCCGCCGCTGAGCGCCGACTCCACGGACTGCGGATCCGAGGGATCCACCGAGCGCGCTGCCTGCGCAATCGCCTCCGTGTCGATTGCGATCTGAGAGGCGTAGCGCTCGACCGCGCGCACCAGATCGCCCTCCAGCCACGGAACCGAGGCAAACAAGCGCCGATGGGCGGCCTCACGCACCGCCAGGAACTGGCGCACCTCCTCGAAAGGAGCATCCAAGCCGTCGGCGAACTGCGCGACGTTGTGGGGCAGCAGAGCCGCGTGCGAGGTATCCGACAGGGGAATACCCGTGTCGAAAGTGCCGAAGGCCTCCCCGGCCAAAGCGCCCAGCGCGCGGGCCAGCTGCGCGGAGAACATCATCGCCGACAGACGCGGCATCATCTCCTGCGTCTTGCCGAGCATGGCCGCCATCCCGTCCGGCAGGGCAACGTCGCTCTCGGCGCCCTCACCGAACTGCTCGGACAACGCCCCCGACAGGGCGCGCGATACGTTCAGCGCCACGGGCTCACAGATGCGCTTCCACGTGGGGATCGTGTGCTCGACCCAGGCGACCTTGCTCCACACGTCGCGCGTCACCGGCCCGGATGCGAAATCAGTGACGGCGTCGAGCCACAGGTCCGCAATTGTCATCGCTTGACGCGCTGCCTCAGCCTCGGTCGCCGTGGGGGAGGGGTCGCCGCTGACGTATGCCGCCTGCTTCGCGCTATCCTCCACGACCCGCCAATTCACCGGGCCAGCCGTCGTGTTCATCAGGAACTGGAACTGTCCCAGCGCCGCCTTCATGCGCGCCGGATCCGAAAACTCCGGGGGCAGGTTGGCGGGGTCGAAGCCCTGGGCCTCAAGGGCGCGGGCTGCCTCGGCGGCTGCCTCGTCTCCCAGGATAGAGCGCAGAAAATCCTCAAAGGGGGTGCCAGACTCATTGTCATTCATGGCCACAGACTAGCTGGCAGGCGTTGAATCGGGCTGACAAAACCCTGCGAAAACGCTGAGAGCATAAGGGCGGGCGTGCGCTGCCCACGCTGGTGCGACACAATAGCACGGTGAAGGAAACTGAGATGACCTCGAGAATTGACGGCGAGCCCGATCTGCATGAGGAGGCTGACCGCGACAGCCCCATGCGCAGATGGAGGATCATCACAGCATTCCTGGCGCTGCTTGCAATGGCGGTCATCCTCCTGTGGGTGCCCGTCCCCTTCGTGGTCTCCAGCCCCGGCCCAACCTTCAACGTGCTGGGTTCCGCCAACGGCGAACCGATGATTGCCATCGAAGGCACTGACCCCACGACGGGGGAGGAGGTCCAGCTCGACGACGCCCAATCGGCGTCAGTCACCGCCAAGGCGAAGCCCGGCCAGGGCCAGCTGCGCATGGTCACCGTCTCCGAATCGGGTGGGCCCGGCAATCGCCTGAACTTCGCCCAGCTGCTCATGGCCTACTTCGACTCTCACTCCAAGATCGTCGACTACGAATCCGTCTACCCCTCGGGGACCACGTACAACGACATCAGCGATGCCCAGTCCGCCATGATGCGCAACTCGCAGACCACCTCTCAGGTCGCCGCCCTCGAATACCTCGGCTGGGACGTCCCCGCGACCGTCACGATCGAAGGCGCCACGGAGGGCTCCAACGCGGACGGCATCGTCCAGCAGGGCGACATCCTCCAAGCGATCACAACGCCCGACGGCACGCGCCACGAGATCACCCACGCCTCACTGCCCTTCACACTCATGCGCACGGTGCCCGCCGGAAGCCACATGACCCTCACCATCGAGCGCGACGGCGTGGTGCGCGACGTCTCCTTCGACTCCATCGCCGCCTCCGCCACCGAAAGCGGGTCCAAGCTCGGCATCTACCTGTCCGTCACCCCGGAGCTGCCCGTTGACATCTCCTTCAACCTCGACGGCGTCGGCGGCCCCAGCGCCGGCATGATGTTCTCCCTGGGCATCATCGACCGCCTCACCCCCGGCGACATGACCGGCGGCAACGCCATCGCCGGCACCGGCACGATGTCCTTCGACGGCCAGGTCGGCCCCATCGGCGGCATCCAGCAAAAGATGTGGGGCGCCCACGACGACGGCGCCCAGTGGTTCCTTGCCCCCTCCGACAACTGCTCCGAAGTCGTCGGGCATGTCCCCGACGGTCTGCGCGTCGTGAAGGTCTCCAACCTGTCCGAAGCCGCCACCGCCGTCGCCACGATCGCGGAAGGCAACGGCGCAACCTTGCCGACCTGCCAGTAGCGCGGGGCGCTCTCAAGCCCGCCCACCGGCTTTCGTCAGGTGGGTGCACAAGGGCCCCGGCCTCGTCCATCTGGTCCGGACGAGGCCGGGGCCTCCTCTATGCTCTCAGGCTTCCTCCTCCGTCACCGGCTCGAGGGACGCGCGCAGTGCCTCAACGAGGGCGGGGACCAGCGCGGAGCCCTGCCCGACCTTGTCGTCGGAGTCGAAGGGGCGCGTGCGCAGCGCGCACCAGGACTCGCCGGTACGCATGACACCCACCGCCAGGCGCACGTCCGTGCGCGAGGGGTGATTGGAAATGAACTCCAGGGCCTCCTCCGGGTCCTCGGGGGCCTCGTCCTCCACCTCCGGGGGAACCACGATGCGTTCGACGGTGATCGCGGCGCCCGGGACGGCCTCGGGCCAGGCGAGGTGGGCGAGAACTTGCTCCACGTCGTCAGTGTCCAGATCCTCCTGAATGATGGCACTCAGGTGATCCTCCGAGCCGTCCCACCCGCTTCGGAGCTGATCGGCGATGTCGGACGGCAGATTCGGATCGGCGAGCAGCATCGCCGTGGGAACCAGCGCGTAAATGGAAGGCGCGTGGTCCCACCCAACCCGGGCGGCACCCTTCTCAATATCAACAACTACGTTGGCCAGCGCGATCTGTCGCGCACTCGGCATCATCTCAACAGTCATAACCCCATAATCTCACGGAGAGCGGACAAGACAGCAACGAAGAACAACGTGCCCGCCGGTAGACTGGGACCTAGCTTTCGGTTTAACAGAGAGGATTGCTGTGAGCTTCCCATTTTCGGTCTTCGGATCCGATGAGCCGCGCCGACCACGAGGGCCGCGAACGCCACACGTCGAGGTGAAGCTGCGCAAGCCCGGCCCCGGCGCGATCACGGTTACCGCGCTCATCGCCATCATCGGCGTCATCTACGGTGCCTCCATCGTCTGGACGGAGATCCTGTGGTTCCGCCAGATGAGCGCCACCCGCGTCATCTTGACCCAGTGGGGCGCCCACATCGGCCTCTTCGCGGTCGGCATGGTGGTTGCGACCGGCCTGTTGTACTTCTCCATGGCCTACGCCTATCGCCACCGCGCCTCCTCCACGCGCGGGCAGGCCTCCGCCGCGCTGCGCGCCTATCAGGAAGCACTCGAACCCGTGCGGCGCTTCGCCTTCTGGGCCGTCGCGCTCTTCTTCGGCTTCACGAACGGCGCTCGCCTGGCCACCGAATGGCGTACCCTCCTGCAGTTCCTCAACGCTTCCTCCTTCGACCAGGTCGACCCCCAGTTCGGCCTGGACATCTCCTTCTTCGTCTTCGTTCTGCCCGCGATCAAGGTGCTCGTCTCCTTCCTGATGACGGTCACCGGCATCGGCCTGGCCGCCGCCCTCGTGGTCAACTACCTCTACGGGACGATCCGACTGGCTCCGCGCCCCCACGCCTCCAAGCACGCGCGCCTGCAGACCGGCCTGATGGCAGCCACGCTGTCCGTCTTCATCGGCATCAACTACTGGCTGGGCCGCTACGAACTGCTCACCTCGGATACGGGCTCCATCCACGGCGCCATGTACTCCGACATCAACGCGACCCTGCCCGCCCACTCGATCCTGGCGGTCATCTCCTTCCTGGTCGCCGCCCTCTTCGTCGTCGCTGCGTTCCGCGGCACCTGGCGCCTGCCCGTCACGGGCGTCGCCGTCACCGTCATCGCGGCCCTGATCCTGGGTGGGGCATACCCCGCGCTCATCGAGCAGTTCCGCGTGCGCCCCAACCAGCGCACCCTCGAATCGCCCTACATCCAGCGCAACATCGACGCAACCCTGGCCGCCTACGGCCTCGACGACGTCGACTACCAGACCAACTACGACGCGGCCACCACGGCCTCGGCCGGCCAGTTCGACAACGAGGCCCTGACCTCCCAGGTGCGCCTCCTCGACCCCAAGGTCATCACGAAGACCGTCCAGCAGCTCCAGCAGTCCCGCCTGTACTACGGCTTCAACTCCGGCATGAAGGTCGACCGCTACGACGTGGGCGGCGAGCGCCGCGACACTGTCATCTCCGTGCGCGAACTCAACCTGTCCGGCCTGTCCGCCGAGCAGCAGACCTGGGTCAACCAGCACACCGTCTACACGCACGGCTTCGGTGCGGTCGCCGCCTACGGCAACCAGCTGACCAGCGACGGCCTGCCCTCCTACTGGGAGCAGTCCGTGCCGTCGGTGGGCGAAATGGGTGACTACGAGGAGCGCGTCTACTTTAGCCCCGGCTCGCCCACGTACTCCATCGTCGGTGCCCCCGAGGGGGCGGCACCCCAGGAACTCGACTACCCGGATGACACCGCGGTCGGCGGCCAGGTCTCCACGACCTTCACCGGCAACGGCGGCCCCTCCGTGGGTAACACGTGGAACAAGCTCCTGTACGCCATCAAGTTCGGGTCCACCGACCTGTTCTTCTCCTCCCAGACCAACGAGGCCTCGCAAATCCTCTACGACCGCGACCCACTCCAGCGCGTGTCCAAGGTCGCCCCCTACCTGACGCTCGAGCAGTCCGCCTACCCGGCGGTCGTCGACATGGACGGGGACGCCTCGACCCCCAAGCGCCTGGTGTGGGTGGTCGACGCCTACACGACCACGAACAACTACCCCTACTCCCAGCACGAGTCCCTCTCGGACGCGACCGTGGACTCCCAGTCCACGCAGGTGGGCCAGTACGTCCAGAACAACAAGATCAACTACATGCGTAACTCCGTCAAGGCCGTCGTCGACGCCTACGACGGCTCTGTGCGCCTGTTCCGTTGGGATGACCAGGACCCGATCCTGCGCACCTGGGAAAAGATCTACCCCGGCAGCGTCGAGCCCATGTCCGCCATCTCCGGCGACCTCATGAGCCACCTGCGCTACCCCGAGGACATGTTCAAGGTCCAGCGCAACCTGCTGGCCACCTACCACGTCACCGACGCGGCCGGCTTCTACTCGGGCGGTGACCGCTGGCGCCTCGCCGAGGAGACCTCGACCTACGGGGACGCCACCGCCTCGAGCGCACCCTCCGCGGGCGTGGACGCGAACGGCAACCGCGTGTCCGCACCGACCGCCCTGCAGCCCCCGTACTACCTGACCATGCAGATGCCCGGCCAGGAGAGCGCCGAGTTCTCGCTGACCTCCGTGTTCGTGCCCGGTGGCGGCGGTGAGGGCCGTCGCGAGGCCATGGCTGGCTTCCTCGCGGTCGATTCCGAGACGGGGAACACCCCCGGCGAGGTGCGCGAGGGCTACGGCAAGCTCCGCCTGCTGGCCCTGCCCTCGTCGACGACCGTGCCCGGCCCCGGCCAGGTCCAGAACAAGTACGACTCCGACGAGAAGATCGCCACCCAGCTGAACCTGCTCAACCAGGCTGACTCGACCGTCATCCGAGGCAACCTGCTGACCCTGCCCGTGGGTGGCGGCCTGCTCTACGTCCAGCCCGTCTATGTCCAGGGCACCGGATCCGCGTCCTACCCCGTGCTGCGCTCCGTCCTGACGGCTTTCGGCGACAAGGTCGGCTTCGCGCCCACCCTCGAGGAGTCCCTGCGCCAGCTCGTCGCGGACGACGGGACGGCCGCGACGACCACGCCTTCAACACCGGCTGGCGACAGCGGGGGACAGTCCGGTGCCTCCGTCTCGGGTGACCCGTCCGCGCAGCTGAGCCAGGCCGTGTCCGATGCGGGTCAGGCGCTGCGCGATGCGGACGCCGCGATGAGCAAGGGCGACTGGACCGCATACGGTGAGGCCCAGAACCGCCTGCACGACGCGCTGAACCGCGCCGAGGCGGCGCAGACCGCGCTGGGCGGTGCTTCTTCTGGTGCCGTGCCCGCGCCTAGCCCGAGCCCGTCAGCTACGGACGCGGCGCCAGCGCCGTCAGCATCGGCTGACGCGCAGAGTGGCTCATAGCCTCTCGCTGCGTGCTCCACGCGCCCGGCCTGGCATCCTCGTGGGTTGCAGGCCGGGCGCGCTGCATCTGCATGCAGGGAAGGGGTGAACATGACGCGTGTATGTTCCGTATGCTTGGGTGTAGCAGCCGGTGGGCGAGAAGGAGAGAACATGAGTGCGACGCAGCCTCGACACCAGGACAGCCCCGGAGGAGAACCCGCCGTGGAATCTGCAGGGACCGGATACGCTGGAGCCGCGCGTATGCCGCTGTCGCGAGGAACGCGCCTGGGGCTGGTGATCCTGCTGGTCGCGTGGAGTATTCACCTGGCTGAACGCTTCATCCCGGACGACTTCGTGCGATTACACCTCTATCTGCAGAGATTTGCGTCGGGGCACTTCTGGTTCTGGGCTGCCTTCGATGTCCTGCTGATCGTGTTGACGGCTCTAGCTCTGGTCAAGGGAAGCAACCGATGTCGTCTTGCCGCCGCCGGCATCCTCGTGGTTACGGCCTTCGTCGCCGATCCCATCCTCGCGGTTGCTCACGGCGGGCATTGGTACGACCTGATGGTTCCTCCGCTCCCGGACCTGTCGGGCAACGAGGTCACATACGAGCAGCGCGTAATGGAGGTGCGGGCCTTTTTCATGTGGGTCGTGACCTGGGTCGGCATCGGCGTCGCGATGTGGCTCCTTGTGGCCAATAACCGTCGATCAACCGAGAACGAGTTCCGTTGGGAGAGGTAGCTCACGGCCGCTTTGTTTGACCTGTCTTGACCCTAGTGGTAAGCTTTTAACCACCGACGCGGGGTGGAGCAGTTCGGTAGCTCGCCGGGCTCATAACCCGGAGGTCGCAGGTTCAAATCCTGTCCCCGCTACCACCACAGACCCGGTCCCGTTAGGGGCCGGGTCTTTTGTTTCCCTCGCGTCCCGCCCTGTGAACGTCTTGACCAGGCGTGTGCGTCACACGATACAATTGGTTGTTCGCCATCAGGAAGTGCACTTTCGGGTGCGAGAGGAATACAGATGAGCACCATCGATCCGTCGCAGCTCACTGCTGCTGACATGAGCAATCCCGCGCTGAGCCCGCAGGACCTCGCAGACATTACTGCCGCGCGCGAGGATCTGCGCCCCTACGTTGCGACCCATCCGGCGTTGTACCCTGCCCTGAAGCAGTGGCTCGCCGACCAGGGCGTCGTTCCCGCTCAGCCCCCCGCCGCGCAGGCAGACCCTGTCGAGGTTGTCGCCGAGGAATCCACATCCGAGCAGCCCGCGGCCGAGCCTGAGCAGCCTGTCGTGCAGGCCCCCGTGGACGCAGCGCCGTCGGACGAGGATCTCGAGCACTCTATCAACGAGGCCGCTCGCGACGAAAGCATCGCCAACCCCGTTGCTGCTCAGCCCGAGCAGGCTGCGCCCGCGCAGGGTGAGTCGACCGCATCCACTCAGGGTGCGCAGTTCGGTCAGCCCCAGTATGGCCAGCCCGGACAGGGTCAGTACGGTCAGCAGGGTGCGCAGTTCGGTCAGCCCCAGTACGGCCAGCAGGCTCAGCCCGGCCAGCCCCAGTACGGCCAGCAGGGTGCGCAGCCCGGCCAGCCCCAGTACGGCCAGCCCCAGTACGGCCAGCCTGGACAGCAGGCTCAGCCCGGCCAGTCTGCTGGCCAGCAGCTTGGTGTTGCCGCCCAGCAGCTTGGCGCTGCCGCAAACTCGGCATTTAGCCAGTTCCAGAACGCGGTAGTCGCACAGACCGGCAAGGTGAGTGGCCGTTCCGTTCGCGCGACCTATTCTCTGATCGGTATTGCGGCAGCATCGCTGTTCCTCTTGATCTCGATGATTCTTCCCTACGTTGATGGCGTTTGGAGGACGTACTCGCTCCTCGGCCTAGAGAGTTGGTTCCCGGTTACCTTCCTGCTGCTGCTGCTCATTAACGTCGGCCTGGGCGTCGCCTACTGGCTGACGAACCAGAAGTGGGCCTTCATCTCGGTGGGTGCGGGCTCGGTTCTCCTCGCGCTCATGACGTTGATCGAGACGCTCTACTTCGTCAGTAAGGTCGGGGACTTCGATTACATGCTGATGGGCTTCTACATGTTCTCCTTCTTCGGGCTCTGTCTTGGCGCTGCCGGTGTCATTCTGCTTCTCGAGCTTAAGCAGGGTAATGTCGCCCCCCTGGATACGACGCCTGCCCTGCTCAACCAGATGGGGCAGCAGGGTCAGCAGGGCTTCCAGGGCCAGCAGGCTTACCCGACCCAGCAGGGTCAGTTTGGTGCTCAGCCCCAGCAGGGCTACTCCGCGCCGCAGGGCTTCCAGGGCCAGCAGGCCTACCCGACCCAGCAGGGTCAGTTTGGTGCTCAGCCCCAGCAGGGGTACCCGACCCAGCAGGCCGGTCAGCCCCAGTACGGTCAGCAGCCGTTCGGGCAGACGGCTCAGAGTCAGCAGAACCAGCAGGGGCAGACGGGCGAGCAGCCTCAGAACCCCTACAGTCCTCAGGTGTGAGCCTTCGGCTGACTAACGCTCAGTAAAGGGGTCCGCGGCACAAGCCGCGGGCCCCTTTACTGGTAGCCCTTACCCGTTCCTGCGCGGCTGGACCCGACAGGTGGAGTATGGGCAACCCCGCCCACACTGCCACCCAAGGGGTTAACCTGCGCATCCAAGGGCCCAAG
>CABKMZ010000027.1 GCA_902373545.1 uncultured Actinomyces sp. | reverse complement strand
TCGACGAGCCGACCTTCGGCCAGGACCGCGGCACGTGGCTGGGCCTCGTGCGCCTGCTGCGCGCCGCCCTCGAGCGCGGCGTCACCCTGGTGTCCATCACGCACGACCCCGCGTTCGTGGCCGCGATGGGACAGCGCGTCGTTGACCTGGGGTTGGTTGGGATCCGAGGCGGGGGAGAGTCGCGCGGTTGCGCCGAGTCCGCGCCCACCTCCGCCCGAGCGCCCCGGCGTGGCCTCCTGGCCCGCACCAACCCCGTCGCCCGCGTGCTTGCCCTCCTGGTGGCGACCACGCCGCTGCTGATCTCGATCGACCCCGTGAGCGCAGGGGTCGCGCTGGCCCTCGAGCTCGCACTCATCCCCCTGTCGGGCGTGTCGGCGCGCAGCTTCGCGCTCAAGGCGACGCCGCTGGCGGTGGCCGCGCCGCTGGGAGCGCTGTCCATGCTGCTCTACGCCTCGCCGGGCGGCCGAGTGTTCTGGGAATTTGGCCCCGCAGCCATCTCTGAACACTCGATATGGCTGGCCCTGGGCATCGGCCTGCGCATGTGCGCCCTCGTCATCCCGGCGATTGCGCTGCTCGACCGCATCGACCCCACAGACATGGGCGACGGCCTCGCACAAATCCTGCACCTGCCCGCCAGGCCCGTCCTGGCGTCGCTGGCCGGTGCGCGCATGACATCGCTCATGGCTGCCGACTGGAAGGCCCTCGAGAGGGCCCGACGCGCCCGAGGCGTCGGCGACGCCTCGCGCATCCGTTCCTTCCTGCGCGGCTCGTTCTCGCTGCTCGTGTTCGCGCTGCGTCGCTCCGGCAAGCTCGCCACCACGATGGAGGCGCGCGGCTTCGGTGCGAAGGGTCAGCGCACGTGGGCGCGTCCCTCGCGCCTGCGCGCCGCGGACGCCGTGCTTATAGCCGTCGCCGTGGCCATTCCCGCGATCGCGCTGGCCGTGAGCGTGTGGGCCGGAACCTTCGCGCTGGTGGGCCGATGACCGGCCAGCGTGGGGCGGCCACGTCCCCCGAGGACGCGCGCAGGGGAGTGGGGGAGAGGGTCACCGTGCCAGTGACCCTCTCCCCCGAAGAGGCCGCGCGCGACCTCGCCCCTCGCCTGCGCGCCCTCGCGAAGGAGGCCGCCGGGGCCTCGTCGATGTGCGAGGCCGCGCCCGCGGGCGTCCCCGTCGTGACGATCGACGGGTACTCGGGGTCGGGCAAGTCCACCCTGGCCGCGGCCCTTGAACGCCAGCTGGAGGGCTGGCAGATCCTCCACCTGGACGACTGGTACCCGGGCTGGGACGGGCTGGCCGAAGGTGCCCGCGTCGCCCGGGCAATCGCGCACAACCTGCGCGCGGGGCGATCCTCGTCCTATGTCACCTGGGACTGGGAGGCCAGCGCGCCCGGCCACGCCGTGCGGGTCCCCCTGGCGCCCGCGATCATCGAGGGCTGCGGTGCCCTCGAGGCCGAGGCCGACCTGTCCGTGTGGATCGCCGACCCCGGCGAGGAGGAACGCCGAAGCCGCGCCATCGCGCGCGACGGGCAGACCTACGCGCCGCATTGGCAGCGATGGGCCCGTCAGGATCTGGGGCGGCCGGTAAAATAGGCACATGATGCCGCCACATCCTGATCCCCCGCTGTGGGCCTGGCTCCTCTTCGGGGCTTTCGAGTTCGCCATCCGCGCCGTCGCGCTGGGCGTCGTTCCCAAGCACAGGCGCGCGTCGACCTCGAACGCGTGGCTGGTGCTGATTTTTCTCTCGCCGTTCGTGGGTGTGCCGCTCTACTTCATTTTCGGATCCTGGTGGGCGATGGGACGCCGCCTCGACGACGACCCGGAGGCACGAGAGCTCATCGACGCCATCGTGGCCGGCTCGACCGCGCCTCAAGCCGAGTCCTACGACGTGCAGACCGGTGAGGATGGTCTGCCCATCGGCTCAGACGACGACACCTCGTCCATCATGCGACTGTCGGGCAACCTGACCGGGTTCCCGGCGTCGGTGGGCTGCGTCGGCCACCTCTACAACGACACGGCCGAGACGTTCCGCGCGATGGCCGACAGCGTCGACAAGGCCACCCATCACGTCAACGTCCTGTATTTCCAGACATCCTGGGACGAATACACGGCCCCCCTGTACGAGGCCCTGGCTCGCGCGAAGGCACGCGGTGTCACCGTGCGCTTCCTCGTCGACCACCACGGCATGCGCACGATTCCCGGCCATAAGGCCTTCCGTCGGCGCCTCGACGACATGGGGATCCTGTGGCACCAGATGCTCCCCTTCGCGCCGCTGAGCGGCCAGATCCGCCGACCCGACCTGCGCAACCATCGCAAGATCCTCGTCATCGACGGGCGCGAGGCGTACGTAGGCTCCCACAACCTCGTGGCCCCCGACTACGACACCCCTTCCTACGCAAAGGCCGGCATGCTCTACGACGACACGAGCGTGTCCGTCACCGGCCCCATCGTCTCCCAGATCCAGGCGGTTTTCGCCGTCGACTGGTACTACGCCTGCAAGGAAGTCCTCACGCCCGCCGACCTCACCCCGCCCATCGCGCCCATCGCGCCCACGGACGAACAGCGCGAGAATCCCCAGGCCTCGGCGATGCAGATCATCCCCTCGGGCCCTGCGTTTAAGGGCACGCCGAACCTGCGCGCCTTCGTGCACATGATTTCTTCGGCGCGCACACACGTGACGATCACGAGCCCCTACTTCATCCCCGACGAGGCGCTCATCACCGCCCTGACCAACGCCACCCTGTCCGGCGTCGAGGTCGAGCTCTTCGTCTCCGAGCAATTCGACCAGTTCTTGGTCGGGCACGCCCAGCGCTCGTACTACGGCACGCTCCTCAAGGCCGGCGTTCGCATCCACCTGTACCGCAAGCCGCGAATGTTGCATTCCAAGTACGTCATCGTGGACGGCAGCCTGTGTGCGATCGGCTCGTCCAACATGGATGTGCGCTCCTTCGGCCTGAACTACGAGATCACTCTCGTCGCGGACGACGCGCGCCTGGTCGAGCTGCTGCACGGTAACGACCAGCGCACCCGTGAGCGCTCGCGTGAGTTGACCTACGAGGAGTGGCGCAGCCAGCCCTGGTACGTGCACTACGTCGACGACGTGTGTCGACTGGGCAGCGGGCTTCTGTGAGCGCCCCCGGGGACGAGGCCGTGGCCGGCCTTGCGGATGACGCCGCGGATACGCGTGGGAGCGCGGATTGTGCCACGTTGTCGGACGGGGCGTCCGCCTCGCTGGATGTCAACCCATTCGTCGGGGAGGGCGGCTCGTACGCCTCCGTGCGCCCCGCCTACCCGGGCGAGGCCGTGGCCGCGTTGATCGATGCCGCGCGGCGCGCGCGGGGCGTGGATGCGTCGGGCCGGGATGGTTCGCTGCGCGCTGCCGACATCGGCGCGGGCACCGGCAAAATGAGCGAGCTCCTGGCCCGCGCCGGGGCCGTCGTGGACACGGTGGAACCCTCTGAGGCGATGCGCGCCCAGGCCTCGTCCATTCCTGGCGTGACGTGGCATGCCGGCGTCGCCGAGGAGACGACCCTGCCGGACGCAGTGTTCGATATCGTCGTGTTTGCCCAGTCGTGGCACTGGGTGGACCCCGAGCGTGCGGGCGTCGAGGCCGCTCGCATCCTCGCGCCGGGCGGCGTGCTCGGCATCGTGTGGAACCAGATGGACGTGTCGATCCCGTGGGTGCACCGCCTGACCCGCATCATGCGCTCCGGAGACGTCCACCGACCTGACCGGCCGCCCACGCCGGGCGGCGGGTTTGCGCCCATGCGACTGACGCAGGTCGCCTGGCAGGACGTCATGACTCCCGAGCAGATCCTCACCCTGGGGACCACGCGCTCGTCCTACATCCGATCCACCCCGGCCGGGCGCGAGCGCATGCAGGCGAACCTGCGCTGGTACCTGTACGAGCACCTGGGCTACGCGCCGGGCCAGGACATTGCCATCCCCTACACGACCCTCGTGTGGCTGGGGGAGCGGTCGAACGAGCTGTCGAACGCGGTGCCGGGGCTCAGGTGAAGGTGATCTCGCGCTCGGTCTTGTTGTCGAACCAGCGGCGGCGGCCGTCGGGCTCGACGACCAGCTGGATGTCGGAGCCGACCGGCAGGTCGTAGATGCCGATGCAGGCCGGTTCGAGGGTGCACAGCTCGTTGAAGTCGACCACCGTCATGTTGGCCGGATCGGCCAGGTACTCGTCGGTATCGCGGTCGGACAGGATGCGCCAGCCCGTGTCCTGCGGGGCGATGGGCGCCTCGCGGGTCAGCCACTTGATGTTGCCCGTCCGCTCGACGATCTTGCGTGAGACGATCGCAGCCCCGGCGTTGGTAATGAACGTGGTGGTCATGAGCGTTCCTTTGTGTCTGCTGCCGTGCGGGCGGCGAGCGGGTCTTACTCGACGGGGACCATGAATCGGTCCGAGGCCCCCTCGGGTAGGGCGAGGCACTGGGCGCGGGCCTCGCGCAGGGCGGGTTCCAGAACCGCGAGGATCGGGTCCCACGAGCCGAGGGGACGGGCGATGTCCAGGCTCGTGCCATCCTCGCTCACGCACATCTCCTCGAAGACTTGGATCGTAACGCCCGCGAACTCCACGGCAGGGTGCTGGCAGAAGTAGGTCCCGGGCAGGTAGGTGACTTCTTCGAGGTTGAACGTCGGTGCGCCCGCCATGAGGGGCGCCAGGTCGCGCCCGTTCGCGCCCACGATCACCGCGACGAGAGGGACGCGCAGGTTGTTCGTGGCGATTGCGATGCTGCGTGAGGTCGCCGTCAGTGCGGGCGAGGTAACCACGCGGGCCTGCGTGACGGAGGGGTCGACGAAGCCTCGGAAGGTGATTGCTGGCGTGGCGGGCAGCTTGTTGAGAAGCGACAGGAAATTGCGCGCGCTGTCCTCGAAAGTGGGGGTCATGTCATGTGTCCTGGGTCGAAGTGGTGGGGTCGATGCCGAGGCATGTGGCGATGCGATCGGCCAGTGCCTGTCGGTGGGGCCATCGGCGAGCAACGTCGTACACGGTATCGTGCGAGCCTGTTAGCTGTGCGTCGAAACCGGGGTCGTGCGCCTCAAAATACAGGTCGTACAGGGGAGTGAGTTCCTCGTCGGAATACTCCTGGTTGGAGATCAGGTGGACGAGGGGGATACATCCGTGGGCGTCGGGCGCCCCGAGGGGGACGCCGCGTTCGATGAGGCGGCGACACAGGGCGACATCCTCGGTGATGTCGTGCGCGCGTTGCGCGAAGAGAATGTGGAACGGGTTCGTTCCATCCTTAGTGCCCGCATCGAGAACGCACTCGCGGTCTAAGAGGAACTCGCACATGGGGTAACGCTGCGCAGGGTCGACGTTGCTGATCGCCTCAATGAATAAGCTTTTGCCCCAACGCACACGCTTCTCGTCCCCGACCCGGTACAGTCCCATGAACTCGCCGAAGGTTCCCCTGTATGCAACTGTGAATACTGACTTCATAGGCGGCTCCAACCGTTACTCATCGATACGAGCCCCGTTTCGTGATGAAAATTCGACTCTGTAGTTGCCCGCCGGATCGCCCGAGTGGGGGTGTGGCCCCTCCGGCAGGTCTCCCTTTGGGGTGGGTGCGTCGGCCGACGTTTTCGGCGTGGGGGCGTCGCTCGCCATCGAGGCCTTGGGCGGGGCCGCGCCATCAGCGCGAGCTGTCGGCGCGTCAGCGTGGGTGAGGTTGTGGAGCCATTCTTTGAGCGACTTGAGGAGCTGGTCGGCGTTGGTCAGCTGAGCGCCCAGGTTCGACAGGGATTCCTTCAGGGCGGTGATGCGCTTGGAGACGCCGCCCATCAGGGAGGCGACCCTGGTGGAAATCTGCTCCATGACGAGGGGGAATGCCGTCCCGAAAGACGCAACCAGCTCCACCGCATACGACAGGATCGAGCCGACGACCTGGCTGATCGCGTCGCGCACAAAGTCGTGAACGAATTGGATGATGACGGCGCACACGTCGTAGGCGGTGCCCACCGCCCCCGACAGGGTGCCCGCCATTGCGATGCCCGCGGTCGTGGCGCTGGAAGCGGTGACGTAGGCGCTGGCTGTGCTGCCTGTGGACGACCCGTCAGGGAATGAAGCCCGCACGTCTTGTTCGATGTTGTGCGCCGCTGCCCGCAGGGTCGCGGAGATGTTCTTCCAGGTCTGGCCGTTTGCGCGCAGCTGGTCGGAGTCCCCGGCGAGCTGGAGCATCCAATCCTTGAAAGGCTGGATATGGTCGAAGACCCAGCCGATGCCCCAGGCCATGAGGGTTCCGAGGGGGTCGGACACGTACGCGATGGTGTCGACGCCCATGGCGACGCCCGCCAGGGCCTCGCTCACCCACGACTTGTTGGTAATGGCCGAGCTGAGTTGCTCGATATCGTCGAGGAGGCCCGCGCCCGACAGGGTCGAGGTGGTGTCCTGGCGCTCGGCGACGAGAGAATTCGTGCCGTCAGCGGACACCGAGGCCTCCCCGTCCACCCGGACCGACCTCGGTCAGGCTGGCCGCCGAAGCCGCCTCGTGCGCCTCGAAGTCGCGCGCGCTGGCGATCAGGGACTGGGAGAGCTTGTCCAGGGCAATGCTCGCACCGTTGATGGCCAGGTGCTCCCCGGCCTCGACGAGCTGGAAGAGAGGGGCGATGAAAGGGCCGACCATCGCCCCGAAAGCGCCCTTGTTGGCCGAGGCCTGGCGCAGCGCATCGGAGGCCAGCTCCAGGTCGCCCTGGTAGGAGCTGAGCCGATGGGCGTGCGCGGTCATAGCCGACGGATCGGCCGCATAATTCTCGCTCACCCCCAGGGCCTCCGTCGGCGAACCAGGAGAGTGGAATCATCTTCGGCGGGGTCGTCGGGTTCGGGGATGCCGTACAGTGAGCGCATGCGTTCAATGCCTGTGTACTGGGGGCCGAAAGCCTCCTGGGAAGCTGCGATCACCTGTTCGCCAGCGTTGCGGCGGGCGGCCGCGTAGGCGGCCATGATGGCCTCGCACATCTCGTTGGGCGCACCCTCGATGCCAATGCCGAGCAGCGTCCCTGCTGAATCGACAATGATCTCGACACTGCTGTCGGGAGAGACGCCTACTCCTTGGACAGATTCGATGCGCTGACGCATCGCGCGGGCGCGTTCCGCCTGCTCTCGTACCTGACGCTCCTGACGGCGAATCAGGTTGGGATCATCCTCGAATAATGACATTGTCACCCCCCCACCAATAGACGATATCCATTGTAGATGAAGCCTTAACCTGGTGGCAAGAATACATCTCCGGCCATCACTGGGCACCCCGTTACAATCGCAACCATTTCCGTGCACTCGCTTGTTACTTGCGGCCGGAGCGAGGGTGCCTCGGGGTGACAGGCCTCGTTCCTGCTCGAAGAGCGCACCCGCCTCCTGGCACAATGTCCGCATGGGTTTGTCGTTTCTGGGTGTCATCGCGGCGCTGGCGATGTATGCGGTGAGCGTGTCCCCCTCGCTCATGGCGCGCTCGTGGGCGTGGCACGCCGTTGCCTCGGGAATCCTGGTCGCCTGCGGATATGTCGCCGGCGTCGTCGTGCAGAACGTGGCCCAGCTTGTCATTCGCCTGACCGGCCTGACGATCCGCGCCTCCGAGCCCGTCGAGCTCGGCTTCCGCATCGGAATCGGAGCTCTCTTTGCGCTCTGGTGGATCTACGCCGTCATCCAGTCTTATCGCAGGGCACGCAAGGCTGCGGCGCTCGTGAACATGCCGGGGGAGACCTTCGGCGAATACCTGTTGGGAACCGCGGGAGCGGTCGTCGTGTCATGGATGCTGCTGCATATCGTTGGAGCCCTGAACCGGCTGTGTTGGATGCTCATCGCATCCCTGGACGCGCACATGCCGCGCCCGGCCGCCATCGTGGTGAGCATGGTGATCCTGTTCGCGATCATGTTCTTCCTGACGTCCAAAGTCATCCTGCGAGGCGGCATCGGTTTCTTTCGCCGCAAGGCCGAGCAGCTCAACATGCGTACGGCGCGCGGCATCTACCAGCCTGTCGTCCCTGAGCGTTCGGCGTCCCCGGCCTCGTCCGTCACCTGGGAGTCGGTGGGCGGGCAGGGGCGCGTCTTCCTCGGGCGCGGCCCCTCGCGCCTCGACATCGCGCAGGTGTGTGGTGGGGTGGCGATGGAGCCCATCCGCGTCTACTCCGGGATGCCCACGGGCGGGTCGGGCATTGAGCAGGCGGCCGCCACGGTCGTCGCCGAGCTGCACCGCACGGGCGCGTTCGACCGGGCCGTCATCCTCATCGCGGCGTCCACCGGGTCCGGGTGGGTGGACGAGTGGCAGGTCCAGCCCCTGGAGTTCCTCACGCGCGGGAACTGCGCCACGGCCTCGTTGCAGTACTCCTACGTGCCCTCGGCGCTGAACTGGCTGACGGGACTCGAGCCCGCGCAGGAGGCCTCTGCCGCGCTGTTTGCCGCCGTGCGCGCCGAGCT
Organism: uncultured Actinomyces sp.; assembly: GCA_902373545.1. Classification (GTDB taxonomy): domain Bacteria; phylum Actinomycetota; class Actinomycetes; order Actinomycetales; family Actinomycetaceae; genus Pauljensenia. The sequence goes on along the minus strand of CABKMZ010000027.1, from coordinate 14,944 downwards.
GGATCTCATGGACGAGGCCGACCGACCCGCCCTCTTCGTGTGCGGTGAGTCCTTGGGGGCCTTCGCGTCGCAGTCCGTGTTCGAGTCCTTCGAGGACGTCCTGGCGCGGGTGGATGGTGCCCTGTGGGTGGGCACTCCCTCATTCACGCCGATGCATGCGGCCCTGACGGCCGCTCGGCACAAGGGCAGCCCCGAGGTGGCCCCCGTCGTCCATAATGCGCGGCGCGTGCGCTTCGTCAACGAGCCCTCGGACCTGCGTACCGACCTGTATGGGCGCGAGCTTGGGCCGTGGGGGTTCCCGCGCGTCGTCTATGCCCAGCATCCTTCGGATCCGGTCGTGTGGTGGACCAACAAGCTCATCTGGACGCAGCCGGACTGGCTGCGCGAACGCGCCGGGCGCGACGTCTCGTTGAACGTGGAGTTCACGCGATTCGCGACCTACATTCAGGTACTCGCCGACCTGCCCGTCGCGGGGACCGCGCCCGGCGGCCACGGGCACACCTATCACGAGGAGCTCATTCCCCTGTGGCGAGGGATTCTCGGCTTCGATCGTCTTTTCGACGAGGCCCCCGTGCACCCGCGCCTGGCGGCCCTGGATGGGGGCTGGGTCGATGATGCGATGCTTGAGCGCATCGGGATCGTCGTGCGCGCGAACCTGGAGCTGTCGGATCGGCAGTGACGAGGCCGGGGCGGCGTGCGCTTACCGGGTAGACAGTAGAGTGGTTCGTTGAAATATTCAGGAATTTAAACGATCTGTGATTGAGAAAACGTGCGCGTGAGTCGAAACATATGTGCATTGGTTAGTTTACCGTTGAAAACCGGCCTAAAAATGGGCTTAGGTGTCACTGAAAGCTCCACGTAATAGCTTGTATCTTGCGGGTGGTAAGTGGGTAATGGCTTGCTAAGTATTCATTTACGCAGTAGCGTTCATCCTACGAGCCTTAAGCCTAACCGGGCGGTATGGCTCGTTGGATCAACATTGGAGTGAGTATGTCCCAGTTAGTTCACAGGGCGTTCCTGGCGACCTTGGCGACCGGCGCGATGGTGGCGTCCGGTGCAGCCTTCGGAGCCCCCGCGTTTGCGGCGCCCGACCCCGACATGTACGGCCCCACGATTTCTGGGGTCACGACCATCAGTGAGGGGCTCGGCGGTTCCGTCAGCTTCAAGGTCGAGGACAACCCGGGCCTGTCCAGCATTGACCTGCGCGACCCGGCCACCGACGCCATCTTCTATCGTCGCGTCGTCGACTTCCCCGGCAACGTCACCGCCGACGGCGTTCACCACTACAGCTTTGAGATCAAGTTCTCCGACATTCAGGCGGCCTGGACGAAGGCTGGCCACACTGAGGCCTTGCCCGCGACCGTGAAGCTCGTTGCGTGGGGGAGCGACGGAAAGCCCTCGAAGCGTGCCGACGTCGCGATCGAGCCCGTCGCCATGACCTCCCTCGACTTCGGTATCGAGTCGGGTCGGCTCACCATGACTGTTGGTCAGCAGACGATGATCGGCGTCACGCACCAGCCTGAGAACGCCAACATGACGAAGATCAATTGGTCCGGCGATGACATCGACGTCCTGAACGTCGATGATGAGTCGGGCCTCGTGACTGCCCTGAAGGAAGGCTGCTCGGACGTTAGGGCTGTCGCTGACTACATGGATCCGATGGTCTTCGACCCGGTGATGGCCACCGTCAACGTCTGTGCCACCGAGCTGGGCGAGGACGAGATCGCCGTCGATCACCTGCGCGTGGACATGGAGGAGGGTGAGACTGTTACCCTCAAGCCGCTGCTGCCCGAGAAGTTCAAGGACGCGACCCTGACCTGGGGCCTGGAGTATGGCGGTGCGGTCATCCTGAAGGCTGCCGAGGACGGCAAGAGTGCGACGATCACCGGCGGCAACGTTGCTGACTGGGATCAGGTGAACCTGACCGCCACCCTGCCCGACGGAACCGAGGCAACGGCGACGACGATCGCCGTTGTGAAGTCTGTGAAGCAGGACGCGACGGCGCCGGCCCCGTGGGTCGAGCCTCAGCCCGATCCGCAGCCTCAGCCGGATCCGCAGCCTCAGCCCGATCCGCAGCCTCAGCCCGATCCGCAGCCTCAGCCGGACCCGCAGCCTCAGCCGGACCCGCAGCCTCAGCCCGCACCCACGGGCACGTGGGAAAAGGACACAATCGGCTGGTGGTACCGCAACGCTGACGGTTCCTACCCGAAGGACACCGTGGCCACGATTGACGGGCGCGTCTTCCGCTTCGATGCTCGCGGCTACGTCCGGACCGGTTGGGTCGAGGACTCCGGAACCTGGTACTACCACGACGCGAACGGCTACATGGTGACCGGGTGGCTCAACCTGGGTGGCACCTACTACTACCTGCGTGAGACCGGCGCGATGGCGACTGGTTGGCAGAACCTGGGTGGCACCTGGTACTACCTGAACGCCTCAGGCGCGATGGCGACTGGCTGGCTGAACCTGGGTGGCACCTGGTACTACTTGGACGCCAACGGCGCGATGGCGACTGGCTGGCTGAACCTGGGTGGCACCTGGTACTACCTGAACGCCTCGGGTGCCATGGCGACCGGTTGGATCAACCTCGGTGGCACCTGGTACTACCTGGACGCCAACGGCGTGTGGGTCAAGTGACCTGATCGCCTTTACAACACGGGCCGGGCCCGGGGACGTAACACTCAAGCGTCCCTGGGCCCGGCCCTTTTGACATTTCAGATCGTCTTAATTGTTTCGTTAGCAATCTGAAGATTGTCAGTCGTGTCTTTTCCGGTAGCGTTGTGCTAGGCGGCTGCGACGTGGGAGCGCCCACGCTGGCAGTGGTCGTCTGTGACACTAATTGGAGAAGGCTTATGTCAATGAAGAAACCAGCTGTCCTCCTGGCTTTTGTCGGTGCGTGCGCGCTTGCGTTCACGGGTCCGGCGTCTGTGGCTTCACCGCTGCGCGTGGGTCCGGTGCCTGCGGAGGATGCCCCGGCCTCGTCCCTGCCGGTCGGCGACCTTGATACGGCGCTGACCTCGAAGGATGGACAGGCCCCGGAGGTTGCCGAAGGCATCGACCGGGACCCGGCGCGACTTGTCGGCGTCATCGTGCAACTCGAGGAAGGAATTGATCGTAGCACTGCTCTTGCGTCCGTGAACGAGGCCGTGGCCGCGTCGTTCCCAGGAGCGCAGGTCCGGGTGGAGCGGGAGTACGCCAACGTCCTGGATGGCTTCGCGCTGAGCGCCCCCGCCGGCAACCTGGAGGAGATCCGCAGTGTGGCGGGGGTCAAGGCGGCCTTCCTGGAGCGCGAGGGGCACGTCAGTGATGCGGCCGCCGTCGACGCGGAGGGTGGCACCAGGGCTTCGCAGATCGAGGGGCAGGACCCTGCGAACCTGAGTGCCCAGCTCATGATGCGCACCGACCAGGTGACTCAGAAGGGCGAGGGGAAGGTCGTCGCCATCATCGACACGGGTGTCGACATGGCGCACCAGGCGTTCACGCCCGCGCTCACGGCCACGCCCGCCCTGTCGGAGGATAGGGTGGATGAACTCAAGGCCCAGTTGGGGGAGGGGAAGACCGGCGTCTATGTGAACGAGAAGTTCCCCTTCGCCTACGACTACGCGGACGGTGACAACGATGCCTCGCCGCGCGAGGGAGGGTCGGGCTTCCATGGGACGCACGTCGCGGGTATCGCGGCGGGTAACGCCGACAAAATTGTCGGCACCGCCCCGGACGCTCAGATCATCGTCGGAAAGGTGACGCGCTCCGAGGATGATGCGCTGCTGGATTCCGCTCTGCTGGCCGCCCTCGACGACATGCTGGTCCTGCATCCGGATGTCATTAACCTGTCGCTGGGCTGGACGGCTGGCATGGATAACGAGGCGGACACGGTCTATGCGACCGTCTACAAGAAGCTGCAAGAGGCGGGGATCACCGTCAACGCGGCTGCGGGCAACGCTTTTTCGACCGGGTACGGCAACATGTCTGGTAAAGGCCTGCCCTACGCCTCGGATCCAGACTCCTCGGTCATTGATGAGCCTGCGACCTACTCCTCGGTGGTCGCCGTCGCCTCCGTCGAGAACGCGCTCATCCGCAATGCCTTCACGGCAGCCGGGAAGGATATTGGCTACCAGCGTTCGCGCGGCATGAATGGCGAGAAGGTCGCCTACTTCTCCGACCTGCCCGCCGGCACCTACGAGTATGTGGATGCGGGATTCGCCTCCGAGGAGGACGTGGCCGCCCTCAAGGACAAGTATCCGGATGGCCTCGCCGGCAAGATTGCGCTTGTCTCGCGCGGCAACATGACCTACCAGAAGAAGGTCGAGAACCTGTACGACCTGCACCCCGCGGGCATCCTCGTCTACAACAACGTCTCGGTCGGCTCCCTCATCATCATGAACCTGACGACCCAGGACGTGCCCGCCGCGTTTATCTCGCAGGCGGATGGCCAGGCCATGCTGGAGGCCGCTGATCATCACCTGACGATGGCTGAGGGTCAGGTCTTGCCGCAGTCCTCCGTCTACGAGGCCTCGGAGTTCTCCTCGTGGGGCGTTTCCCCGGATCTGCGCCTCAAGCCTGAAATCGCTGCGCCCGGTGGCAACGTTTTCTCTGCGATACCGAACGGTGCGTACGAGCAGACGTCGGGCACTTCGATGGCGACTCCGCAGATGTCGGGTATTAGTGCGATTGTCTTGCAGCGTGTTCAGTCTGATCCTCTGTTTGCGTCGATGAGTGCGCGTGAGAAGGTGGATGTTGTTCAGGATCTCATTATGGGTACCGCCCGTCCCCTGACTGACGCGTCCCAGGGCAGTGGGGTGCTGTATTCTCCGCGTAAGCAGGGTGCCGGCCTGGTTGACGCTTTGGCGGCCACGACCTCGTCTGTGTATCCGACCGTCGAGGGTGCCCTTGAGCAGTCCCGGCCCAAGGCTGACCTGGGGGATGGCACGACGGGCTGGCACTTCGACGTCGTCTTGCACAACCTGTCTGACGCGGAAGCGACCTACGAGATGAACTCCCAGGCGCTCTCCGAGATCGTCGACGGCGGCTTCTTCACGGAGCACTCCTCGGATTGGCGAGGCCGTGGCGTGGACATCGCGTACAGTGGCGTGGCCGTGTCTGGCATCGGTGAGGGCGCGACCGTCACTGTGCCCGCGAAGGGCGAGGCTACCGTCGGCATCGACGTCACCCCCGGATCCGCGTTCGCCCAGTATGTTGCGGACAACGCTCCCTCGGGGACCTTCCTCGATGGCTTCGTGCGCTTCACCTCGCGTACCGAGGGGCAGCCTGACCTGTCCGTGCCTTACCTGGGCTTCTACGGCGACTGGGGCAAGCCGGCCATCTTCGACGCGCTTGCCTCCGACGGCGGGGCACACACATTCGCCTCACAGATCGTGAACGGCGCGACCGGCAATCAGCTCGGCTACAACCCCCTGATCAAGGTGGGTGCACGCGAGGGTCGGCCCAACGCCGACCGCTACGTCATCTCGCGCTCCGGGGCTCCGGGTGCGCCCACGATCCTCGAACCCCGCACGGGCACGCTGCGCAGCGTCCACACGCTCACCAGCACCTACACGAACGAGGCCGGGGAGAAAGTCGCCTCCGTCACGAACCATCGGAACTGGAAGTCCGTGTATCTGACGAGCACCGAAGAGAACACGTGGGTCGAGGCCTACCACGAGCCCACTGCGCTGGACGCACGCTCTGAGGCGTACAAGGACCTGCCCGACGGTGAGTACACGCTGACGATTGAGGCGAGCAACGACGGACCGTCGCGCACCGAACAATCCATCTCCTACAAGTTCCGTATCGACGCGACCGCGCCCGTCATCTCCAACCTGACGTACGGGGGTGAGGGGCCAGACACGGTCATTTCCTTCGACGTCACCGATGCCTCGCCCCTGGCTGGCGTCGACCTGCACGATCCTGCCGACGGCCTGTGGTTCTACCGCCACATTTTCACCCCCAGCGAGGGCAGCGTCGGCGAGGATGGGGTCTACAGCTACCACGTGGAGCTGCCCATCATGACGATCATGCAGGCGTGGGAGAATCAGGGCGGAACCGGGGGAGTTGTCGCGTACCCCTACGTGCTTGCATGGGACTACGGTCTGAACCCCTCCGATCCCGTGACCCTGGACCTGCCCACCAATAACAATCCGGACGTCCGGCTTCCCTGCGCCGACCCTGCGGGTGGTTCCTGGGTGAAGGATTCCGTCGGCTGGTGGTACCGCTGCGCGGACGGTATGACTTACCTGAAGGCGGGTTGGTTCACCATCAATGGCTCGGAGTACCAATTCGGTCCGTCCGGCTACATGATGACCGGGTTCCTCAAGCGTGTGAGCGGAGAGTGGGTCTACGCGGACCCCGAGGGCGCTCTGGTGGGTGGCTGGGTCCGCGATGGGGTGTATGGAGGACCCTATTGGTATTACCTCGACCCAGTCACGAAGGTCATGCGCACCGGATGGTTGTTCGAGCGCGGTTCCTGGTACTATCTGGGAGCGTCCGGCAACATGCACACTGGATGGATCACGTACGGCAGCTCCTGGTACTACCTGGACTCAACTGGAGCGATGCGCACCGGATGGTTCAACCAGGGGGGCACCTGGTACTATCTGGGGTCCGATGGGGTGATGCTGACCGGTGTGCAAAAGATCAATGGGCGCGCCTATACTTTTGACCCTTCGGGCGCGTTAGTCGGGTGATCTGAGGGGGAGAAAACCGCGCAAAGCCTGGGTTCGATGGTGCTTCGTGAGAACGTCACCGAACCCAGGCTTCGTCGTTGAAAAAGTGTCGGGAATTTGGAAAATGGCTTCCAGATTCTGCGATAAGTGTTGTACTCTAGTTCCGGGTGACCAACAGGTCAGACTTTAGGTAGGTCTGTAAGGTCCCCAGACGCCAACATTGGAGTTAGACATATGACACTGAAGAAACCGGCGAAACTCATCGCAATCGCCGGCGCATGCGCGGTTGCAGTCGCGCTGCCGACGTCTCTTGCGCTGCCCGGGTCTTTTGGGCCCGAGGCCGATTCTGACCCCGAGGCTGCGCAATCCGCAGCCGGAGTGGTCGCGCAGCCTGAGCCCGAGCCTGAACTGCCCGTGGGTAACGCTGAAAATGCGTTGACCTCAGAGGAGGGCGAGCAGGTGGTTGATGGGGAAACTCAGGCCTCCACCGATGACGGATCCTCGCGCGTCGTGGATATGATCGTCCAGCTGAAGGACGGCACCGACACCGCCGCCGCCCTCGCCTCTATCAACTCGGCCGTGGCTGCGGCCTACCCGGACGCCTCCGCCGAGGTGAAACGCGAGTACAGCAACACATTTACGGGCTTCGCGCTGAGCGCCCCCATCGGCTCGATGGATGCGATCCGCGGCGTGAGCGGTGTCCAGAGCGCCTTCCTTGATCGCGAGACCCAAGTCAGCGACGATGCAAACGGCGACTCTGACGACGCGGGCAGCGGTTCCGCAACGACTGCGTCACGTTCGCAGCACCCCGATAACCTGAGCGCGCAGATCATGATGCACGCTGACAAGGTTACTCAGAAGGGCGAAGGCAAGGTCGTCGCCATCATCGACACGGGCGTGGAAATGAACCACCCCGCATTCTCGGGAGCCCTGCACGGAACTCCCGCGATCGACAGTTCCAAGGGCGCATCTCTGGCACAGCAGGTGGGCAAGAGCGGCACCTACGTGTCCGAGAAGTTCCCCTTCGCCTACGACTACGCGGACGGTGACAACGATGCCTCCCCGGCGGGTGCCCACGGCACGCACGTCGCCGGTATCACCGCAGCCAATGGTGATCAAATCATGGGTATCGCCCCCGATGCTCAGATCATCGTTGCGAAGGTTGCGCGCAGCCGCGGTGGCGGCATCCCCGACTCCGCGCTGCTCGCAGCCCTGGATGACATGGCTACTCTGCATCCTGACGCCGTGAACATGTCCCTCGGCCGCACGGCCGGCATGGACAGCGATGCCGACACCCTGTTCGCGGGCGTGTACGAGAAGCTGCAGGAGAAGGGCATCACTCTCGACGTTGCTGGCGGCAACGAGTTCCAGGCCGGCTACGGCAACAAGTCGGGCAAGAACCTGCCCTACGCCTCTGACCCGGATTCCTCGACCCTGGGTGAGCCTGGCTCCTTCGCTCCTGTGGTCACGGTCGCGTCCATTGAGAACGCGAGGAACGGGGCAAACGGCAACTACAAGATGTCCGATTTCAGCTCGTGGGGCGTGTCTCCTGACATGCGCCTCAAGCCTGAGGTGACCGCCCCCGGCGGCAACATCTACTCCTCCGTGCCCGGCGGCGGCTACCAGATGATGTCCGGTACGTCCATGGCAACGCCCCAGATGACCGGTGCCAGCGCCGTCGTGCTTGAGCGCGTTCAGAACGACCCGCTCTTCTCGTCGCTGAATGATCGTCAGAAGGTGGATGTTGTCCAGAACCTGATCATGGGAACTGCGGTCCCGGTTGTGGATCCCGGACAGGGTGGCGGTGCCTACTACTCCCCGCGTAAGCAGGGTGCAGGCCTGGCGAACCTTGAGGGTGCCACAAACTCGTCCGTGTACCCGACCGTGAACGGTGCTGCCGACTCTTCCCGCCCCAAGGCGGAACTCGGTGATGGCACCAACGGCTGGCACTTCGACGTCACCTTGCACAACGTGTCCGACACGCCTGCTACGTACGAGCTCTCTTCCCAGGCTCTGTCCGAGAACATTGAGGGCGGTTTCTTCACCGGTCACTCCACTGACTGGAACGGCAAGGGCGTCAGCGTTTCCTTCTCTGGCTCGAGCGTGACGGTTCCTGCCAAGGGTGAAACCACGGTCGGCATTGATATCAAGCCCGGCAACGAGTTTGCTCAGTACGTCTCCGCCAACGCTCCTGCGGGCACCTTCCTGGACGGTTTCGTGCGCTTCACCTCGCGTACGAACGGTCAGCCCGACCTGGGCGTTCCTTTCCTGGGCTTCTACGGATCCTGGGCCAAGCCGGCGATCTTCGATGCGCTCGTTTCCGAGGGTGACGCCCACGCTGCTTCCTCGGGCATCTACAACGGTGACCGGGGCGGCCTCCTCGGCTACAACCCCCTCCTCAAGGGGCGGGAACGCCAGGGTCGTCCTAACGCTGAGCGCTACGTGGTCTCCCGTTCCACGGTCTCGGGTGCACCCACAGCGATCAGCCCTCGCACGGGCACGCTGCGCAGCGTTCACAAGATGACCACCACGTACACGAATGAGGCGGGCAAGAGCGTTGCCTCCTTCACCTCCTTCCAGAACTTCAAGTCGACCATCGATCCTGAAGAAGAACGGATGAGCTGGGTTGAAGAGGGGCAGGAGCCTCGGTCCATCGACCTGAAGGAAGGCAAGTACGCAAGCCTTCCCGACGGCAACTACAAGCTGACGATTGCCGCCAACAACGACGGCCCCTCGTCTACTGAACAGTCCATTACGTACAACTTCCGTATCGACACCAAGGCCCCCGTTGTGGACAGCGCCAAGGTGAATGGTTCCACCCTTTCGGTGGAGCTCAGCGATGAGTCGCCCCTGGCCGGCTTCACGCTGAACGATCCGAATAGCGGTCGCTACATCCACCTCGAGGTTGCTCGTGACGAGAACAGCCAGACCTACGAGAACGGTCGGTACCACTACAAGACCAGCATCGACCTGAACCAGGTTCAGGGTGGCGCCAGCAACAATCCCTACGTTGTCGCGTGGGACTACGGACTCAACCACTCCGAGCCCGTCACGATGAACGGCGGCAAGCCCGGTAACGGTGGCGGCCAGCCCGGTGTCGGCGACGATCAGCCCGGTAACGGTGGCGGTCAGCCCGGTAACGGTGGCGGTCAGCCCGGTGATGACTGGGGCGACGATCAGCCCGGTAACGGTGGCGGTCAGCCCGGTGATGACTGGGGTAACGGTGGCGGCCAGCCCGGTGATGACTGGGGCAACGGTGGCGGCCAGCCCGGTAACGGTGGCGGCCAGCCCGGTGACGGCTGGGATAACGGCGGCGGCCAGCCCGGCGGCGGCTGGGATAATGGCGGCGGCCAGCCCGGTGGTAACCCGGGCAACGGTGGCAACTCCGGTTACTGCGACTTCCTGAACGGATACTGGCTGAGCGATCCGGTCGGCTGGTGGCAGAAGTGCGTGAGCGGGAAGAGCCTCCCTCGCAACCAGTGGTCTAACATCGGCGGCAAGGACTATTTCGTCGGACCTGACGGGAACGCGCAGACCGGTTGGCTGAACCAGGGAGACACCTGGTACTACCTGGATCCCAGCAACGGTGGCTCGATGTGCACGGGCACGCGCAACATCGACGGAAAGACCTACACCTTCGATAACTCGGGTGCACTGGTCAAGTGATCTGACAACCGTTGACGACTCACGGCCTGGGCCCGGAAACGCTGACATGACGGCGTTTCCGGGCCCAGGCCTCGTTGATGGACGGGTGCCGTGTCGCCTGTGAAACAGTTGACTGGCTTGACAACGCAAGCCGCCCCCTCGCTCATGGTGGAATCGCGCCATAACAAGCAGATACCAACACGCAATAAGACGAAAGAAAGTGAGCTCAACAACCCTCCATATAACACGGGCGTGAGAGTCTGACAGGATGATGCTGACCGATGTGCAAATGATAATGAACAGGCCTGCAGCTTCGATCCTTTGGGTGTCTTGGTGAGGTAGTCTCAGGGGAGAAAATCCTGCAAATCCTGGGTTTGATACTATCTTGCATAGGTAGTCGAACCCGGCTTTTTTGTTGAAAAAGTCTTGGGAATTTTGTCAAAGGGCTTCTGGATTCCGCGATAAGTGCTGTACGCTGATGTTCAGTGACCATTAGGTCAGAGTTTGTTCTAGGCCCGACCGGGTCACCCGACACATCATTGGAGTTAGACACATGACACCGAAGAAACCGGCGAAGCTTTTCGCTATCGCCGGCGCGTGCGCGGTTGCCATCGCGCTACCCACGTCCCTGGCCATGCCGGGGTCGCTCCTCCACCAGGCCGGCTCTGACGCCGACGCTGCACAGTCCGCACAGTCGGCTGCCGACGAGGCAGCGGCGAGCGAACCCGCTCCCGAGCTCCCCGTGGGCGACGTCGACAACGCGCTGACCTCCGCCGACGGTGAGTCCCTTCTCGACGAGGGGGACCCGGCCACGACCGAAGAAGACTCTTCGACCGTCGTGGATATGATCGTCCAGCTCGAGGACGGCACCGACACAGCCGCCGCCCTCGCCTCTATCAACTCGGCCGTGGCAGCGGCCTACCCGGATGCCTCCGCCGAGGTATCGCGCGAATACACCAACGCCTTTACGGGCTTCGCGCTGAGCGCCCCCATCGGCTCGATGGATGCGATCCGCGGCGTGAGCGGTGTCCAGAGCGCCTTCCTCGATCACGAGACCCAAGTCAGCGACGAAGGCGATGACACTCCCGCCGACGCGGAGGGCACCGGCGGTGCCGACGCCTCGGCCGACTCCGGCAGTGCCGCCGACGCCGAGAGCAACCCCATGGCAGCCATGCGCGCCGCGCAGCACGGCGACGTCCTGTCCGCCCAGGTCATGATGAAGGCCGACAAGATCTCCCAGACCGGCGCTGGCAAGGTCGTCGCCATCATCGACACGGGTGTGGACATGAGCCACCCCGCGTTCGCGGGAGGCCTGCACGGAACTCCCGCTATCGACAGCTCCAAGGGCGCATCTCTGGCACGACAGGTGGGCAAGAGCGGCACCTACGTCAACCAGAAGTTCCCCTTCGCCTACGACTATGCGGACGGTGACAACGACGCATCACCGGCTGGTTCTCACGGCACGCACGTTGCCGGCATCACCGCAGCCAACGGTAGTCAGATCACGGGTATTGCCCCCGATGCTCAGATCATCGTCGGCAAGGTCGCGCGCAGCCGCGGCGGCATCCCCGACTCTGCGCTGCTCGCCGCCCTGGACGACATGGCGGTCATTAAGCCTGACGTCGTGAACCTGTCCCTCGGTCGCACGGCTGGCATGGACAGTGCGGCCGACACCCTGTTCGCGGGCGTGTACGAGAAGCTGCAGAACAACGGCACTATCGTCGACGTGGCCGCCGGCAACGAATACTCGGCTGCTTACGGCAACAAGTCGGGCAAGAACCTGCCCTACGCCTCCGACCCGGACTCTTCGACCCTGGGTGAACCCTCCACCTTCGCGCCCGTCGTGTCGGTGGCCTCCATCGAAAACGCGCGGAACGGTCGCGGTGCCTATAAGATGTCTGACTTCAGCTCGTGGGGCGTGTCTCCTGACATGCGCCTCAAGCCTGAGGTGACCGCCCCCGGCGGCAACATCTACTCCTCCGTGCCCGGTGGCGGCTACCAGTACATGTCCGGCACGTCCATGGCGACCCCGCAGATCACCGGTGTCAGCGCCGTCGTGCTTGAACGCGTTCAGAACGACCCGCTCTTCTCCTCGATGAGCGCGCGCCAGAAGGCCGACGTCGTCCAGAACCTCATCATGGGCACCGCTGTCCCCGTCGCCGATCCGAACGCCAGCTCCGGTGCCTACTACTCCCCGCGTAAGCAGGGCGCAGGCCTCGTGAACGTTCAAGCGGCCACGACCTCGTCCGTGTACCCGACCGTGAACGGTGCTGCCGACTCTTCCCGCCCCAAGGCGGAACTGGGGGACGGCACCAAGGGCTGGCACTTCGACGTCACCCTGCACAACATGTCCGGCACGGCGGCGACCTACGATCTCTCCGCTCAGGCCCTGTCTGAGAACATCTCGGGCGGCCTCTTCACCGGCAGCTCCACCGACTGGAACGGCAAGGGTGTCAGCGTCTCCTTCTCCAACAACAGCGTGACCGTCCCCGCCAAGGGCGAGGCCACCGTTGGTATCGACGTCACCCCCGGCAGCCAGTTCGCCCAGTGGGTGAGCGCGAACGCCCCCTCGGGCACCTTCCTGGACGGCTTCGTGCGCTTCACGGCTCGCACGAATGGCCAGTCCGACATGACCGTGCCCTACCTGGGCTTCTACGGATCCTGGGGCACGCCTTCGATCTTCGATCAGATGCTCTCCGAGGGTGACGGCCACGCTGCTTCTTCGGCCATCTACAACGGCCAGAACGGCAGCCTCCTCGGCTACAACCCCCTCGTCAAGGGCAGCGAGCGCGAGGGTCGTCCCAACGCCGACCGCTACGTGATCTCCCGTTCCACGGCCTCGGGCGCGCCCACGGCTATCACTCCTCGCACGGGCACGCTGCGGTCCGTCCACACGATGACCACGACCTACGCGAACGAGGCCGGCAAGAGCGTCGCTTCCTTCACCTCCACGCAGAACTGGAAGTCGGTGTATAACTCCGACGAGCGGCGGATGACCTGGGTTGAGGAAAACCACGAGTCGCGTTCGATCAACCTCAACGACTACAAGTACTCGAGGCTGCCCGACGGCAAGTACACGCTGACGATCTCCGCCTCCAACGACGGCCCCTCGCCGACGAAGCAGTCCCTGACCTACAACTTCCGCGTTGACACCAAGGCGCCCGTCGTCGAGCGTGCCACGCTGAGCAACGGGGGTTCCACCCTCAACGTGGAGATCAGCGACGAGTCGCCGCTGGCGGGCTTCACGGTGAACGACCCGAACAGCGGCCAGTACATCTACCGCGACGTCATCCGTAACGACGCTGACCAGACCTACTCGAACGGTCGTTACCACTACACGGCCACCGTCGACATGAGCAGGGTGAGCGGCGGCAGCTCCAGCAAGCCCTACGTGCTCGCGTGGGACTACGGCCTCAACCACTCCAAGGCCACCACGATCGGGGCGGCTACCGGTAACGGCGGCGGCAACGACGGTGGCAACACCGGGGACCAGCCCGGTAACGGCGGCGGCGACAACGGTGGTAACACCGGAGATCAGCCCGGTAACGACGGTGGCAACACCGGCGATCAGCCCGGTAACGGCGGCGGCGACAACGGTGGCGGCATCGGCGGCAACGTGTGTAGCCCCTCCATGGGTGGCCGCTGGGTGACCGACGGCTACCGCTGGGCGTGGCAGTGCAACAACGGTGCGTACCTGCGTAACGGCTGGTACCTCATCGACGGTCGCTACTACTACTTTGACGGCAACGGCTACATGCGCTCCGGCTGGGTGCGCGGTAGGGGCTCCTGGTACTACCTGGGCAACAACGGTGCCATGCAGACCGGCTGGGTCAAGATCGGTGGCCGCTGGTACTACCTGGGTTCCGACGGTGCGATGTACAGCGGTATCCGCACGATCGATGGAAACTCCTACGAGTTCAGCGAATCTGGCGAGTGGATCAAGTGATCTGACGTCTTCTTCGTGAAACATACCGCCTGGGCCCGGGAACGCTAGTGCGACAGCGTTCCCGGGCCCAGGCCTCGTTTATGGACGGGAGCGATGTCGTTCGTGAAACGGTGTCAAACTCGCGTGTTGTGTCGTGTACCCTACGAAGTAATGACCGATGGGTCGGACTTTGTACTGCGCCCGTGCGGTCTGTCATCAACACATGGGAGTTTTACGACTATGACACCGAAGAAACCAGTGGTGTTGCTTGCCCTCGCTGGGGCGTGCGCACTCGCGGTCGCGGCTCCGGCTGCCCTTGCGGCACCGCCCGCCCCCGTCCCCCCGCAGCCCGCGCCGTCCGCGACCGACCCGATCATTCCGGTCGGCGACGTCGACACCGCGCTGACCTCGAAGAACGGACAGACCCCGGCCGCTGCGCCGACCCAGGCCTCTGCTGCTGAGGACTCCACGCGCGTCGTTGGCATCATCGTCGAGCTGGCGAGCGGCACTGACCGCGCTGCCGCCCTCGCCGCCATGAACGAGGCCGTGGCTGGGGTTGACCCGGGTGCCTCCGCCGAGGTGAGCCGCGAGTACACCAACGCCTTTAGCGGATTCGCGCTGAAGGCCCCCGCCGGGTCGCTTGACGCGATCCGCAGCGTGAGCGGCGTGAAGGCCGCGTTCCTCGAGCGTGAGATTCAGGTCGACGATAACGTGA
>CABKMZ010000026.1 GCA_902373545.1 uncultured Actinomyces sp. | reverse complement strand
CAATACGCCGACGCCATCGCTGTGCACAAAGAGATAATCGCTCAACTTACAAGCACCCGCGGGCCCGTACACCCCGACACCATCGAGGCCCGCGACGAACTCGCACGGACCTACCATCGGGCGGGACAATACGCCGACGCCATCGCTGAACACGAAGATATAATCGCTGATCTCACCAACACCCACGGCCCACAACACCCCGACACCATCAAGGCCCGCAACGAACTCGCATGGACCTACCGGTATGCAGGACAATACGCCGACGCCGTCGCTGTACACGAAGAGATAATCGCTCAACTTACAAGCACCCGCGGGCCCGAACACCCCGACACCATCAAGGCCCGCAACGAACTCGCACGGACCTACCAGTATACGGGACAATACGCCGACGCCATCGCTGAACACGAAGAGATAATCGCTCAACTTACAAGCACCCGCGGGCCCGTACACCCCGACACCATCGAGGCCCGCGACGAACTCGCACGGACCTACCATCGGGCGGGACAATACGCCGACGCCATCGCTGAACACGAAGATATAATCGCTGATCTCACCAACACCCACGGCCCACAACACCCCGACACCATCAAGGACCGCAACGAACTCGCATGGACCTACCAGCGGGCAGAACAATACGCCAAAGCCATCGCTATATTTGAGGCCACCCTCGCAGATTGTATTACGGGTCTGGGACGCGACAACTCACTCACTAAAACGGTACGCGAGAACCTCGAAGCAGCCAAGCGCGAGCTAGAGCGGCAGGAGGATGACTCAGCCGCCGAGTGACGTACACGGGTACGCCTAGGGGCCGGAAGCTTTTGCTTCCGGCCCCTGCCGTTTTGTGGGCCCTACCGGGCTCGAACCGATGACCTTCTGGGTGTAAACCAGACGCTCTAGCCAACTGAGCTAAAGGCCCCACGCAGGCGCCAATCTACCAGAAGAGGCGTCTGCGGTCACTTTCTGACCTGAGCGCTAGGAACACCGACGAGCGCTCCGGTGCCCCGGCCTCGTCAATAAAACTAGCGGCGCGAACGAGGACGCGCGGTCAGGCGCACGCCCGCCCAGTTCGCCCCCAGCGCCGTCGAGGTCGTCGCATGCAGGCCCGCGATCTCCGCGGCCTCCTCCACGTCGCCCACGCGCACCGAATTCGGGCGTCCCGGCTTGGGGATCAGGACCCAGATCAGGCCACCATCGTCCAGGTTCGACATGGCGTCCACGAGGACGTCCGCAAGGTCCTCCTCCTCGGCGTCGTCCGCGCGCCACCAGACGATCGCGCCATCCACGACGTCCGCGTAATCGACGTCCACGAGCGGATGCCCTGTCTCCCCTTCAATCGCGTCACGCACACCCTGATCGACGTCGTCATCGACGTAGAACTCCTGCACGATCGCATCGGACGCAAAACCCAGGCTCACTGCCATCACGCAGCACCGCCCTTCAACGAGCTGCCGCTCAGTGTCATATCAACGTTCACGTATTTATCCTAGGGCATGAAACCACGTCGAATGCAAGGGATAACACCTATCGAAACAGCCCTGCACGGCATCACCCCTCTGACCAGTGGATTTACGCGCACCACCCATTCCTCCTGGCGGTGATACGCACCTCATACACGCACGAGCCACCAAACACTCGCAAAGCCACACCATTAGTGGGACAATAGTCCCGATATGTGCGGTGTCGACCGAAGACACCGCCCACGAACGCTGCACGTCGCAGCTCCGAGTCAAGCGAGAAGGTACACCGTGAGCCAACTCCACGAGTCACGCCCCGTCGTCGTGAACGGGCTGATCCCCCAGGTCCCCGACAACGACCCCCAGGAAACCGCCGAATGGGTCGAGTCCCTGACCGGACTCATCAACGAAAAGGGCGGCCCCCGCGCACGCTACATCCTGCTGCACATGCTCAGCGAAGCGCGCCGCAACGGCGTTCAGCTCCCCCAGGAATACACGACCCCCTACGTCAACACCATCCCCGTTGACCAGGAGCCGTACTTCCCCGGCGACGAAGCCATGGAGCGCGAATACCGCCGCTGGATCCGCTGGAACGCCGCCGTCCAGGTGACGCGCGCCCAGCGCCCCGGCGTCAAGGTCGGCGGACACATCTCGTCCTACGCCTCCGTCGCTACCCTCTACGAGGTCGGCCTCAACCACTTCTTCCGCGGCAAGGACCACCCCGGCGGCGGCGACCACGTCTTCTTCCAGGGCCACGCCTCCCCCGGCCCCTACGCGCGCGCGTTCCTCGAAGGCCGCCTGTCCGAAGAGCAGATGGACGGCTTCCGCCAGCAGGTCTCCACCGAGCACGGTCTGCCCTCCTACCCGCACCCGCGCCAGCTCGAAGAGTTCTGGGAGTACCCGACCGTGTCGCTGGGCCTGGGTCCCGCCGAAGCCATCTACCAGGCGTGGTTCGACCGCTACCTGCACATGAACGGCATCAAGGACACCTCCCAGCAGCACACCTGGGCCTTCATCGGCGACGGTGAGATGGACGAGCCCGAGTCCCGCGGCATGCTCCAGCTCGCCGCCCAGCAGCGCCTGGACAACCTGACCTTCGTCATCAACTGCAACCTGCAGCGTCTTGACGGCCCGGTGCGTGGCAACGGCAAGATCATCCAGGAGCTCGAGGCCTTCTTCAAGGGCGCCGGCTGGAACGTCATCAAGGTCATCTGGGGGCGCGGCTGGGACCAGCTGCTTGCCGCCGACAAGGACGACGCCCTCGTCCACGTTATGAACGAGACCCTGGACGGCGACTACCAGACCTTTCGCGCGAACGACGGCGCCTACGTGCGTGAGCACTTCTTCGGCCGTGACCCGCGCACCAAGGAAATGGTCAAGAACTGGACCGACGAGCAGCTCTGGGAGCTCAAGCGCGGCGGCCACGACTACCGCAAGGTCTACGCCGCCTACAAGGCCGCCATGGACCACACCGGCCAGCCCACGGTCGTCCTCGCGCACACCATTAAGGGCTACGCCCTGGGCACGCACTTCGCCGGCCGTAACTCGACGCACCAGATGAAGAAGCTGACCCTCGAGGACGCCAAGCAGCTGCGCGATCGCCTGCAGATCCCGATCACGGACGCAGAACTCGAACGCGACCCCTACATGCCCCCGTACTACATGCCGCCGGCCGACCACCCGGCCCTGCAGTACATGAAGGAGCGCCGCGAGATCCTCGGCGGTTGGGTGCCCGAGCGCCGCGCCGACCGTGCGCCCAAGCTCCCCACCCTGCCCACGCGCCCCTTCGAGGCGCTCTCCAAGGGCTCCGGCAAGCTCGAGGTCGCCACGACCATGGCCCTCGTGCGCCTCATCAAGGACCTCCTCAAGGACAAGGAAGTCGGCAAGTACTTCGTGCCGATCATCCCCGACGAGGCACGCACCTTCGGCCTGGACGCGATCTTCCCGTCGGCGAAGATCTTCAACACGACCGGCCAGTCCTACACGCCCGTCGACGCGGACATGATGCTGTCCTACCGTGAGTCCGAACAGGGCCGCATCCTGCACACGGGTATCACCGAGGCCGGCTCCGCTGCCGCCTTCCAGGTCGTCGGCACGGCATACGCCACGCACGACCTGCCGATGGTACCGATCTACATCTTCTACTCGATGTTCGGCTTCCAGCGCACCGGCGACCAGTTCTGGGCCGCCGGCGACCAGCTGACCAAGGGCTTCGTCATCGGCGCGACCGCCGGCCGCACGACGCTCGCGGGCGAGGGTCTGCAGCACATGGACGGCCACTCTCAGGTTTTGGCCGCGACCAACCACGCGTTCGTGTCCTACGACCCGGCCTACGCCTACGAGATCCGCCACATCATGGCGGACGGCCTGCAGCGCATGTACGGCGACGCGGGCGGTCGCGACCCGAACGTCATGTACTACATCACCGTCTACAACGAGCCCATCCACCAGCCGGCTGAGCCGGAGAACGTGGACGTCGAGGGCATCGTCAAGGGTATCTACAACCTCGATGAGCACCAGAACTTCGGTGGCCCCAAGGCTCAGCTGCTCGCCTCTGGCGTCGGCGTGCCGTGGGCGCGCGAGGCCCGCGAGCTGCTGGCCCGCGACTGGGGCGTGGACGCCGCCGTGTGGTCCGTGACCTCGTGGAACGAGCTGCGCCGCGACGGCCTGGACGCCGAGGAACACAACTACCTGCACCCGACCGAGCCTCGCCGTACGCCCTACGTGTCCGCCAAGCTCGCGGGTCGCGAGGGTCCGTTCGTCGCCTCCTCGGACTTCGACCGCATGCTGCCCGACCAGATCCGCCAGTGGGTCCCCGGCGACTACCACGTGCTCGGCGCGGACGGTTTCGGCTTCTCCGACACGCGTCGCGCGGCGCGCCGCTGGTACCACATCGACGCCGAGTCCATGGTCGTGCGCACGCTGGCCGCCCTGGCCGACAAGGGGCAGATCGACCCGTCGGTCGTCGGCCAGGCGATCGCGAAGTACGACCTGTTCAACTACTCCATCGCAGGCTCGGATCACGCCGGCGAGGAGTGATCGCCGTTAGGCGCCCGCTCCTCCACCGCGGCGCCCAGCGGTCATGAGAACGAGGCCGGGGTTCCCCACGCGGGGTCCCCGGCCTCGTCCCCTCTCCCCCACGTCTTCGTTTCACTCAATTCGTGCCACGAATCCAGACCACCCATCGTCACGTTCGTCCCAGCTGCACCAAGTTTTCTCAGGTGGTTATCCCCGCTGATTGTAGCGAGTACACTGTGCGCATGAACACAGCGACGGCAGCTTTGAGTATCACGACAAGCATCGTGACATCGATTGTTACAGTACCGGCTTTTGGCCTCACTGCCGACTCAATTGAGGGTGGGCACGACCTCTACCAACAGGCCCGCAGCCTTCTGGATCAAATACCTGGTAGTTGCGACGCACAGACATGTGACCACCTGACAAACTCGATAAGCGCTGAACTGGACGCAATCGAGGGACAGCTCGCTGAGTCGGGCTACGACAGGTCCCGCATCGATAGCTTCATCGCTCACCTTGAGGCATCAGTGAAGCAAACCACCGCTCTCCTTGCCGACGACGAGAACACCCTACGTGAAGCAATACGCAAGCCCGAGGTATTCCGACGCTACGTTCTCGCACAATCAGCCTCGACACGGCAGAACTACGCCCCCGACGAGCACCACCACCTCGATGCACTCCTGGGTAGCGTCGCGCAGGAGTACCTGACGCTCGCACCAGCATCGCCACATTTCAAGCACACAGCACTTGAACGCACAATCACCGCACTGACACAGACCTCCCACCAGCACACCGCCGAAGACCCGACCCGCATCATTGGCGAAGACCACCTAAGTCGACTCGCCGAGCGCAGCAGTCTCGCGGACACCTATGTGCAGACAGGGCGCCTCGATGAGGCCATCACCTTGTACGAGCAGGTTCTCGAAGACTATGCACGTGTTCTGGGTGAGAATCATCCTCAGACGCTCAGCGCATGCAACGATCTCGCCAGCTGTTACCAGGAGGCGGGGCGCCTCGATGAGGCTATCACCCTGTTTGAGCGGCTCATCACCGACAGCACCCGCATTTTTGGCGACGATCATCCTAATACCCTGACCTTGCGTAACAACCTCGCAAACTGTCACCTGCAGGCGGGCCGCCTCGATGAGGCCATCCAACTGTACGAGCAGGCCGCCACAGGCCGCGCGCGCGTCCTGGGTGAAGACCACCCCCTCACACTCAGCACGCGCAACAGCCTGGCAGACGCATACGAGTCTGCTGGCCGCCGCGTTGAGGCTATCCAACTGTATGAGCAGGTCGCCACAGGCCGCGCGCGCGTTCTGGGTGAAGACCACCCCCTCACACTCAGCACACGCAATAATCTCGCATACACCTACAATGCGGTGGGCCGCCTCGATGAAGCCATCGCCCTGTACGAACAGGTCGCCACAGACCGCGCGCGTGTCCTGGGCGACAATCACCCCCACACACTCAACACGCGCAACAGCCTGGCAGACGCATACGAGTCAGCTGGCCGCCTCGATGAAGCCATCGCCCTGTACGAACAGGTCGCCGAAGGCCAGACCAGTGTCCTGGGTCCCGACCACCCCCGCACGCTCGCCACACGCCACAGCCTGGCATACGCATACGCGTCTGCTGAGCGCCTCGATGAAGCCATCACCCTGTATGAGCAGGTTGCTCAAGACCAGGCTCGCGTCCTGGGCACAGACCATCCCCGCACACTCAACACGCGCAACAACCTCGCAAGCGCATACGCGTCTGCTGAGCGCCTCGATGAAGCCATCACCCTGTACGAGCAGGTCGCTCAAGACCAGGCTCGCGTCCTGGGCAAAGACCATCCCCGCACGCTCACCACGCTCAACAACATCGCATACACATACCGGTCTGTTGGCCGCCTTCCTGAGGCCATTACCCTGTACGAGCAGGTCATGAAAGACCAGATCCGCATCCTGGGCGACAACCACCCGGGCACGTACAACACGCGCCGTGAACTCGCAGACTCATACCGAGAGGCTGGCCGCACAGACGAGTCCATCGCCCTGTACGAACAGCTCCTCGTCAGCAGCCAGCGCGTCCTGGGTGACGACCATCCGTTCACCATGGCTATGTGTGAGGAACTCGAGGACGTGCGGCGCGAGCTGAAGCAGCGGGACAACCCCTCCGCCGACTAGCGCGCGCATAACCGAGGGGGCCGGTAGCTTGCGCTTCCGGCCCCCTCGTGCCTGTACATGCTTTCCACGTCGTGCACCCTGCCCACCCGATGCGTCCGGTGCACAATGGGAGCATGCACGTTCACTACGACACCGAGAAGTTCTATTACGGCTTTCCCGTCTACATCCTGGCCTATCCCGATGAGGAAGTGGGGGTTGGCATCACGACCGGGTCCTCCTCGTACTCGCTGGGACAGATGGTCATGATCGGCTGCGACTCCACCACGCACGCGGCACGCTCAATCAAGCGCTCGGGCGTGTGTTCCCTCAATCTCTTCGGGGCCGAGGCCATGGGCCTGTTCGAGTACGCGGGCACCGTCTCGGGTGGGAACAAGCTCAGCGACGCGCACGTTCCATCAAGCGACCACGACGGCATCCCCGTGCTCGACGATTCGCAGATGAGCCTGGTGTGCCGTGTCCTAGAGGCCACAGATGACGGTACCTACACGCACTTCCGCTGCGAGGTCACCGCCCGGCTGGTTGATGCTGACCTCATCGACGACCGAGGTCGTTTTCGATACGAGGAGCTTCGTACCGTCGAATACGTGGGCGATGCACGCCGCCGCATCTACCGTTACTTCTCAGACCAGGTGGAGCGTTTCGGTACATTCGTGCGCGCCTTCAAGGAGTCGCTGCAGTCCTGAGATGACACAAACGACGAGGCCGGAGATCCCCACGCGGGGTCCCCGGCCTCGGTCGTTGGCTGACTGCGCGGAACCCGCCTACTCTTCCTCGGTGCCCGCGTACTTCGGGTGCGCGAGGTTTTCGGGCGAGAGGATGCGCTCAACCTCCTCCTCCGACAGGAGTTCCATCTCGTGGATGACTTCGCGGACGGTCTTGCCTTCCGCGGCGGCGCGCTTGCCCACGACGTCGCCCAGGTGGTGGCCGATGACGTCGTTGAAGTAGGTGACGATGCCGATGGAGTTCTCCACGTAGCCTCGGCACACTTCCTCGTTCGCGGTGATGCCCGAGACGCAGCGTTCGCGCAGGGTATCGCAGGCGTTCACGAGCAGGTTGATTGACTCGATGAGCGCCTGTGCGATGACGGGCTCCATGACGTTGAGCTGGAGCTGGCCGGCCTCGGCGGCCATCGTGACGGTCTGGTCGTTGCCAATGACCTTGAAGCACACCTGGTTGACGACCTCGGGGATGACGGGGTTGACCTTGGCCGGCATGATGGACGAGCCGGCCGCCATCTTCGGCAGGTTGATCTCGTTGAGGCCGGCGCGCGGACCCGAGGCCAGCAGGCGCAGGTCGTTGCAGACCTTCGAGAGCTTGACGGCGCTTCGCTTGATCGTGGCATGCATGGACACATAGGCGCCGGTATCGGAGGTAGCCTCCAGAAGGTTCGGGGAGCCGACGACGCGCGCGCCGGTGATGCGGCGCAGGTGGCGCACGACGACCTGCTGGTAGCCGTTCGGGGTGTTCAGGCCGGTGCCGATCGCGGTCGCGCCCAGGTTCGTTTCCAGCAGCAGCTCGGCGTTGTTGACGAGGCGCTCGTCCTCCTCGCGCAGCGTGTGGGCGAAGGCGGAGAATTCGCTGCCCAGCGACATGGGAACGGCGTCCTGGAGCTGCGTGCGTCCCATCGTCAGGATGTTGCGGAACTCCGCGCCTTTCTCATCGAAGGAGTCGGCCAGCTCGTCGATGGCCTTGCGCAGGCGGTTAACCTTGCGCCACAGGGCGATGCGGAACGCGGTCGGGTAGGCATCGTTGGTGGACTGGGAGCGGTTGACGTGATCGTTGGGGTTGATGACGTCGTAACGCCCCTTGTCCTCCCCCAGGATCTCCAGCGCAAGGTTCGCGATGACCTCGTTCGCGTTCATGTTCACGGAGGTGCCGGCGCCGCCCTGGAACTGATCGACGGGGAACTGGTCCATGCAGCGGCCGTTTTCGATAATCTCGTCGCAGGCGGCAATGATCGCCTCTGCCTTGACGGGCTTCATCGCCTTGAGCTGCATGTTCGCCATGGCACAGGCCTTCTTCACCTGGGCGAAGGCGCGGATCAGCTCGGGCGCCTCGTTGATGGTGCGGCCAGAGATCTGGTAGTTCTCGATAGCTCGCAGTGTATGGATGCCCCAGTACGCGTCATCGGGTACTTCGCGCGTGCCGAGCAGATCCTCTTCGGTGCGGGTCAACGTCGTTCCTTCCGTCGGAGTAGCCGCCGGAGGTTCCCCGGCGATCCACCTCCATCGTAGGCCTGAAGTCCCTTGCTGTCAGGGTCTTTACGATTCTCGGGCAGGTCGTTGACGCTCCCCTAACGCCGCCTTTCGTCAATCATGACAAGCGGCCTGCGAAACCGCATCGAGCAGGTCTCCGAGGCTCACCCACGCCTCCACCTGCGCGTCCGGCAGCTGCACCTTCGCCTCGCGTTCAACGCGCGCGACGACGGCGAACAAGGACACGTCGTCCATGTCCAGGTCCCCGCGCAGCGTCAGCTCAGCGCGCGCGTTCTCAGGGGCCAGGTCGGCCTCGTCAAGGACGGCCTCCATAGCCGCCTCACGCGCGCGCTCCTGTACGCTGGCGCACTCCCCCGCCGCGCTGGACGAGGCCTGGGCATCGCCGTGCCCCTCCGCCTCAGAATCGGGATCGACCAGCTGCGCGAGGCCCGCACGCAGCTGGTCGCCAAGCAGATCTGCGATGGACCCCATCAGCCGACCCGGTTATTGAGCCAGCGCACGGGCGCGCCCGCGCCGGCGTGACGGAAGGATTCGAGCTCGTCGTCCCAGGCCTGACCGAGCGCCAGGTCAAGACCCTCGAGCAACTCCTCGTAGGAGGAGGCGTTCGCCATGGCAGCGCGAATACGGTCCTCGGGCACGACAACGTTACCGACCGAATCCATCTGCGAGTGGAAGATGCCCAGGGAGGGCGTGTGGCACCAGCGCCCACCGTCGTTCGAGGCTGTTGCCTCTTCCGTCACCTCGTAGCGCAGGTGCTCCCAACCGCGCAGAGCGGACGCCAAACGGGCGCCCGAGCCAATCGGTCCGACCCACGAGAATTCGCAGCGAACCATGCCCGGCGCCGCTTCTTGGTCGGACCACTGGAGGCGAACCTCCTGGCCGAGCGCGGTGCCCAACGCCCATTCGATGTGTGGACACAGAGCGGGCGGTGTTGAGTGCACGAAAAGCACACCGCGGGTGTATGACCCTCTCATTGTTCCTCCTGTTGGCCTTGTCAGGATCGTCTTCCCCTACGTCCTAATCGCCTGGAGTCGCAATGAACTGCGCGGAAAATAGCGCAAACGATGTACTGACAGAATAGTTGAACGCGCCGGGAAATGCAGCGCATTTCCCGGCGCGTTTCACGCATTGATCACATCCGCTAGGTCAGAATCCGGCCTTACGAATATCGCGCAGCGCCTTCTTGCGAGTGGGTCGATCAAGACGATCAATATAGATATGACCATCGAGGTGGTCGCACTCGTGCTGAATGCAGCGAGCCATGAGTTCCTCACCCTCGACGACGACCTTCTTGCCGTCAAGGTCGGTACCCTCGCAGCGCGCGTACCAGGCGCGCTCGGTCGGGTACCACAGGTCGGGCACGGACAGGCAACCCTCGTCGCCGTCCTGGTACTCGTCCTCGCTCAGGGCCACGATGCGTGGGTTGAGCACGTAGCCGATCTCGCCGTCAATGTTCCAGGAGAAGGCGCGCAGGCTGACGCCGATCTGGTTGGCGGCCAGACCGGCGCGGCCATCCATGTCGACGCCCTCGAGCAGGTCCTCGACGAGGGCCTTCACGTTCGGCGTGATCTCCGTGATCGGGTCACACACGGTACGCAGGACCGGGTCACCGATGATGCGAATGGGGCGGATAGCCATGTCACTCTCCCTTCAGCGCGGCGGCGTGCGCCTCGCGCAGTCGCTCGACGGCTTCGGCCACGGGCACGACGATGGTCTCGCCGGTGGCGCGCACGCGGATCTCGACCTGGCCGTCGGCCAGCGAGCGGCCCACAACGAGGCCGAAGGGAACGCCGACAAGCTCGTAATCCTTGAACTTCACGCCGGCGCTGACCTTGCGCCGATCGTCCACCAGGACGTCCAGCCCGGCCGCGTCGAGCTGCTCACCCAGAGACTGCGCGGTTTCGAAGACCTCGTCGCCCTTGCCGGTGGCCAGGACGTGCACGTCGAAGGGCGCGATCTGCGCGGGCCAGCTCAGGCCCTTGTCGTCACAGTTGGCCTCGGCCAGGGCAGCCATGACGCGGGTGACGCCGATGCCGTAGGAACCCATGGTCACGACCTGGGACTTGCCGTTCTCATCCAGGACGGTCAGGCCCAGGGCCTTGGCGTACTTGCGGCCCAGCTGGAAGATGTGGCCGATCTCGATGCCGCGCTCCAGGTGGAGGGGGCCCGAGCCGTCGGGAGCCAGGTCGCCCTCGCGAACCTCGGCGGCCTCGATCGTACCGTCGGCCGTGAAGTCGCGGCCCATGACCAGGTTGAGCACGTGGGTCTGCTCGGCGTTCGCGCCGGTCACCCAGGCCGTACCCTCGACAACGCGCGGGTCGACCAGGTAGCGCACCGAACCGGAGGCGTTCCCCTCCTCATCGACGACGCGCTTCGGCGAGTTGGGGCCCAGCACCATCGGGCCGATGTAGCCGCGCACCAGCTCGGGGTGGGGCTCGAAGTCGGAGTCGGAGGCCATGTCGACCTCGGCGGGGGCGACGGCGGCCTCGAGGCGCTTCATGTCCACGTCGCGGTCGCCGGGCACGCCCACGACGAGAAGCTCGCGCTGCCCGTCCGGGTGGGTCAGGGTCACGACGACGTTCTTGAGGGTGTCGGCCTCGGTCCAGGGGCGATCCTCACGCGGGTACTTCTCGTTGAGCAGCTCCACCAGCGCCTCGATGGTCGGGGCGTCGGGGGTGGGAACCTCAACGGGAGCGGGCACACCGGAGGCATCAACCGGCTCGGGCACGGGCGTGGTCACGGCCTCGGCGTTGGCGGCGTATCCGCCCGGGGAGGCCACAAAGGTGTCCTCACCGATCGGCGAGGGGTGCAAGAACTCCTCGGAACGCGAGCCGCCCATCGCACCGCTCATCGCAGAGACAATGACGTAGCGCAGGCCCAGGCGCTGGAAGATGCGCTCGTAGGTGTCGCGCTCGGCCTGGTAGGAGGCGTTCAGGCCCTCGTCGTCAATGTCGAAAGAGTAGGCGTCCTTCATGACGAACTCACGGCCGCGGATCAGGCCGGCGCGCGGGCGGGCCTCGTCACGGTACTTCGTCTGGATCTGATACAGCGTCGCGGGCAGATCCTTGTACGAGGAGTACATGTCCTTGACCAGCAGGGTGAACATTTCCTCGTGCGTGGGGGCCAGCAGGTAGTCGCCGCCCTTACGGTCGTTGAGCTTGAACAGCGTCGGGCCGTACTCTTCCCAGCGGTTCGTGGCCTTGTAGGGCTCGGCAGGGATCAGGCCCGGGAAGTGCACCTCCTGCGCGCCCATCGCATCCATCTCCTCGCGCACGATCTCCTCGATCTTGCGCAGCGTGCGCAGGCCGAGGGGCAGCCACGTGTAGATGCCGGGGGCGGAGCGGCGAATATAGCCGGCTCGCACCAGAAGCTTATGCGAGTTGACCTCGGCGTCGGCCGGGTCTTCGCGCAGGGTTCGCAGGAAGAAAGTCGAGAGATTTCGAAGCATGGTCCAAGAGTACGGCACGCATCGCCACGGAGGCCACCGGCACAGCCGTGTGACCTCTCATCAGGCGCGAAATGCCCTCAGATCAACGCTCCGACACCCAGCTCACGCTCGCGAGCACCCGGATGCGCCATGTAGTAGCGCCGGGCCATCCACCCCGGGTACGCCCACTCGGGCATGCCACCGCGGTACAGGGACTGGATCGCGACGGCCACCATGACGGCCAGGAGCCCCAGGACCAGCGCACAGGACCCCGTCGTGTCGGCGCCCATGGCCTCGTGGCGTACAAGGTCGGCGGTCACGAACCACAGGAGGGACAGCAGGGGCATCAGCGGCCAGACGACGCGGTTCATCTCCGACGCCGAGGATCCACCGCGCAGATCTAAGCGCATCGCGACGCGCCGGGCGCTGGCAAAGGCGCCGGACCACACCCAGGCCCACAGGAGCGCGATAAGCAGACCGACGACTGCGAGCAGTGCGGTGGAGCTGAGGAACATGCGGTCCCCTTTCAGATAGCGCAACATCCCCGTCGGCGTTGCGTGTAGCTTGATCCTACAACACCGTGGGGATGTGCGCGCCACCCGAGATGGGTGAGAGTTTTTGTCAGGCGTGCTCGGCGTGGGCCATGCACGCCTCACGCAGGTCACGCAGCATCGACAGGGAGGACAGTGACTCTGCGCTCACGCCCGCCCACACGAGAGCCAGCTCGCGGCCCGAGGCCTCGTGACGCTCGCGGATATGCAGCAGGGTGCGCGAGGGCGACAGCGGCAGCAGGGCAATCACGCACGTGCCCGAGGCCGGGGCACCCTCGGGTGCGCCGGGGGCAGCAACGCGCATGAGGACGTGATCCTCGTCCGCGATCTCAATGATCGTCGACTCGTCCGCAGGCTCGAAGGCGTGGCCCAGCACGTCCCAGACAACCGACGCGGGCGCGTCAATCGCGATACCGCGGTCCACAACGACGTTCGCGCCGGGCAGCAGCAGGTCGCCGGGCAAGGACACGTCCGCCTGCGAGGAGGTCAGGCCGATGCGGCGCGGAAAACCGGTTGCGGCCAGCGCGCACGCGCCACCGGCGAGGGTCAGGCAGGCAAGGGTACGAAGACGCATGGTGTTCTCTTTCTCAGCAGTCGATGCCCGGAAGCTTCGTGTCCGGGGCTGTGATGGGGGCGACCTCGACGGAACCGGAGCCCGGCTCCAGCCCCATCTCCTCAGCCAGCACGTTGGCGCGGCGGATCAGGGTTTCGACGATCTGATCCTCGGGGACGGTCTCGACGACCTCGCCGCGGATGAAGATCTGGCCCTTGCCGTTACCCGAGGCGACGCCCAGATCGGCCTCGCGGGCCTCGCCGGGGCCGTTGACAACGCATCCCATAACGGCCACGCGCAGCGGAACGGTCAGGTCCTTCAGGCCTTCTGTCACGTTCTCGGCCAGGGTCCACACGTCCACCTGGGCGCGTCCGCACGACGGGCAGGACACGATTTCGAGGGTCTTGTCGCGCAGGCCCATGAACTCCAGCATCTTCGTGCCCACCTTGACCTCCTCGACGGGAGGGGCGGACAGGGACACGCGAATCGTGTCGCCGATGCCCTCTGCGAGCAGGATCGAGAAAGCAGACACGGACTTGATCGTACCCTGGAAGGCCGGGCCGGCCTCGGTCACGCCCAGGTGCAGGGGCCAGTCGCCCGCCTCCGAAAGCATGCGGTAGGCCTGGATCATCGTCAGCACGTCGTGGTGCTTGACGGAGATCTTGAAGTCGTGGAAGTCATTCTCCTCGAAGAGGGAGGCCTCCCAGATCGCGGACTCAACCAGGGCCTCGGGCGTGGCACGGCCGTACTTCTTGAGCAGGCGCGGATCCAGCGAACCCGCGTTCACGCCGATGCGCAGGGACACGCCGTGATCGGAAGCAGCCTTGCAGATGTCCTTGACCTGGTCGTCGAACTTGCGGATATTGCCCGGGTTCACGCGCACAGCACCACAGCCGGCCTCGATCGCCTGGAACACGTACTTCGGCTTGAAGTGAATGTCGGCGATCACGGGGATGCGGGACTGCTTGGCAATGATCGGCAGCGCCTCCGCGTCCTTGTCGGTCGGGCAGGCAACGCGAACAATGTCACAGCCTGCGGCGGTCAGCTCAGCGATCTGCTGGAGCGTCGCACCAATATCGTGCGTCTTCGTCGTCGTCATGGACTGGACGGACACCGGTGCCCCTCCACCCACGGGAACATCTCCCACCATCAGCCGGTGCGTCTGCTTGCGCGGGAACGGCGACGTGGCCACAGAGGGCATACCAAGGTTGATTTCACTCACCTGCCCATTATCGCGCACGCGGGCCCATCCGTCATACACGGGCGCCGCCCACGTGGTCAGGCTCGCTTTCCGCCGTCCGCGAGCCTTGCCGAGCCGGCACGCGCGCGGGCACAGCGAGAGCGGGTATCAGCCCAGGGAAATGGGCTTCACGATGTCGGCGACGATGAGGATGACGCTCATCGCAACCAGCAGGCCGCCGACCGCCCACGTGAGGGGAACCAGGCGCGCCGTATCGGCCGGGCCAGGATCCTCCTTGCCGCGCAGGCGCGCGAACTGCCTGCGCACACCCTCGTAGATGGCACCCACGATGTGTCCGCCGTCCAGGGGCGGCAGCGGAATCAGGTTAAAGACGAACAGCGCCATGTTCAGTGAGGCCAGCAGGCTCAGCAGGACGCCAACCACCTGGCGCGTGTCGCGCAGGCCCAGCGACGCCGAATCGCCCGTCACCTCGCCGGCCATACGGCCAACGCCCACGACCGAGACAACTCCGGTCGCGTCGCGCTGCTCATCGGTGACCACCGAGCGGCCCACCTGCCACACCGCCTGCGGAAGGCGCACGACGACCGCCGCCGTGCCGGTAAACATCTGCCAGTCGGCTTCAAGCACGTCCGTCAGCGAGGCCGACACGTACTCGTACCCGGCCGTCACGCCGACGTATCGAGCGCCCTGAGCGCCCGTCACCGGGGACACCGTCAGATCCACGCTCGCACCGTCACGCTCGACCGTCAGGACAGCGGACTCCCCCTCGGGGGTGGCGCCAACGGCCTTCTGCAGGTCCGCAAAGGTGGCCACCGGCGTCCCGTTCCACGCGGTCACCGTGTCCCCGGGAAGCACCCCGGCCTCGTACGCGGGGGACGCGATCTCCCCCGACGACGTCTGAATCGTCGCCGGCACCGACGCAATCGTGCGCGAGGCCGTGGGAGCGCCGATACCCATCATCGTGATAGCCGACAGCACGAAACAGATCAGCAGGTTCATAAGCGGCCCGCCCAGCATCACGGCAATCTTCTTCGGGGCGCTCAGCAGATAGAACGCGCGCGCCTCCTGGCCAGGCGGGATCTCCTCGGCCGAGGCCTCCCTGGCCTCCTGCGCGAGCGTCGGCTTACCGCGTCGGCCCACCAGGGGCGTGCCCGGGCGAGCCGGGGCGTACATGCCGACGATCTTGACGTAACCGCCCAGCAAAACCGCACGCAGCGCGTAGGTCGTATCGCCGATCTTCTTCTTCCAGAGGGCAGGACCAAAACCCACCGCGTAATCCGGCACCAAGACGCCGAACTTCTTGGCGGGCAGCATATGCCCGACCTCGTGCAGTGCCACCGACACCAAGATGCCGATGACGACCACGACGATACCCGTTACTGAACCCACGCTCACATGTCCTTCCACTGGCCCGCGGCAACGTACTCGCGTGCGCGCCGGTCAGCCCAGCGCTGCGCGGCCACAATATCCTCCAGCGAGGGATCCTTCACGCCCTCATGCTCGTGAACAACCGCCGACACGGTATCGACGATCGCCAGCCACGGAACGACGCCCTCGATGAACGCGTCCACCATGACCTCGTTCGCGGCGTTGAGCACCGCGGGATGGGTAGCCGACGCGCCCACGGCGAAACGCGCCAAGTTGATCGCCGGGAACGTCTCGTTATCAACCGGCTCAAAAGTCCACTGCGACGGGTTGGACCACTCCAGCGGAGCCTCCACGTCGTCCAGGCGCTCGGGCCAGGTCAGGCCCAGCGCAATCGGCAAACGCATGTCTGGGGGCGAAGCCTGCAGCGTCGTCGCCCCGTCGCGCCACGTCACCATCGAGTGAACGATCGACTGAGGGTGAACCGTCGCCACGATGTGTTCGGGAGCCACGTCGAACAACAGGTGGGCCTCGATGAGCTCCAGGCCCTTGTTGATGAGAGTCGAGGAATTGATCGTCACGACCGGGCCCATGTCCCAGGTCGGATGAGCGAGCGCCTGAGCCGCGCGCACCCCCCGCAACTGCTCACGCGTGCGCCCACGGAAAGGACCGCCCGACGCAGTCAACACGAGGTCCGCAACCTCGGAACGCCCCGACACGACCGGGGAGGTCAGGCCCTTCTCGTGCACGCCCGAGGCCAGCGCCTGAGCGATCGCCGAGTGCTCCGAATCCACCGGAACGATCTGGCCCGGGACACGCATCGCGTTCTTCACGAGCGCGCCGCCCACGACCAGCGACTCCTTGTTCGCCAGCGCCAGGCGCGCACCGCAGCGCAGCGCGGCGAGCGTGGAGGACAGGCCCACACCACCCGTGATGCCGTTGAGCACAACCGGTGTCGCCTGCGGATACAGCACCGCCGCGCGCTCGACCGACGCACACACGACCTCGACGGACGCATCCTCACCCACGAACACCTCGGGGCAGGTACCTCCCATCGACTCGACGGCTGCTGCCAGCTCCTCACGCACGTCACGGGCCACACCCACAAACGCGGGCTCCAACGCCATGATCTGAACGGCCAGCTCGGTGATCGACGAGCCTCCCGCGCTCAGGCCGAGCACGTCAAAGCGGCCCCTGTGCGCCTCGATCACCTCGCGCGCCTGTGTGCCAATCGAACCGGTCGATCCCAGCAGAACGACGGGGGTAGGACCCAGTGTCGTCTCGCGCGCCACCATCAGTCGACCGCGAGCAGGATCTCGATCGCGCGACCCAGGTAGGCGTCCACCGGGCCCTCGGCGTAGCCCCTCTTGCCGCGCTTGGGGCTAAAAGTCGCCGTGCGGATCTCGTTCGCAGTCAGGTCCCCGGCCTCGTCAAAGTAGGCAGCGATGCGATCGAGCAGGTCATCAACCTCATCGCAGTCGTAGCCGCGACCGCTCGTAGGGTGCGCGAAACGCTCGCCACGCGGGCGCTGCAGGCGCGGGTACAGGGTCGTTGCGCGATCTGCGACGCGGTCGTACCAAGCGGCCTCACCCTCGGCGGCCACCGCGTCCGCGCGGTCACGCTTGACGAACGCGGCCTCCAGGCGGTTCATTGCGGCGTCCACGGCCTCAATGTTGTAGCCGCGGTTCTTCAGTTCGAATGTCGCCAGGCGCACCTGCTCCGCGCTGAACTGCTCGGGGGGCACACCGCCCTCGTACGCGCGACGCGCATCCTCAAAGAACGCATCGACCTGTCCGCGGTCGTATCCCTTCGAGAAGAAACCGACCCTCGGGAACTCAGCCATCATTGCTCCTTACTCTGAGTCATGGAACGAAGAATGTCATCAACGGCCTTCTGCGTGCCGAAATCGGCATACTCGGCGGGCAGGGCCATCGGCTCGGCATCAGGAATCGCCACAGGCGGTGCCGAGATGAACTCGTCAGTCGTAGGCAGCGTAGCGGACGCGTGCTCGAGCGGCACAGCTGAGCTTTCCATCGCGGGACGCTCTGGCAACGCGGCACCCGCAACGCCTGCGCCACCAGCGGGTACCTGAGGCATCTGCACAACGGCGGGAGTCGGCGTGGGCTGCGCAGGTTGCGCCACCGGTGCCGAGGGGGCGGCCTGGACCGGAACAGCAGCCGTCTCAGCCTGCTCGGCGTTTAGCGGCGCCTGCTCGCGCTGGCGATCAAGGCCTTGCAACACCTGAATAAGCCGATCAATCTCCATGTCGACCTCATCCACGTTGAAGCCGCGCAGGCGCACGGAGAACTCGATGTCCTCAGCCTGTTGCGCGGTCACAATCTTCTTCGGGTCCTCCTGCTGGCCCGTGATAGTGCGTTCGACGTCGGCGAGGAAGCTCAACACTTCGCGCATGTCGTAGCCCTCGCGCAAAAACGTGCGCGAAAAATCTCTCTTGATCATACCTGCACCTTTCCGGTACCACGCTTACCCTCGGCAACCGCCGTCGCGAGCTGGCCACACGCTCCATCGATGTCGGAGCCGCGGGTGTCACGAATCGACGTCGCGATACCGTTGTCTTTCAAACGCTTGACGAACGCGTCCTGAGCGTTCTTCGTGGACGCCGTCCAAATGGATCCCGGCGTCGGATTGAGAGGGATCGGATTCACGTGAACCCACCCATGGCCTCGTTTGTTGAGCTCATCCGCCAGGAGCTGGGCTCGCCATTCCTGATCGTTCATGTCCTTAATGAGCGCGTACTCGATCGAGACGCGGCGCCCGGTCGCCAGGAAGTAGGCGCGGGCCGCGTCCAGAAGCTCACCGACCTTCCAACGCGAATTGATCGGGATCAACTCGTCGCGCAGGTCATCGTCGGGGGCATGCAGCGACACGGCCAGCGTCACGGGCATCCCCTCCCCCGCCAGCTTCCTGATCGCGGGAACCAGGCCGACCGTCGAGACGGTAATGTTGCGCGCGCTCATACCAAAGCCCTCGGGCGCCGGGTCAATCAGGCGATGCAACGCGCCGATCACCGTCTTGTAGTTGGCCAACGGCTCGCCCATCCCCATGAACACGATGTTCGACAGAGTCGTCGGACCACCCGCCAGCGCGCCGTCACGGCACGCTGCCTGGGCGTAGCGCACCTGGTCGACGATCTCCGCCGTCGACAGGTTACGGGTCAAGCCCATCTGCCCCGTCGCGCAGAACGGGCACGCCATACCGCAGCCCGCCTGCGAAGACACACACAGAGTCGTGCGCTGCGGGTAACGCATCAACACCGACTCCACCTGAGCTCCGTCATAGAGGCGCCACAGGTCCTTGATCGTGCGACCGCCATCCGCCTCCAACGAAACAACCTTCGAGACGAGAGTCGGCAGCAGAGCCTCGCTCACCTGAGCGCGCATACCCGCAGGGATATCACTCATGCGCTGCGGGTCCGCCTCAAAGTGTGTGAAATAGTGACGCGACAGCTGATCCGCACGAAACGCCGGCAGGCCGAGATCCTTCAAGACCTGCTTTCGGCCCGCCGCATCCAAATCCGCCAAATGCGCAGGCGCCTTGCCCCTGCGCTTAGCCGTAAACGACAGAACCGGCTTGGCGTCCTTATGCGTCGCGCCCTCCGGCGGCTGATCCGTCGGACGAACCTCACGCCGAGCGCCACGGCGCTGCGGGGACGACGCCACGGCCTCGTCCCCTGCGCGCCCCGCTGACCTGGCGCGATCCCTCAACGACTCGCTCAATGCCTGGACTCCCAAGAAACACCCGGCAACGCCCACGCAAAGATGAAGTAGGCGACCGGCGCGCTCATGAGCAACGCGTCCACTCGGTCGAGAACCCCACCGTGCCCGGGCAGGATCTGCGACATGTCTTTCAAGCCGGACTCACGCTTGATCATGGACTCGGTGAGATCACCCATCGTGCCCACAAACGCGATCGACACACCGGCGATGATGCCCCACCACCAGGCAGCACCCAGCCACCACAGGCCGACCGTTCCCACGCCCACCGCGGTCAGGGCCGACCCCACGAAGCCCTCCCAGGACTTCTTCGGCGACAGCGCAGGAGCCATCGGGTGCTTGCCAAACAGGACGCCGGCGGCCCAGCCGCCCGTATCATTAGCGATCACCATCAGCTCGAAGACCACGAACACCCACGGGTTTTGCCACGCCGCCAGCATCAGCACCACGAAGGACGCCAGGAACGGCACGTACACGGCGGTAAACGTCGTCGAGACGACGTCACTCATGCGCGACTCCTGGCGCCTATCAAGCAGACGCCACGCGGCGCACACAAACACCGTGATGTACAGAGCGAAGAGCGTTCCCTCGCTGCCAAGCCACCACGCACACGTCACAATGCCAATAGCACCCACGTACAGCGGGGGCACGGCCAACGTGATGCCCATGCGCGCAAACGCGCCAGCCAACTCCCAAATGCCCACCAGGCACACGAAGCCGATGACGCCCACGAAGGCCGGCAGCGACGTAAACAGAGGGACCGCGACGGCGGCGATCAGAACAACCGCCGTCGTGATCGCCTGCACAAGGTTACGGCCCGCCTTCCCCGTCGCCCCACCCGCGGGATGATTATCGCGCGTGGGGCCCGGGGTAAAGATGCGAGCCAGCAATGAAGGATCCGTTGACGCCATCAGATCGTCAGCAGTTCGCTTTCCTTCGTCGCGAGCATCTTGTCGATCTGCTCGGTGTGCGCCTTCGTCATCGAGTCAAGGTTCTTCTCAGCGCGCTCGACGTCATCCTCGGAAGCCTCGCCGTCCTTCTTCAGGCGGTCGAGCTGATCCTTGGCCTTGCGGCGCACACCGCGAACGGACACGCGACCGTCCTCAGCCTTGCTCTTGGCCTGCTTCACGTATTCCTTGCGGCGCTCCTCGGTGAGAGCAGGCAGGACGACGCGCACAACGTTGCCGTCGTCCGTGGGGTTCACGCCCAGGTCGGACTCGCGCAGCGTGCGGATAATCTCTTGGGTCGCCGTGCGGTCGAAGGGAGAGATGAGAACCGTGCGGGCCTCGGGGATCTGGAAGCTGGCCAGCTGCTGCATCGGCGTGGGCGCGCCGTAGTAGTCCACGAGCAGCTGCTCGAACATCGAGGACGTCGCGCGTCCCGTGCGGATGTTCGTGAACTCGTGGCGGGCCGCTTCCACGGCCTTGTCCATCTTGTCCTCGGCTTCGAGGAGGATATCGTCGATCACTATGTGCTCCTTAACGTCAGTGGTCTGTGAAGGTTATATCACGCCGTCACTAGGGTACCGATTTCATCGCCCATGAGCGCGCGGGTAACAGCCCCGTCTCCACCCATGCCGAAAATACGCGTCGTCAGGCCATTCTCGCGGCACAGCGCCAGCGCGGAGCCGTCGATCACCTTCAGGTCGCGACGCAGGGCCTCGGAGTAGGTCAGCGTGTCGAAACGGCGCGCGTCGGGGTTCTTGTTCGGATCGTCGTCGTAGACGCCGTCCACGCCGTTCTTAGCCACCAGCAGCTCGTCGCAGTGGATTTCCAGCGCACGCTGCGCCGAGACGGTGTCGGTCGAGAAGTAGGGCAGGCCCGCGCCGGCGCCGAAAACCACGACGCGGCCCTTTTCCAGGTGGCGGATCGCGCGCAGCGGCAGGTAGGGCTCGGCGACCTGAGCCATCGTGATGGCCGTCTGGACGCGCGCGGGAATGCCCGACTGATCAATGAAGTCCTGCAGGGCCAGCGCGTTCATGACGGTGCCGAGCATGCCCATGTAGTCCGCGCGCGAGCGCTCCAGGCCCTCACGAGCCAGCTGGGCGCCGCGGAAGAAGTTGCCACCACCGACGACGATCGCAACCTGCACGCCCTCGCGCACGGCGCTCGCCACCTGCTCAGCAATATTGCGGACGACCTTGGGGTCCAAGCCGATAGACCCACCTCCAAACGCCTCTCCGGAAAGCTTGAGCAAAACGCGGCGCTTCGTCGACATGACGCTTCTCCTTTATGACGGCCCTGGGTGGGCGGAACGGTTAGGAACCATACTACCTGGTAAAAGGGAAGCGGCCCCGCCGTTAGGCGGAGCCGCTCCCAACTGTCAGCAAGCTGACGAGTGAGCCGGATCAGGCACCGACGTGCACGCGCACGAAGTTGGTGACCGTGGCGCCGGCCTCCTTGAGGATCTGGCCGACGGACTTCGAGGGGTCACGGGCGTAGGCCTGGTCAACGAGGCAGTTGTCCTTGTAGAACGCGTTCAGGCGGCCCTCAACGATCTTGGGAACGATGTTGGCGGGCTTGCCCTCCTCGAGGGTGATCTTCTCGAGGGTGGCGCGCTCCTTCTCGAGCACGTCGGCGGGAACCGAGTCGCGATCGAGGTAGGCGGGCATGTAGGCAGCGACGTGCATGGCGATGTCGTGGGCGACATCCTTGCCGGCGGCGTCGGTGACGACGAAGACGCCAACCTGCGGGGGCAGGTCGGGGCTGGTCTGGTGCAGGTAGAGGTCGACGTTGTCGCCCTCAACGCGCACGATGCGACCAACCTGCAGCTTCTCGCCGATGATGGCGGCGAAGGCGTCCAGGCGGTCCTTGACGGTGCCCTCGCCCATGGGGGCGGCGAGCAGCGCGTCCAGGTCGGCGGCGCCGGAGGCGACGGCGGCGGCCAGGACCTCGTTGGAGAAGTCGATGAACTTCTGGTTCTTGGCGACGAAGTCGGTCTCGGAGTTGACCTCGACCAGCACGCCGACGGTGCCGTCGGTCTGCGCGGCCAGCAGGCCGGCGGAGGCCTGGCGGCCCTCGCGCTTGGACAGGGACTTCAGGCCCTTCAGGCGGATGATCTCGAGAGCCTTCTCGGCGTCGCCGTCGGCCTCGGTCAGAGCCTTCTTGACATCCATCATGCCGGCGCCGGTCTGCTCACGCAGCGCCTTCACATCTGCAGCGGTGAAATTCGCCATCGGATGATTCCTCTCAGTTAAAACGTTCAGTCCTGCTTGGTGGCCGACTCTTCGGCAATCTCAGCGGCGGCGGCTTCGTCAGCCTTGACCTCGCCCTCGAGGAGCTCGCGCTCCCACTCAGCCAGCGGCTCAGCAGCGGTCTCTTCGCCCTTGCCCTTGCGGACGTCGGAGCGGGCGATGAGGCCCTCGGCGACGGCGTCGGCGATCACGCGGGTGAGCAGCGCGACGGCGCGGATGGCGTCATCGTTGCCGGGGATGCGGTAGTCGACCTCGTCCGGATCCGCGTTGGTGTCGAGGATGGCAACGATCGGGATGCGCAGCTTGCGAGCCTCGGAGACCGCGAGGTGCTCCTTCTTGGGGTCGACGATCCACACGGCCGAGGGGACCTTGGTCATGTCGCGGATGCCGCCGAGCGTGCGGGACAGCTTGTCCTTCTCGCGGCGCATCATGAGCAGTTCCTTCTTGGTGTGACCGGAGGAGGCCACGTCGTCGAAGTCGATCTGCTCGAGTTCCTTCAGGCGCTGCAGACGGGTCGCAACGGTGGAGAAGTTGGTGAGCATGCCGCCGAGCCAGCGGTGGTTCACGTAGGGCATGCCGACGCGCAGGGCCTGCTCGGCCACGGCTTCCTGGGCCTGCTTCTTGGTGCCGACGAAGAGCAGGGTGCCGCCGTGGGCGACGGTCTGCTTCACGAAGTCGAAGGCGATGTCGATGTCAGCAATGGTCTGCTGCAGGTCGATGATGTAGATGCCGTTGCGCTCGGTGAGGATGAAGCGCTTCATCTTCGGGTTCCAACGGCGAGTCTGGTGGCCGAAGTGGACACCGGACTCGAGGAGCTGACGCATGGTAACGACTGCCATGGTTCGTCCTTTCCCCGCAAGTCGCGAGTGATCAGTGGGGTTTCCCCCGGGGTTATCGGTTTGCTGTGCGCTGTGCGCACCCTGGTGCCATGACCGACGACCATCCCCGTAGGGACCGAAGCCGCCGAGCCTCGCAGCCCGTTCGGTTTCCCGTGGGCGCGCGATAAATGGCACGCGAAGTCACCTGCACGAGGCAAGTGCCCGGCTATCTTACCTCACCAGCCCCTCATCTCCGGTGACGGGGAGAGTGTGAGTGTGCTGACTTTCACGTCGCTCGACGAGGCCTGGGCTGGCTCGTGTGTCCGTGCACAGCCTCGCGCGTCGCGCGTTGCTATCCACAGGGGCTCGTTCGTGTCGTGCGTCGTCCACAGCCCCTCGATTGCGGCTCGCGTCGAGGCGGGCTGCAGGTGCACGGTGGAACGATGATTCCCTCTTGTCCTTCCCGCGCGCGACTGTCCTGCGCGGTCGCCGCCTGCTTGTTCTGCTGCGCGATGGTGCTGATGACCGCTCCGGCACGAGCCGACGCACCCGAGTCTCGCTGGCAGTGGCCAACGCTCTCCCCTGTTCCCGTCGCCTCGTCTTTCGCTCCTCCGGATCGCGACTGGCTGCCCGGCAGGCGCGGCGTGGCCCTTACCTATCCCGGTGGCTCTCCCGTGTATGCCTGCGCCTCCGGCACTGTATCTTTTGCCGGTCAGGTCGGGGGCCGCGGCGTCGTATCGATCCGGCACGAGGTGCGCGGGCGCGCTGTCTGGTCCACCTACCTGCCCATCACAGCCTCCGTGCGCATGGGCGAGAGCGTTGCCAAGGGGCAGCAGATCGGCGTCGTTGAGGAGGGATCTGACATCCTCCACTGGGGTGCGAAGACCGGACCAAAGACGTACATCAACCCGATTCGCCTGACGGTCGGACGGCCTCGGCTCCTGCCCTGGGACGGGCATGGCGGTGAGTGAGTGAACGACGATCCAGGCTCAACACGGGCGGCGCGGGGCCTGC
>CABKMZ010000025.1 GCA_902373545.1 uncultured Actinomyces sp. | reverse complement strand
GTCGTCTGCCCGCCCCCGGTCGGCCGAACGCCGCGCCCGCCGGCGCCTGCGTGACAGCCTCGCCGATACCCCTGACCAGCCCGCTTGACGCTACTTCCGCGCGAGGAAACGATACCCGACAAGCAACCAAGGCCTCGTCCATGTAAGGACAATCATTATTGTGCGTGTCTTGAAGTGACCTTAGTCCCTTGATACGTGTATCCTTGCCTGTGGTAGTGGCCCGGTGTCGGGCCAATCATCGCAAACACGGAAGTTGAGGACCACGATGGTCAAGTATGTGTACGACTTCTCCGAGGGCGACAAGTCCATGAAGGACCTCCTCGGAGGAAAGGGAGCGAACCTCGCCGAGATGACGAAGCTCGGCCTGCCCGTTCCCCCCGGCTTCACGATCACCACCGAGGCGTGCCGCGCATACCTCAAGGAGTCGGCCGTTCCCGAGACACTTGCCACCGAGGTCACCCGCGCCCTGCGCGGCGTCGAGGATCAGATGGGCCGCCACCTCGGCGACCCCGCCGACCCGCTCCTGGTCTCCGTGCGAAGCGGCGCCAAGTTCTCCATGCCCGGCATGATGGAAACCGTCCTGAACATCGGCCTCAACGATGAGTCCGTTCTCGGCCTCGCAGCCGTTAGCGGTAACGAGCGCTTCGCGTGGGACTCCTACCGCCGCCTCATCCAGATGTTCGGCAAGACCGTCCTCGACATCGACGGCGACCTCTTCTCCGACGCCCTCGACGCCCTCAAGGCCGAACGCGGCGTGAAGGGCGACACCGAGCTGACCGCCGAGGACCTCAAGGGCCTCGTCGACACCTTCAAGGGCATCGTCAAGGAACAGACCGGCGAGGACTTCCCCCAGGATCCGCGCACCCAGATGGACATGGGCATCGAGGCCGTCTTCCGCTCCTGGAACACCGAGCGCGCCCGCATCTACCGCCGCCGTGAGCGCATCCCCCACGACCTGGGCACCGCCGTCAACATCTGCACCATGGTGTTCGGCAACATGGGCGAAAACTCCGGCACCGGCGTCTGCTTCACCCGCGACCCCTCCTCCGGCCACTCCGGCGTCTACGGCGACTACCTCGAGAACGCGCAGGGCGAGGACGTCGTTGCGGGTATCCGCAACACCCTGCCCCTGTCCGCCCTCAAGGAAATCAACAAGCCCGTCTACGACGAGCTGCGCGCCATCATGCGCAAGCTCGAGACGCACTACCGCGATATGTGCGACATCGAGTTCACCGTCGAGCGCGGCAAGCTGTGGATGCTCCAGACCCGCGTCGGCAAGCGCACCGCCGCCGCCGCGTTCCGCATCGCCACCCAGCTCCTCGGCGAAAAGCTCATTACCCGCGACGAGGCCCTGGGTCGCGTCACCGGCGACCAGCTCACCCAGCTGATGTTCCCGCAGTTCGACGCCACGGCCGAGAAGGAACTCATCGCTCGCGGCATGGCCGCCTCCCCGGGTGCCGCCGTCGGCAAGATCGCCTTCGACAACGCGCAGGCCGTCGAAGCCGCCGAAAAGGGCATCAAGACCGTCCTCGTGCGTCGCGAGACCAACCCTGATGACCTGCCCGGCATGGTCGCCGCCGAGGGTGTCCTCACCGCGCGCGGCGGTAAGACCTCGCACGCCGCCGTCGTCGCCCGCGGCATGGGCAAGACCTGCGTGTGTGGCGCCGAGTCCCTCGTCATCGACGAAGCCGCCGGCACCGTCACCATCGGTGACCTCGTCCTGACCGCCGACGACACCATCGCCATCGACGGCCAGACCGGCGAAATCTTCCGCGGCGAGGTCCCCGTGACCGACTCGCCCGTCACCACCTACCTCGCCGAAGGCCTCGAGGCCGGGCTCGCCGCCGCCGGCGAGGATGCGGGCACCCGCGAGCTCGTCGAGGCCGTCGACAAGCTCCTGTCCCACGCCGACAAGGTCCGCCGCCTGCGCGTGCGCGCCAACGCCGACACCCCCCTCGACTCCACGCGCGCCATCGCCTTCGGCGCCGAGGGCATCGGCCTGTGCCGCACCGAGCACATGTTCCTGGGTGATCGCCGCCCGCTCGTCGAGCGCGCGATCCTCTCCGCCCCCGGCTCCGACGAGCGCCAGGCCGCGTTCAATGAGC
This sequence comes from uncultured Actinomyces sp., assembly GCA_902373545.1. Taxonomy (GTDB): domain Bacteria; phylum Actinomycetota; class Actinomycetes; order Actinomycetales; family Actinomycetaceae; genus Pauljensenia. The sequence continues at coordinate 24,521 of CABKMZ010000025.1, read as the reverse complement.
TCGAGACGAAGCAGAAGCAGGACTTCCTCGAGATGCTCGAGGTCATGGACGGCAAGTCCATGACCGTGCGCCTCATCGACCCGCCGCTCCACGAGTTCATGCCCGCCCTCATCGAGCTGGAGACCAAGGTCGCCGTCGGCAAGGCCACCGGCACCCTCGACCCCGCCGACGAGGCCATGCTCGTCGAGGTGCGCCGCATGCACGAAGAGAACCCCATGCTGGGTCTGCGCGGCGTTCGCCTGGGCATCTACTTGCCCGGCCTGTTCGCCCTGCAGATGCGCGCCCTGTGCGAGGCCGCTGCTGAGCTCGTGGGCCGCGGCCTCGACCCGCGTCCCGAGATCATGGTCCCGCTCGTCGGCTCCGTGCGTGAGCTCCAGCTCGTGCGCGAAGAAGCCGAAGGCATCATTGCCTCCGTCGCCGCCGCCCGTGGCGTGGACCTGTCCGGCGTCTCCATCGGCGCCATGATCGAGCTGCCGCGCGCCGCCATGACCGCCGAGGACCTCGCCGAGGAAGCCGACTTCTTCTCCTTCGGCACCAACGACCTGACCCAGACCGTGTGGGGCTTCTCGCGCGACGACGTCGAAGGCGTGTTCTTCCCGCAGTACATCGAGGCCGGCATCTTCGGCGTCTCCCCCTTCGAGTCCATCGACGTCCACGGCGTGGGCACCCTGGTCTCCGAGGGCGTGCGCCGCGCCCGCTCCACCAAGCCGAACATCAAGCTCGGCGTGTGCGGCGAGCACGGTGGCGACCCGCTGTCGATCCACTTCTTCCACAACGTGGGTGTCGACTACGTGTCCTGCTCCCCGTTCCGCGTCCCCGTCGCCCGCCTCGAGGCTGGCCGCGCCGCGGTTGAGGACCACGTGGACATGACCGCCTGATCCGCCAGGCGGGTGGCGCTGTGCTGAGTGCCGCCGAGCGCGACGAGGCCGTGGCCGGGAAACCGGTCGCGGCCTCGTCGTGTCTGGGGTGGGGTGTGCGGGCTCGGCCCGTGGGTTGTGGGGTGCTTCCGTTTGAAATACCGGAGTGGTTCCCCAACAATGTCGCACGTAATTCCCCTGCCCATATTTCAAGTTTTGAAATCGGATCGTTGAAATTCCGCGGTTTTTTGGATGCCTAAGAAAAGTGAGGGTACCCAAATTACGTGCGAGATTTGTCTGGGGGCTTTCTCGGTGACGCGTGTCGGTGTCGCGGCACCTGATGCCGAGTGGCGTGGCCCCGCCTGATGCCGGGCGACCTCCATACCTGTGGGGTTCTTCCGTTTGAAATGCCGGAGTGGTTCCCCAACAATGTCGCACGTAATTCCCCTGCCCATATTTCAAGTTTTGAAATCGGATCGTTGAAATTCCGCGGTTTATCGGATGCCTAAGAAAAGTTAGGGTACCCAAATTACGTGCGACTTTTGGTTAGTTTTGGGGTTGTGTGGTTGTGCGGTTGTGCGGTCGGCGGGGCGCGCAACCAGCAATCAGGCGTTCTGCAGTGCTCCCTGCATCGCGAACATGAGGCCCACCATGATCGTGTTGTTGAGCGCGTGGAACAGCCATGAGTAGGCCACGCTCTTGCCTGAAAAAACGTAGACGAGCGTCAGGACGATGGTGATGGGCAGGTACGAGAAGAAATCCTGCCACTGGTGACAATGCATGTACGCAAACAGCGCCGCTGAGATCGATGCGACGAGCCACGTGGGTGCGTAGACGCTGAACTTGCCGATGAGGATGTGGCGGTAGAAAATCTCTTCGACCATGGGCACCCCGATGGCGACGAAGAAGCAGAAGACGAGTCCCGTGCCGCCGTCAAAAATTGCGTTGATGACGGCCTGTTGGTTCTCGGGGACCGGCGGGTTGAGCCCGTAGAGGGCGATGCGGGTCGCGGCCTGGACGATGACGACCGGGATCCACAGGCCGAAAAGCAGCAGGATCTTCAAGAAGGGGTGCGTGCGCAGGTAAGTGAAAGCGGAGAAAAACTCGCCTGCAAAGAATGCCAGGACGATGATCAGGAAGACCGTGTCGACAGCGAGGTTGATGGCCGTCAGGTTCCACGACTCGGGGAAGAGCCATGTCGGCACTCCCACCAGGAAGAACGCCGCGTAGGGGATGGTGAAGATCGCGATGCGCACCCAGTCGGCGCGCGTCGGGCGCGCGGGGGACGAGGCCGGGGCCGCCTCGCTCGAACCAGGCTCGCCGGGCAGGGGGAGGGGAGCGGCGGACACGGGGCCCTGCGGGCCTGCGTTCGTCACGGGAGAATCTGCCGTCGCGCTCAGGGGCTGTGTGTTCGGGTCGGTGGTCATGGGTGGGACTGCTTCCTGCGGTTAATTGTGCTGCCGGAATATTATGACAGATTTTGAAATAAATGGGCATATGGATGTGCGCGTGGGTGCATCCGTCTGTGGACGTGGGGGGTCATGGTGTTTCGCCTGCTGGCGCGCCATTTTTGTGGCATTGTGTCAGCAAGCGGTCAGCCTGGGTCTTTAGTCCTTCAAGGGGGGTATATGTCCGCGCTAAACACGGTCACGGCATGATCACAATTTAGGACGACCTAAACGGACTACTTTTCACCTGGGCCAGATGTGGTTACGCTGATTGACAGGAATTCGATCGACCCGGCGAGCCCATCGCGCCGGTTTCACAGGAGGCAAGCCGTGGCAGTGCTTCGCGCCCATGCAGATCATGTCGTCCAGCGGGCTACACGTCTCTTCGTCGTTGCGCTTATGGCGGCGATCTCCCTGGCGGTGTTCGCCGCTCCCTCGCGCGCCGCGGATCAGACGTGGAGCGATGTCTCGACCACGATCAACGGACTCATTGATGAGGGCGTGTCAACCTACAAGGCGGGCGACGCCAAGGGCGGCAAGGACAAAGTCAACGACGCCTACTACAAGCACTACGAGATCACCGGCATGGAGAAGCAGGTCATGGCCCGCATCTCCGGTGCGCGCGTCTCCCAGGTGGAGATGGAGTTCTCCCTCCTCAAGAAGGCCATGACCGACGGCGATAGCGCCGGTGTCGACAGCCATGCCAAGACCCTCAAGCAGTACATGGTCGAAGACGGCGCGTCCCTGGACGGCGTGGCACCCGGGTCGGCAGCCCAGGCCTCGTCGGATGATTACAGCCCCGGCGCGTGGGGTGAGGTCGCCAAGACGATCAACGGCATCCTCGAAGACGGCGCCAACGCCTACAAGGGCGGCGACGCCAAGGCCGGTAAGGACAAGGTCAACGAGGCCTACTACAAGCACTACGAGATCACCGGCATGGAGAAGCAGGTCATGAGCCGCATCTCCGGCTCGCGCGTCTCGCAGGTGGAGATGGAGTTCTCCCTCCTGAAGAAGGCCATGACCGACGACGACTCGGCGGCGGTCGACCAGCACCTCTCGACACTGACGAACTACATCCGCGAGGATGCCAATAGCCTCGACGGGTACACCGGCAAGGCCGCCGACAAGGCCACCGAGGGCTCGACCACCTCCCCGTGGGTTGCCCAGTTCCTGCCTTCCCTCCTCGTGATCCTGCGCGAGGGCATGGAGGCGATCCTGGTCGTCGCCGCAGTCCTGGCCTACTTGGCCAAGGCCGGTCACAAGAAGAAGGCCCCGATCGTCTGGGGCGGCGTGGTGCTCGCCTTCGGCCTGTCCATCGGTCTGGCCTTCCTCTTCAGCTACGTCACCTCCCTGGCGGGCGCGAACCAGGAACTCCTCGAAGGCTTCGCGGCGCTCTTCGCGGTTGCCATGCTCATCTGGGTCTCCAACTGGATGATCAACAAGTCCTCCAACAAGGCCTGGGACGAGTACATCAAGAAACAGACGGACGCCTCGCTGAGCAGCGGCTCCCTGCTGGGCTTGGCCTTCATTTCCTTCCTCGCGGTCCTGCGCGAGGGTGCGGAGACGATCCTCTTCTACGTCCCGATCGTCGCCGCCGCGGGCGACAAGGTCCACTACGTGTGGATCGGCCTGGCGGTCGGCCTCGTGGCCCTGGTCATCATCTACCTGCTCATCCAGTTCGCGGCGGTCCGCATCCCGCTGCGCCCCTTCTTCACCATTACCTCGCTGCTGATGGCCTTCATGGCCTTCACGTTTACGGGTTCTGGTATCGGGGAACTTCAGGAGGCGGACGTCGTGTCCCTGACGCCCATCTCCGGCTTCCCCACCATTGACCTCTTGGGGATCTACCCCCGAGTGGAGAACCTGGCCGCGCAAGCCATCGTTCTCGCCATCATCGTCGGTCTCTATTTCTTCGGAAAAGCTCGCCTCGCCCGCGAGGCCGCCCAGTCGCGGGCCGAGGACTGACTCCTCTCGAGCGACACCGACATTCCATCCAACCAACACGCACAGGAGATCATCACTATGAAGCGCTCTCTGTTCCGCGTCGGCGCGGCCCTGGCCACGCTGGCCCTCGCAGGCACCCTGGCTGCCTGCACCAACAACTCCTCGTCCTCCAGCGAGACGCCCGCGGGGCCGACCTCGGCTTCGGCTAACCCTGCCGCCCCCGCCCCCGGCGAGGACGCTGGCTTCGAAGAGCAGCCCCTCGGCGACGAGGTCCACGTTGGCCCCCTCGTCGTGGGTGGCGTCTACTTCCAGCCCGTCGACATGGAGCCCGAGATGGGCACCCCGGCTGCCGAGTCCTCGATGCACATTGAGGCCGACGTCTCCGCCGCCGACAACAACGACCTCGGCTACGGCGTGGGCGACTTCGTCCCCGGCCTGACCGTCGAGTACGCGATCAAGGACAAGTCCGGCACGGCCGTCCAGGAGGGTACGCTCATGCCGATGAACGCCTCCGATGGCCCGCACTACGGCCTGAACCTGCCCAAGCTGGACGCCGGCACCTACGACGTGACCTTCACGATCAAGCCCCCCAGCGGCTGGCTGCTGCACACCGACAAGACCACGGGCGTCAAGGGCCGCTTCTGGACTGAGCCGCTCGTCGCCGAGTTCCCGGATTGGCAGTGGGATCCCACCGCCGTTTCGTGGTGATCGACTCTTAAGTAACGCGGGGTCGAGGCCGTGGTTCCTTCCGGGATCGCTGGCCTCGATCCGCGCCCCCATGGGGGACTAAACTCAACATCGGAGTCGCGTGGCTTCGGTGTGCCTGTATTGAGAGAGGAAAGCCAATGCTTGTGCAGATGAGTGAGGCGACGCTAACGTTGCTACTCACGATGCTCGCCGTCGGAGCTGTCATCCGCTTCATGCCCGCCGCCGGACATGGACGCCGTGGAAAGCTCGCGCGCTCGCGGGCCGCGTGGGGAGGCATCATCGCGGGCTTTGTCTCCTCCCTGTACCTGACGTTGCTCATCCTTCATGACCCCAAGTCCGTCAACCGCCAGACCGTCGGCCTGTACACGCTGCCGTTCGCGGTGGTCCTGGCCCTGGTCTTCCTTGCGTTGGTGGCCGTGCGCGCCCGCCGCATGCGCGCGCACCTGCCGGGAGGAGACGCGGATGACGAGGCCAAGGCGGCCTCGTCGATGGAGACCGCCCTGCCCGGGGACTTCCTCGTGCGCCTTGTTGGCGCGGCGTTCATCGCGCTGGTCCTGTTCCGCGCGGTGCCCACCGCCATGAACCAGGCGATCATGATGACGTCGGGCGGCGTCGCGATCTACTCGACCCCGATGGTGCTGGCCATCGTCGGCTACATGCTGGCGTGGCTGCTCGTGTTCTTCCTGGCGTGGCTGTCGTACCGCCTGTGTTCGTGGAATAACCGCGTGTGGCCGGCCGCGTTGATCCTGGCGGCCCTGCTGGCCAACTACGCGCTGCTCTTCGTGCGTATCCTCAAGGCCAAGCGCTGGATCAAGACCTCCAAGGAAGCGTGGGAGGTCATCTCCTGGTTCATTAACAACGAGGCCGTCTTCACGATCGTGGCCGCCGTGGCCCTGGGTGTCGTCGTCGTTCTGACGTGGCGCGCGTCGCGCGCGATCCCCACCGTCGGGTCCAACCCCGCCGAGAGCCGCCTGGGCCGCGCCCGCTCGCGCCTGTACAAGTCCATGGCTGGTACCGCCGCGATCGGCTACCTGTGCGGCGCCCTGCTCATCACCGTGGGCGTGGCCTACGGCAGCCAGGAGATCGAGCTCTCGCCGCCGGAGTCCTTCACCGTCGTCGAGGACCAGGTGAGCGTCAACCTGGCCGATATTTCCGATGGCCACCTGCACCGCTTCGAGTACACGACCTCGGGCGGCGTGAAGGTGCGCTTCATCGTCATCCAGAAGTCCGGCTCCTCCTTCGGCGTGGGCCTGGACGCGTGCGATATCTGCGGCCCTACCGGCTACTACGAGAAGGACGGCAAGGTCATCTGCAAGCTGTGTGAAGTGGCGATGAACATCGCGACCATCGGCTTTAAGGGTGGCTGTAACCCCATCCCCATTGACTACAAGGTCTCGAACGGGACACTGACCGTGCCGATTTCGGCGCTTGAGGCCTCGGCCTCCATCTTCGCGAAGTAAAGGGACTCACGTGTTTTTCCGAATGCTGCGAGGGGCCCTCACGAGGCGCGGTAACCGCCACCTCATGATCGCCCTGACCGTCGCCCTGGGAGCGGGTGTGGCCACGTCCATGCTCTCCGTCATGTTCAACGTGGGTGACAAGGTCAACCAGGAACTCAAGTCCTACGGCGCGAACATCGTCGTGCGCCCCCAGGGTGCGGCCGTCCTCGATGACCTCTACAACACGGGCGAGGCCGCCGAGGCCCGCTCGTACCTGCGTGAGGACGAGCTGGGCAACATCAAGACGATCTTTTGGACCTACAACATCCTCGACTTCGCGCCGCTGCTGAGCGTGTCGGCGACCGACGCCAGCGGCGAGCACGTGCCCACGACGGGCACCTGGTTCAGCCACCACCTGGAGCTGGCCACCGGTGAGAGCGTCGAGACCGGTCTGGACAAGCTGCGCGGCTGGTGGGGCCTGGAGGGCGCCTGGCCCGGCGACGACGACCCGACCGGAGCGGTTATCGGCTCTTCCTACGCGGCCGCCCGAGGCCTCGGCGTCGGCGACTCCTTCACGCTCACCCGCGAGGGCGTCACCCAGGACTTCACGGTCACTGGCGTCGTCACCACCGGCGACGACGCGGACCGCGGCGTGTTCATCCAGCTGCCTGCCGCCCAGACGCTCCTGGGCCGCGAGGGCGCCGTCGGAAGCGTCGAGGTTTCCGCCCTGACCACCCCGGACAACGACCTGGCCCGCAAGGCCGCGAAGAACCCGAACTCGCTGAGCGTGTCCGAGAAGGAAACCTGGTACTGCACCGCCTACGTCTCCTCGATCGCCTACCAGATCGAGGAAGTCATGACGGACTCCGTGGCCCGCCCGGTCCGCCAGGTCGCCCAGTCCGAGGGCACGATCCTGGAGAAGACCCAGCTGCTCATGGTCCTCGTGACCGTGCTGGCGCTCATCGCCTCAGCCCTGGCCATTGCGAACCTGGTGACCGCGGGCGTCATGGAGCGCTCCAGCGAAATCGGCCTCATGAAGGCCGTGGGTGCCAAAGACAAGCAGATCATCGCCCTGTTCCTGACCGAGACGATCATCGTCGGCCTGGCCGGAGGGCTCCTCGGATACGCGGGCGGACTCGGCCTCGCGCAGGCGATCGGATACATGGTCTTCGGCTCGTCCATTGCTTTCGTGCCCGTCGTCGTCGGCCTCGTCGCCGTCCTTGTCATCCTTGTCGTCCTGGGAGCCTCCATTCCCGCGATCCGCTACCTGCTGCGCCTCAACGCGGCCGAAGTCCTGCACGGAAGGTGATTCCCATGTCCAGACGAGCAATGTTCTGGAAGATGGTCACCTCTTCCATCCTGCGCCGCCGCTCCCGCGTCCTCATCGCGGTCCTAGCCGTCGCCATCGGCGCGACCACGCTGTCCGGCCTCGTGACGATCGCCGTGGACGTGCCCGCCCAGCTGGCCCGCGAGATCCGCTCCTACGGCGCCAACCTGGTCGTCACACCCGCCGGCGAGGGGGCCCTCACGGACGAGGCCGTGGCCGCGTCCACCGCCCTGGTTCCCTCCGGCGCTCTCGTTGGATCCGCAGCCTTCGACTACGAGACCGTCACCATCAACGATCAGCCCTACGTCGCCGGCGGCGCAGACCTGGCGGCCGTGCAAGCCATGAATCCCTCCTGGTTCGTGGACGGGGCGTGGCCCCAAGACCTCGGACAGGTCCTCGTAGGCGAGCAGATCGCCTCGACGATCGACGTCAAGGCTGGCGACACCATCACGGTCAGCCAGCTGGACAGCAACGCCGCCTCGAAGGGCGCCCAGGGCCAGTCCGGCGCCACCCAAGACCCGCAGTCCGGCGCGGACGGGCAGGACGCAGCCCCGGCCTCGGCCCTGAAGGTCGACCCCAGGAGCGTCACCCTGACCGTCTCCGGCATCCTCAAAACCGGCGGCAACGAAGACGGGTACGTGTACATGTCCACCCAGGACATGTCCCAGCTGACCGGGACCAGTGACACGGTGACGCTGGCCGAGTACTCGATCGCCCTGGAGGGCGACCAGCTCAGCGCCGTCGCCGACGCCATGAACGCCGCGAACCCCGAGGTTCACGCCCAGACTGTGCGTCGCCTCGCCCAGTCCGACACGGGCGTCCTCGCGATGCTGCGCTCCCTCCTGGTCGTCATCACCGTCATCGTGCTGGCGCTGACCATGATCGGCGTGTCCACCACGATGATCGCCGTCGTTACCGAGCGCCGCAACGAAATCGGCCTGCGCAAGGCCCTGGGCGCCACCGGGCGCTCCATCACCCGCGAGTTCATGGGCGAAGGCGTCATGCTCGGGCTCATCGGAGGCGTTCTGGGTGCCGGGGCGGGCTACGGCCTTGCCGTCCTCATCTCTACCTCCGTGTTCCACCGGACCATCTCCCTGCACCCCGTGATCCTCCTCGGCACCGTCGCGTGCTCGATCCTCATCGCCGTCCTCGCCTGCCTCCCGCCCGTGCGCCGCGCACTGGCCGTCGACCCCGCGCTCGTCCTGCGCGGAGAATGAGAGCCACCATGACCACCCCCGACACCACCGCCGCCGCGACCGACGCGCCCGAGGCCACCGACGCGCCCGAGGCCACCGCGGCCTCGTCCTCTTCGGACGCGCTGCTGAGCCTCGACGGCGTCTCCAAGATCTACGGCGACCTGCACGCCCTGGACAACGTCTCCCTGGAAATCCCGCGCGGCCAGTGGGTCTCCATCGTCGGCCCCTCCGGCTCCGGCAAGACCACCCTCATGAACATCGTCGGCGCGATGGACACCGCCACCAAGGGCACCGTCATGCTGGACGGCCACGACATCTCCGACCTGACCGCCGACGAACTCACCGAGGTGCGCTGCCGTACCATCGGCCTCGTCTTCCAGCAGTTCCACCTCATCGGCCACCTGACGGCCCTCGAAAACGTGATGGTCGCCCAGTACTACCACTCGATGCCCGACGAGAAGGAAGCCCTCGAGGCCCTTGACCGCGTCGGCCTCGCCGACCGCGCCTCCCACCTGCCCCGCCAGCTCTCCGGCGGCGAGCAGCAGCGCGTGTGCGTGGCCCGCGCCCTCATCAACTACCCCAAGCTGCTGCTGGCCGACGAACCCACCGGTAACCTGGACGAAACCAACGAGGAGATCGTCCTCGACCTGTTCAACCAGCTCCACCAGGACGGCACGACCCTCATGGTCGTCACCCACGACGCGCTTGTCGCCGAACAGGGCCAGCGTGAGATCCGACTCGACCACGGTAAGGTCGTCAAAGAAACCTGGCACGACCACGACTTCTCGGCGCGAGCCTCCGGCCTCATCCTCCCCGGCCGCGACGGCGAAGGCCGCAGCGGAAAGGACAAAGTGCGATGACCACCACCCGACCCACCCACGCCAGCCGATCCCGATGGGCAGCCCCGGCCTCGTTCGCGGTCCTCGGCGCGCTCGGCGCAACCATCCTGGGCGCGTGCACGCCTAACACCGGCCTGGACATGTCCAAGCCCCTGAGCGACGGCACGTGGACCGCCCAATCCAACCCCGACGACCAGGGCTCCATCGGCACGATCACCATCACCGTCGAGGGCGGGCGCATCACCGCGACCTCCTACGAGACGACGCTGGCCGACGGCACCGACAAGGGTGCCGATTACGGCAAGAGCTCATCCGGTGAGGTCTTCAACCAGGACTACTACAAGAAGGCGCAGGCCGCCGTCGCCTCCTACCAGGAGTACTCCGACAACCTCACCCAGGTCGGCGACCCCGCCAAGGTCGACGTCATCACCGGCGCGACCGTCGCCCACCAGCAGTTCATCCAGGCCGCCATCCGCGCCATCGCCGCCGCCCAGGGCGTGTCCCCCGACGGCGCCGACGACATCGACATCCCCGGCCTGAACGACGCCACGAAGGACGCCGAGACCGGGGACTCCGACGGCTGAGGCCAGGGGGCGCTCGGGCAGCGACGAGGCCGTGGCCGATCCGTCGGGTTCAGCGCGCTCGGCGAAGCCCGTCAGTGTCGGCGAGGGCTCGTGCGCGAATGCCGCTGGGCTTGCGGGCGGGACCGATGCGGTGGTCGGTGTTGCTGTCGGCGCTGCTGCCGGTGCTGCTGCCGATCCTGCTGGTGAATCGGGCGTGGCTGGTGCTTCCTCAGGAGCGACAGCCGAAGCCGCGGTTTCGCCGATGTGGCGCTCCTCCTTTCCAGCCATGGGTACGCGCGTTGACCTGATCGGCTGGGGCGGGAACGGCATGGCTATCGTCAACGCCATTGTCGAGGTCGTGGCGCGCCACGAGGACCTGTGGAGTGTCTTCCGGGTTTCTTCCGAGGTGTCGCGGCTCAATGCCGCTGTCGCTTCAGCTGGGGGCGGTGAGGGTGTTTCCCGTCACTTGGCTGAATCCGCGGAGGCCAGCGCCGGCCTCGTTGTGAGCGAGGACACCGACCGGTTGCTGCGTGGCGCGCTGGCACTCGCGGAGGCGACCGGGGGAGCGTTCAACCCGATGATCGGGCCGCTCGTTGCCGCATGGGACGTCAAGGCGATGCGGGCCGCGTATGTTGCGGGCGCTCCCTTGCCTCCTGCGCCGTCCTCGCGCGTTGTGGAGGCGGCGTTGCGCGCGTCGTCGTGGGGCTTGCTGTCGCGCGTCGGCGAGCGGCGCTGGGCAGTGGGCGTTCCCGCCGAGTCCGTCGGTTGTGTGGATGTTCCCAGCCCGCGCCTCGACCTGGGCGGCATCGCGAAGGGGTACACCGCCGACGCGTGCCGCGACCTGGCGGTGTCCATGGGAGCGCGCGGCGTGTTGGTGTCTGTGGGGACGTCGTCGGTGTCTGTGAGTGGTACTCGCGCCGACGGTTCGCCGTGGCGCGCAGGCCTGCGTGATCCTCACGGCGTGCCCACGGCGATTGCCGGCGTCGTGGAACTGCCTGCGGACGGCATGGCGTCCCTGTCGACGTCTGGGGACAACCTGGGGCCGCTGGGGGATGCTCGTGCGCTTTGTGCGGGGCCTGTGTCGGAGTGTGTGGCGGAGCGTGCGGCGGATCTGCGCGCGCGTGAAACATCGCGTGAAACACCCGGTGGCGGCGGTCGAATTTTCGACCATCACATCATCGACCCGCGTACGGGTTACCCCGCGCGTTCGGGCGTTCGGCAGGTCAGTGTCGTGGCCTCGTCGGGTGTGTTGGCGGAGGCGCTGTCCACCGCGCTGCTCGTCGATCCGTCCATCGATATTTCGGACGTCGCGGCCCGCTGGGCCCGCGCGATGGGCGCCCCGGCCTCGGCGAAGGTAGTGGGCCTGGTGCGTGCGGCGCGGTGAACGAGCATTGCACTAGAAGAGTAAGCAATGCACTAGATAGCACGGCATTGCACTGGATAGTAGCTAGTGCAATGCTTCCCGAAATAGTACAATGCCTCCCTATGTGGTGCATCGCTGCCTAAGGCTGAACTGACATGGGGCGCGGCTTGGGGTAGCCCCGATGAGAGTATCGAACAGGGATTATCCACAGGCTTCGTTATGGTGCGAGTTATCCACAGGTGTCGGTTGTGTGGGTGACGAGTGCGGCTCGCATGAGGATCATCAATGTATGAGTATTCGATCGATGACGGTCCTGACATCGCCCTCACAGTCTGAGGGTACCGTTCAGCAACCACGTCCCGATGCGTGTGTGTGGATTCGGAAAGGTTGCTACGTCCGTGTTGATAGTCCTGATGCGTTCACGACTATCTGGGATTCATGGGCGACAGTAGCCCAAGCCAGGCTCCTTGCGGTATGTGTCGGAGCGAAGCGGCAGGCTGTTTTCGTCGGTAATAGTGCCCTCGTTGCGCGTTCAATTCCATTGTGGGAGGCCAATCCGGATGTTGTGGCGTGGTTCGGTGTACGACATGGAAAGCGGCGATTGCCTCCTGTTAGAACGATGGTAGCTACCGTTCCGCCGGTCTATGTCTACGCGACCACCAGTCGACCATCAGAAAACGCATTGGAAATCATCGATGGGCTCCGATGCGAATCTGTTATCGACGCGGTTGTGCGTATGGCGTGTTATTCAGAAGCTTTGAGTGCTTTTGTCGCAGCCTGCATGGTGTTGCGTCACGAGTCAGGCTTCTCGAAGTTTGCTCAAGATGAAGCCAGATGCCTGGCAGAAATGACCAAAGATGCGATGAAGGTACGTCTGATAGAACGGCGACGGGCGGCTACCTGCATTCCTTACAAGCGAGCGGAGAGAATCATAGACGCCGCTGACCCGGGCTGCGACAACCCTGCCGAGGCTGCACTGCTGTGGGTTCTCAAGTCGGTGAGTGCCTTCGAGGTCGTGACCCAGTTCGAGATCGTCGTCAACGGGCACCGCTACTTTGCGGATATCGCGATTCCGGGACTCATGATCATCTTCGAGTTCGATGGCATTGGAAAACTGGGCAAGGATGATGCTGAGTTCGCGCGGGCGAAGCGTGACTGGATCCAGCGAGAAAATGATCTGCGTAGTGCCGGGTGGACGATATACCGGGTCTCTTGGAGGGACTATGAAGATTTCGCCGCGTTACGTGCGTGGGCGATCAAGCTCCTCCGGCCGCATCAAATTGCTATCCCTGAGCATGCCGAGGCACTGTGGGCGTTGCCGACTGAAGCGTGTGATGGCCCGAGTCGGCGTTTTCATACGCGCAGTCGGTAGTTATTGCGCTGGTTGCTGTAGCAGTGCACTAGATAGCAGAGCATTGCACTGGATAGTAGGTAGTGCAATGCCTCCCTATCTAGTGCAATGCTCCTCAAAACAGTGCATTGCTACTTGGGGACAGGGCGCACGTGAAGCAATTACTAGTAGTAGCGAGCAGAAGTCGTGGCTATGGCGCACTCACTTCCCGATAATCAGCCCCTACTTCCCCGCAAGCAGCGTCGCCAGGTGGACGCCCCCGCGGCCCGCCAGCTGCGCGGCCTGGGTGCGGCACGAGAAGCCATCCGCCAGGTACACGGCATCCGGCTTCGCCGACAGGGAGGGCAGCAGAGAATGCGACGCGACGGCCACAGACAGGTCGTAGTGGCCCGCCTCCATGCCGAAGTTTCCGGCCAGGCCGCAGCAGCCCTCGAGCCTGGTCACGCGCGCCCCCAGCGACTCGAGCAGCGCCTGGTCCACGTCCCACCCCATGACGGAGTAGTGGTGGCAGTGCGGCTGGGCGACGATCTCGACGCCCTCCAGGCTCGGCAGGCGCCGCGCGGAGGCGGGCACGGCCGACAGCACCTCGGCGAGGGTGCGCGTCGCGGAAGACACGAGCAGAGAACGCGGGTCGTCGGGCAGCAGGTCCAGCAGGTCGTCGCGCAGCACCGCCGTGCACGACGGCTCAACGCCGACGATCGGGATCCCCGACGCCGCAAAAGGCGCAAGAACGCCCAGCAACGACGCCAAGTGCTTCTTCGCCCCGCTCAGCTGACCCGTCGTAATCCACGTCAGGCCGCAGCACGCGTCCGGCGCGACGATCGGCGCGAAACCGTTCGCCTCGAGCACGTCGACGACCGCGCGCGCCCCCGTGTCGTCCAGGGTCTGGCTAAACGAGTCCGCCCACACGAGCGCATACGGCCGCCCGCTGGGGTCGCGCGGCCCGCTCAGGATCGGGGAGTCCGCCATCGACGAGGCCTGGGCGCCGCCGCGCTTGCGGGCAGAGTTAGACGAGGCCTGGGCACCGCCGCGCTCGCGGGCACCGGTCGCGGCATCGGAAGGTGCAGTATCGGAAGTCGGAGCGCCGGAAGATACGGCATCGTCAGGCGTGACAGTTGGGACAGAACCCGCCAGCAGCGACTGCTTGCGAGCCCACGCGGTGAAGGTGCCTGACTGGAGGGCGGGCATGCCTCGGCGAGGATCAAGGCCTATGATGCGGAAGGCGAGCGAGCGCAGGGGGCCCACCGACATGACGGCGTTTGCGACGGCCGCCAGGCCGGGCACGCGCGCGGTGACGCGGGTCAGGCGCGGCAGCCAGCCGAGCGTGTAGTGGCTGAGCGGGCGCATGCGTCCGCGGTAGGTGCGGAACAGTGCTTCGGAGCGGTAGCGGGCCATGTCGACGCCGGCGGGGCAGTCGGCCGAGCAGGCCTTGCAGGCCAGGCACAGGTCGAGGGCCTCGAGGACTTCGGGGGAGTCGATCGCCTTCACGAGCTGCGAGTTCGCGGCCTCCTGCAGGATGCGGGCGCGCCCTCGGGTCACGTCCTTCTCCTCGCGCGTGGCCAGGTAGGAGGGGCACATGAAGGTGCCGGACACTCCGGCGCGGCACTTGCCGACGCCCGTGCAGCGGTGGACAGCAGCGGTGAAGTCGCCGCCGTCGTGGGTGAAGGCGAAGCCGCCGTCGGCGGGCATGGGACGCGCAGCAACGCGGCGCAGATTGAGATCCAACGGATCGACGCCCGGTTGGAGTTCGAGCGCGCCGCCGGCATTCCGCGCCCGGGCGCGGGAAGCAGCCGTGGCCTCGTCCATGGGGGCGGCGAGCACCCCGGGGTTGAGGAGGTTAGCCGGGTCGAAAACGTGCTTGACGCGCGCGAACAGGTCGAGCATGTCGGGGGAGTACATGAAGCGCAGGAGCTCGCCGCGGGCGCGCCCGTCGCCGTGCTCGCCGGAGACGGAACCACCGTGCGCGGCGCAGACGCGGGCCGCGGACTGCAGGAACGCGCGCGAGTGGGCGACGCCCTCGGGGGTCTCGAGCGGCATGGCGAGGCGCACGTGCACGCACCCGTCGCCGAAGTGCCCGTACAGGAGCCCGTCGATGTCGAACTCCTCCATGAGGGCGGTGAAGTCGCGCAGGTACGCGCCGAGGTTCTCGGGCGGGACAGCCGCATCCTCGAAGCCGGGCCATGCTTGCTGGTCGCCGCCGCCCGCGCCGTCAGGCGGGGTGCGCCCGCCCAGGCCCGCACCGTCGGCGCGGATCCTCCACAGGGCCGAGGCCTGGGCCCCCGGCGGGTACACGACCGTGTCGATGGCGGCCGAGTCGGCGCACAGGGCGCGTGCGCGCTCCAGGGAGGCGGTGACGTCTTCGCCTGGGGCGCCGACTTCGACGAGGAGCCAGCCTTCGCCCTCGGGCAGGGCGGGGACGGCGCCGGGGCCCTTGTGGGCGCGGACGACGTCGACGAGGCGGCGGTCCATGCCTTCCACCGCGAGGGGGGAGTGGGCGAGCAGCGCGGGCACGTCGTCGGCCGCCTCGATCATGGAGCGATAGCCGAGGGCGGCGAGCACGGGCGCGTCGGGCAGGGGCACGAGGCGCACGGTGATGGACAGGATGAGGACGAGGGTGCCTTCGGTGCCCGCGAGCATGGCGGCGAGGTTGCGCCCGCCCTCTGGGGTGAGGTGTTCGAGGGAATAGCCGGAGACCTGGCGCTTGAAGCGGCCGAGCTGCGTGCGGATGGGCGCCAGGTTGGAGTCGATGAGGGACGCGAGCCCCGGAACGTCGTTCAGCTCCGAATCGTGCGAGGTCGTGGCCGTGAAGCGGCGTCCCTGTCCGTCCACGCAGTCGAGGGAGACGATGTTGTCGGAGGTGCGCCCCCAGGCGGTTGCGTGCGGGCCGCACGCGTTGTTGGCGACCATGCCGGCGATCGTCGCCCGGTTCTGGGAGGAGGGGTCGGGGCCAAAACGCAGGCCGTGCTTGGCGGCGGCGGCCTGGAGGGTGGAGCCGACGCAGCCGGGTTCGACGGTGGCGGTGCGGGCCTCGGGGTCGATGGAGAGGACCCGGTTCATGTGGCGCGAGAAATCGAGGACGAGGCCGGGGCCGATCGCGTTGGACGCGCACGAGGTGCCGCCGCCTCGGGCGGTGAGGGGGACGCCGTGGGCGCGGGCGAGGTCGAAGGCCGCGATCGCCTGCTCGGGCGTGCGTGGGAACGCGACGGCCAGGGGCGGGATGCGCGTGAGGCCGGCGTCGGAGGAGTAGCGCGCTCGCGTGCCGCTCGAGGAGTCGACGTCGATGAGTGCGCGCAGGTCAGACAGGAAGCTGTCGCTCATATTCCCAGTGTGTCACGCCCTGGCCGCGCGGGGCGGGTCTTCCCGCTGTGCGGATAGTCGCGCCCGGGGACGAGGCCGTGGCCGGCAGGTGCGCCTGAGGACGAGGCCGTGGTCGGCGGGTGCGCCTGGCTCACAATGGGGTTTGTTAAGTACCGATAAAGCCTCGGCTGCCCACGATGTGGCCTCAGGCAGGCTCGGGATCGTCGGTGAAAAACTTGGGGAAAGGGGTCACCGGAACGGGCATTCGTTCAACTGGCGGCATATGTGGGCTGACCGGGCGCGAAATATTGGGGTAGCGGCGAGGCATTGTCTTATTGTTCACGCAGTAGGGGGACAGTTCGTCGCGCGTCTCATCGGACGCTGGAACCCTCGGTTCTGGCGCCGAGTATTCAATGAGGCGCAGGGATCTTCTGCTCATTGTTACCCGCCTTGCCTGTCGTGTACTGCATGTTGCGCCCTGGTTTAACCGGATGGAATATGCTTCCTCGTCCGATTTGCGCGCATGGAATCACATCCTACACGATTGGGGTACTGCTATGGGGCGAATCTCAAGTAGTTATTCGACACGTGTCAGTGCGGGCCTCGTCGTTGGGAGCGGGCTGCCTTGAGTGTGGCCCACTCTGTGTCTGTCGTTTGCTTGCCGCCGGCGATGATGGTGGCGACATCGTGAGAGGTGCGGGTGTCGTTGTTGACGTGGGTCATGGGGTCCGCGTCTGGTGAGTGTTGACAATGCGCCATATGATTACGTGGTATCTATCGCAATGTCCAAGTGTCATCCGATTTTCTTTTGAAACGTATGAAACAATGGCCACGAGCGCCCCATACACGTGAAGGATAGATCGATGGCCCTGTTTGAGTTCGAGGATGGACACCTCGTACCCGCTCAATTCGGGTACCCCGTGTCGCATGATCTGGGTCCTGACCTGGTTGACGCGATCTGCCAACAGGTCCTGCAGATTGTGTCGCGCCCGCTGTTCCCGGTGACATGGCGTGACATGACAGGACAAGTTGGTGAGGAGACGCCGCGCTTGACGGCGCTGGACGTGACGGGGCAAATCGTCTCGGTCGAGATCCTGAAGCTCCTGGACTCCGAGACCCTCATTACGTCACTGTCGCGTCTGGCAGTCGTGGCGTCGCTGTCCTGGTCGGATCTGGCGGCTGAGTACCCGTCGGGCCCCGAGGGTTTCCGCGCAGGCTGGGCACAGTTCCGCGACTCGATGCCTCCTGCCGTTGGCCCGGGCCCCCGCCTGATCATGGTCGCTGGCGAAATCGACCCGTCGGTGCGTCCCGCCCTGTCGATTCTGGCGACCTCCGGCGTCGAGGTGCACCTGATGAACCTGCGCCAGATGTCGAACGGCCGCCTGTTCCTGGACGTCAACGCGGTCGGACCGCGCCTGTATGGCCACGCCCCGCAGCTCCTCGGTTCCTCCGCCGCCGCCCCCGCGATTACCGCGGGTTCCGTCCCGGTCGAGGCCTCGGCTGAGTCCGCCGAGTGTGAGGCCACCCCCGATGCGACCGAGCAGGACGAGGCACCGGCCATTCCTGCTCCGCCCGACCCGCCCTCGGCGGATACTGACGAGGAGAATGCGACCGAGTCGGAGACGCCGACGACGCGCCCCACCCCGAAGGTCGCCCCGCACCTGCGCGACGTGTTCCACTACTCGGTGGACGAGGAGCCCCCCGCTCCCTGGAAGTCCGAGGACGACGGCCAGGATCAGGCTCAGGACGCCGCTGAGGAGCAGGCCGACGAGGCCGGTGCCGATCTGGAGGATCAGGCCGAGGAATCCGCCGAGGCTGAGCTGGAAGGCGAGCGCGGCGCAGACGCCGACGAGGCGCCCAGCGACGAGCTCGCGGAGGAGGAAACCGACGACGCTGAGGGTGCCGACGCTGACTTCGACGACGCCGAGCGCGCCGACGAGGGTGAGGCTGGTGCCGAGTGCGACAGCGACGCCGAGCGCGGCGAGGCTGAGGACCACGAGGGTGAGGCTGAGCGCCGCGAGGACGAGTGCGCCGACGAGGCTGAGGATCACGAGGACGCCGACGCCTCTGAGCGCTCCGACGAGCAGGGCCAAGACGGCGATGAGCACGTTGCCGAGGAGAACGAGGACTCTGAGGGCGAGCACAGCGGTGATGACATCGGCGACTGTGAACACGACCATCCCGAGGAGCGCGCGGTATACATGAACGAGGAGCTGGACATCGAGGAGGCCGACGTGGATGGTGAGCAGCGCTGGGAGCGCCCCGCCCACCTCGGCAGCCGCGCGTCGCGCCGCAGCCACTCTGAGGCCTTCGAGCTCAACGATGGCGGAGCGACAGAGGCGGCCACGGCCTCGTTTGTGGATCGCGAAGAGGAATCCCCGGAGGTTGTTGCGGCCCGCGAAGAGGGCGTGCCCGTCCTCGGACGCGACGAGGATGGCCTGCGCACGCTGGCCCAGATCCTCGGCGAGGATACGCCCCTTGTGGCTCGCGGCGAACTGGGCCTGCCCAACGACCTGGTGCTGGCCGCCAGCGGCGCGATCTCGGGCGCCGGCCTGACCTACCCGTCCCTGGACACGATGCTGACCGCGCGCGGCATGAGCCACATTGACGTGTGGTCGCTCGTGCGCATCGGCGACCGCCTGGGCCCGACGCTGGCCGAGGCCCTTGACGAGGTCAACCGCGAGATCGTCCGCGAATACGCGAAAGCGCCTCGCGAACGCCGCATCGCGCGCCACTGACACGCCACAGAGTACGCGGCGGCCCGGGATCAACCGATCCCGGGCCGCCCTGTCTCACGCAACGATGCGGCCCGCGTCCCTCGCTTGCTGCCTGACCGTGCCGCGATCCTCGACGAGGGCGCCGCGCGTCCGCCGCCGGGGTGCGAGGTGCTGTGCGACGAGAGCGTGCCCGGCCACGGCCTCGTCGCCCGGGGTGCTACCCGATGAACGCGCCCAGCCAGCCGCGCATGGTCGCGTACACTGCCTCGCGCACGGGCGCGTCTGACAGGACCAGGTCGTGCTTGCCGGGGAAGCGAGCGATCGTCACCAGGTCGGACAAGCCCAGGCTGCGCTGCGCGATCACGACCGGGTCCAACACGGTGTCGGACGTGAAGACGCGCTCGCACCACTCCTCCTCGACATAGGCCGACGTGGACACCATCGACAGGACCGGGCAGTCCAGGTGCACGTCCTTCTCGACCGTGTCGTGACCGGCCATAATCGCCTCCAGCCACGAAGCGGGTACCGGGTAGGACTCGGGGCGCTTCCACTCCTGGATGATCGGCCAGCCGGCGACCGACGGGTCCTGCGCCGACAGCCCCTCGGGAATATCCAGCTCCGAGGAGGCGCGCCCCGCGAGCGAGCGACCGTAGTGGCCGGTCCCGCCCGAGGGCACCTCCCACATGGGGCTGCGCGCCGCGATGCGCCCGATGACGGGAGCCATCGCCCCGCGCCAGGTGGCCATCGACTGCATCTCCAGCCAGCCCGAGTTCAGGATGAGGCCGCCCAGGACGCCCGGGTGGCGGTGCGCCCACAGGGTCGCGATCAGGCCGCCCGTCGAGTGCCCCATGAGAACGATCGGCTCGTCGTCGCGCTCCTCGCGGATAATCTCGATGGCCTCGCCGATCTCCTCGTCGTACACGGACAGGTCGTCCGTGTAGCCGATCGTCTGGTGGGGGCGCAGGGAGCGCCCGTACTTGCGCATGTCCAGCGCGTAGAACGCGGCCCCGGCCTCTCGCAGGTGGTCGGCCATCTCCGTCTGGAAGAAGTAGTCGTTGCGCCCGTGCAGGTACAGGATCGTCATGCGGGCGTTTGTGGGCGGGGTCGCGCGCACAAGGGTCGCCACGCAGGGGCCCTCCGCGTCCTCGATCAGCTCGATCGTGCGCGACTCGTACCCCTCGCCCAGGATGTCGGTGCGCCAGTTGGGGCCGGGCGGGCCGACCTCGCCCCAGGGGGCCATGACGTCGCGCTCGGGCGTCGGCTCGTTCGACGAGGCCGGGGCCTCCACCCCGGAAAAATCTGGTAGGCCGGTCGCGTCGGGGGAACCCGGGCCTCCCTGTGAAGGATTGCTGGTAACGCTCATGTGATCAGCATAACGCGAGAGCCCGCCCCGACCTCGTCGATCGAGCGAGAGGTCGGGGCGGGCGCAGAGGCGGGGGTGCGGCGGCGGGCCTACGCGAAGGAGGACGCGCGCGAGGGGATGCGCTCGTTGAGGAACTCGTTGAGTAGGGCCGTGAGCTGGTCGTGTTCGATGAGGAAGCCGTCGTGGCCGTGGTCGGAGTGGATCTCGCGGTAGAACGCGCCAGGAATGCCGGAGGCCATCTGCCAGACCTGCTCGGGGAAGAAGAGCCGGTCGGAGTCGACGGCGACGACGAGGGTGCGGGCGGTGACGGCCTTGAGGGCCTGAGCGACGCCGCCGCGGTCGCGGCCCACGTCGTGGGAGAGCATCGTGCGGCACAGCGTCACGTAGGAGCCGGCGTCGAAGCGGCGCACGATCTTCTCGCCGTGGTAGTCCAGGTAGGACTCCACCGCCAGGCGCCCGCCGTGCAGGGGATCCTCGTCGTTCTGGGGGATGCGGCCGAAGCGCTCGTCCAGCTCCGAGGGGGAGCGGTAGGTCGTGTGCGCGATCTGGCGGGCGAGTGCCAAGCCGGCGGTGGGGCCGGGGCCCGCGTAGTAGTCGCCGCCGCGCCACGCCGGATCCAGCTCGATCGCGCGGATCTGCGTGTGCGTCCACGCCGCCTGGTCGGCCGTCGTCTGCGCGCCCGAGGCCACGACCACGAGTCGGCGCACGCGCTCAGGGTAGGTGACCGCCCACTCGATCGCGCGGTGACCACCCAGGGACGTGCCGATGACGATGTCCCACGTGTGGACGCCGAGGAGGTCGGACAGGAGGGCCTCGGCGCGGACCTGATCGCGCGTGGAGATCACGGGGAAGCGCGAGCCCCAGGGCGCCCCGTCCGGCGCCAGCGAGGCCGGGCCGGTCGAGCCCTGACAGCCGCCCAGCACGTTCGCGGCCACCACGTAGTAGCGCTCGGTGTCGATGATGCGCCCCGGGCCCACGATCTGGTCCCACCAGCCGGGGGTCGGCTGCCCGGGCGCGGCGTCGCCGTACACGTGGGCGTCGCCGGTCAGGGCGTGCAGGATGAGGACCGCGTTCGAGCCGGCCTCGTCCAGCTCGCCCCACGTCTCGTAAGCGAGCGTCACGGAGGGCAGGATCTCGCCGTTTTCGAGGCGCTGGGCGCCCAGGTTCGCGAACTTTCGGAACGCGACCGGGTCGCCTTCGCGCCACGCGCCGGAAACGGGAGCGGGGGGCAGGTTGTGGCGGCTCATGGGGGCCTTCTTTCGCTGGAACGGGACGTCGGTGTCGGGCTGGGGAGTGGAGGAATGCGGTGGCCTCGGCGGATGAGGAGAGTGTGTATTGCGCCGAGGCCACCGACAGCAGGGGCTCAGGCCGTGGCCGCGCGGGCCGCGTCGAAGCCGAGCTCCAGGTCGGCGAGGATGTCCTTGATGTTCTCCAGGCCGATCGACAGGCGCACGGTGCCGGGTGCGACGCCGGCCTTGACCAGCTCGTCCTCGGTCAGCTGCGAGTGCGTCGTCGACGCCGGGTGGATGACGAGGGACTTCGCGTCGCCGATGTTGGCGACCACCGGCAGGAGCTGCACGCCGTCCGCGAAGGCCCGGCCGGCCTCGTACCCGCCCTTGATGACGAAGGAGAGCAGACCGCCCGTGCCCAGCGGCGCGTACTTCTTGCCCAGCTCGTAGTAGGGGGAGGACTCCAGGCCCGCGTAGTTGACGGACTCGACGTCCGGGTGGGCCTCCAGGAAGCGGGCGACCGCGAGGGCGTTGGAGACGTGGCGCTCGACGCGCAGGGAGAGCGTCTCGATGCCCTGCGAGATGAGGAACGCGTTGAAGGGGGAGGTGACGGCGCCCAGGTCGCGGTTGATGAGCGTCTGGATGCGCAGCAGGAACGCCAGGTTCGCGCCCAGCGCGCCGCCCACGCCCAGGTCGCGGGCGTAGACGAGGCCGTGGTAGGACTCGTCGGGGGTGTTGTAGAGGGGGAAGCGCTCGGGCTGGGAGGCGAAGTCGAAGTTGCCCGAGTCGACGATCGCGCCCGCGATCGAGGTGCCGTGGCCGCCCAGGTACTTGGTGGCCGAGTGAACGACGATGTCAGCGCCCCACTCGATCGGGCGCACCAGGTAGGGGGTGGCGACCGTGTTGTCGACGATGAGGGGCACGCCGACCTCGTGGGCGACCGTTGCGATCGGTTCGATGTCGAGGATGTCGCCCAGCGGGTTGGGGATGGTCTCGCCGAAGAACGCGACGGTCTTGTCGTCGGCCAGGGCGCGCCACTGCTCGAGGTCGAGCGGGTCGGACACGAAGCGCGTCTCGATGCCCAGGCGTCCCAGCGTGTTCTTCAGGAGGGTGACGCTGCCGCCGTACAGGGAGGGGGAGGCGACCACGTTGTTGCCGGCGACGGCCAGGGCGAGGATCGACAGGGCGGTCGCGGACTGGCCTGAGGAGACGAGGAGGCCGCCGACGCCGCCCTCGAGGGCCGCGATGCGGGCGGCGACGCCGTCGGTCGTCGGGTTTGTCAGGCGCGTGTAGATGGGGCCCAGTTCCTGGAGGGCGAAGCGGCTCGCGGCCTGCGCGGTGTCCTCGAAGGCGTAGGAGGAGGTCTGATAGATGGGCAGCGCGGTCGCGCCCGTGGCGGGGTCGAGGTTGTATCCGGCGTGAATCTGCTTGGTTTCGAAGGACCAGTCGTTGGCGGTCATTGTGCGGCTCCTGTTGTGAAGGGGGGTGGTGTCTCTGGTTCCCCTGTGGCGGGCCGCTTAGGCGGTGTTATGAACATGCGTCGATGCGCGTCCCGCTCTCGGGGGACTGCGCGGCAGTCGCTTGTGCTGACGCGCAGTCAGCGGCACATTCGACGGTTCATGAGGTCCATTCTTTGTCATGGGCGAGGCCGTGGCTCGGCGGTCCCGGATGGTGGACTTTTGTGACGGGATGGGGGTGTGTTGAGACTGGGGCGCAAAATGTGATAGGGAGTACATCTTTGCGTCATCTAGGCCCAGGTTTTCTGGTAATTGTGCGGTAAGTGTGGGGCTGATGGTGCAAATGTTGCGATTGTTGCGACTGTGAATCGTGTGGATATTGGTGTGTTTGTTGCCAAGGGTGACGAAAGTGGATAGGCTTCTTCCTAGTACGCGCCCCCGGGCGTCCACCCACTCATGCACACGAGATGAGGCGACGATGAGACAACGCGGAACAATCCGCACGGCCCTGACGGTGTTTGCCGCCAGTACCCTGCTGGTCCTGCCGCAGCTGGCGCAGGCGACTCCCACTGAGGAAGAAATCGCAGCGGCGAAGGCAGCCGAAGAAGCCGCCTCGATGAGCGTCGCCGAAATTGAGGTCAAGCTCGCCGAGGTCAACGCGGCCGCGGCAACCGCCACCCAGAACGCCCAGATCGCCGGCGAAGACCTCAACGAAGCCCAGATCGAACTGGACGCGGCGACCGCGACTGCCACCCAGGCCTCGGCCGACGCTGACGCCGCCGAAAAGGCGTTCAATGACGGCAAGATGCAGGTCGCATCCGTCGCTCAGGCCACCTACCGCAACGGCGGCGGCTCCCTCGATGTCATCGCGCCCTACCTCAACTCCGACGGCCTGCGCGCCGTCGAAACCAAGCAGACCGGCATCAGCTCCTTCTCCACCTCCGCCGAGGTGAAGATGCAGAACGTTGCCGCCCTTGAACAGGTCGCCAAGGTGACGCGCGACGCGGCCAACACCGCCCGCGACAACCAGCAGAAGGCCACCGACGAAGTCCAGGCTCGCACCGACGCCGCCAACAAGGCCGCAACCGACGCGCAGAGCCAAGCGAACATCGTCGCTGCGCAGCGCGACGCCTACGTCAAGGAGCTGGCGGACAAGCAGGGCACGACCGTCGACCTGATCAACCAGCGCGAGGCTACCCTCGCCGCCGAACGCAACGCCGCCGAGCGCGCCGCCGCCGAGCAGGCCTCCGCCGCGACCGCCGCCGCCGACGCCCAGAGCCGTGGCGACTCCGCCACACCGGCACCCGCGGCCGATGCTGCTCCCGAGGCTCCGGCCTCGTCCCCCGCGAACGACGCGCCCGCCGCGCCGGCCGCGCCGGCCGAGGAGGCGCCCGCGCCCGCGCCTGCACCTGCGCCCACGTAC
>CABKMZ010000024.1 GCA_902373545.1 uncultured Actinomyces sp. | reverse complement strand
CGGTGCACCCGTTACGTGGCGGTGCACCCGAACAGAAGAGGTGCATTGCCTACGGATCGGGTGCAGTGCCCCAACAAACAAGAACAAACGCGGAACTGGCACACCGAACCACTCACCGCCACACCCCTCCATGCGCACCTGGACCCTACTGGCGGCAGGATGGGCACACCGCCCACGCCACGACCTGCACTCCAGCCCACTCCGACCCACTCCGACACCTCCTACACCCTTACATGCGAAGAGCCGGGAAAGACGCGGAACGAGCGGGGGCCCGGCGACGTCGCGAGAAGCGCTCCGCACGGCCGGGTGCGGGCCAGGGTTCGGCCAGCGGACGCTGGCCTACAGGTCGACGGAGTGACCGGACGCGGCCGAGGTGAGGATGGCCTCGACGACGCGCAA
This sequence comes from uncultured Actinomyces sp., assembly GCA_902373545.1. Classification (GTDB taxonomy): domain Bacteria; phylum Actinomycetota; class Actinomycetes; order Actinomycetales; family Actinomycetaceae; genus Pauljensenia. The sequence continues at coordinate 26,615 of CABKMZ010000024.1, read as the reverse complement.
GTTGTCCAGGGCCTCGTCCATGGTGACGTGCTCGGCGCCCACGCCGAGGATCGCGTCGCGGAAGCGCTCGTGTTCGAGGGCGAGGGGCTCTCGCTTGGTGAGCGCGTAGCGCACGACCTGGCCCTCGCTCACCCCGCGGAAGGCGGCGATGGCATCCCATTGCAGGGGCGCGTGGCCGTTCTCGTAGAAGGTCAGGTCCCCCATCGCGGTGTCGGCGACGAGCGCGCCCCGCTCCCCCGTCACGATGGTCGTGCGGTCCTTGTAGGGGGTCAGCCAGTTGACGAGGTGGTTGACGAGGATGCCGCCTGCAAGTACGCCCGAGGCGACCATCATGTCCTCGTGGGGGCGCCCCGAGCGTGCCGAGGTGCGCGCGTAGATGCTCTCGTAGGGGGCGCCGGCCACCCACGCGGCCAGGTCCACGTCGTGCGTGGCCAGGTCTTTGACGACGCCGACGTCGCTGATGCGCGCGGGGAAGGGCGACTGACGGCGGGTCGCAATCTGCTCGATCTCGCCGAGCTGGCCCTGCGCAATACGCCGACGCATGTCGATGAGGGCGGGGTTGCAGCGCTCGACGTAGCCGACGGCACCGACGAGGCCCGCGTCCGCGAAGGCGTCACGGATGCGGCGGCCCGCCTCCACGCTCGTGGCGAGGGGCTTTTCGACGAGGGTGTGTACCCCGGCCTCGGCCAGGGCCAGGGCCGCGGCCTCGTGGTGGGCGGTGGGCGCGGCGATGATAGCGGCGTCGATGCCTGCCTCGATCAACTCCGCGACGCCGCCCAGGACGGGCAGGTTCCCGGCGACGCCGAAGCGGTCGCCGCCCGGGTCAGCGAGGGCGACGAGGTCCACGCCGGCGGTGGCGCGGGCGTTGCGCACGTGGTGGCGGCCCATCGAGCCGATGCCGAGGATTCCCAGGCGAATCGTCATGTCAGGCACCTGCTTCCGCGAGCGCGTTGACGGCCCCGGCGATGCGCTCCAACTCGGCGGGCGTCAGGGACGGGTAGATCGGCAGGGAGAGGACCTGCTCGGCGGCCTCGCGCGTGGCGGGCAGGTCCGCACAGGGGGCGAAGCGGGCCAGGGAAGCCAGCTCGTGGTTCGGGATCGGGTAGTAGACGCCCGAGCCGACGCCGTACTCCTCGCGCAGGGCGGCGGCGAACCCGTCGCGGTCCTCTTCCACGCGGATCGTGTACTGGTGGTACACGTGCGTAGCTCCGGGCGCGACGTGCGGGACGGTGACGCCGCGCAGGTGGGCGTTCAGGAACGCGGCGTTGGCCTGGCGCTGGGCGGTCCACGCGCCAACCTTCGTCAGCTGGACGCGCCCGATCGCCGCGTGGATGTCGGTCATGCGATTGTTGAGGCCCACGATTTCGTTGGCGTAGCGCGTCTCCATGCCCTGGTTGCGCGCGAGACGCACGCCGCGGATGAGTTCGTCGTCGGTGGAGGTGACCATGCCGCCCTCGCCGCTGGTCATGTTCTTGGTCGGGTAGAAGGAGAAGGCCGCGAACGCGCCGAAGGAGCCAACCGCTCGCCCGCGCAGGGTCGCGCCGTGGGCCTGGGCGGCGTCCTCGAAGAGGAGGAGCCCGTGGGCGTCGGCAATCGCCTGAAGGGCGTCCATGGGCGCGGGGTGGCCGTAGAGATGGACGGGCATGATGGCGCGCGTGCGGCTCGTGACCGCGGCCTCGACGGCGGCCGGGGAGAGCGTGAAGGTGCGCGGGTCGATGTCAGCGAACACCGGGGTCGCGCCCGTGATCGCGACCGAGTTCGCGGTTGCCGCAAAGGTGAAGGAGGGGACGATGACCTCATCCCCCGGCCCGATCCCCGCGGCGAGCAACCCCAGGTGCAGGGCGGAGGTGCCGGAGTTGACGGCGACGGCACGCGTTCCGGGCACCAGCGCGGCGGCGAACTCTTCCTCGAAGGCGGCCACCTGCGGGCCCTGGGCGATCATGCCGGTGCGCATGACGGCCGCGACCGCCTCGATCTCCTCCTCGCCGATGAGCGGACGGGCGGGCGGGATGAAGGCACGTGTCACTGGTCGTCCTCAGGGGTCGGATCGGGTGTCGTGGTGGTGAGCGGGGACGAGGCCTGGGCTCCTTCAGGCTCCAAGGTGCCTTCGCGCTCGACGTACCGTCGGCCCGAGTCCGGGCAAACCCACGTGCGCGCCACGGCCTCGCTGCCGGGCGCGGGCGAGTCATCGGCCGACACGAGGGGAACCCCGGCCTCGCCGACCCAGCCGACGCGGCGGGCCGGGACGCCGACGACGAGGGCGTAGGGGGCAACGTCGCGCGTGACAACCGCTCCGGCACCCACGCAGGCCCACGCGCCGATGCGCACGGGGGCCACGCACACGGCGCGCGCCCCGATGGCGGCTCCGCGCTCAACGGTCACGCCCACCGCCTCCCAGTCCGAGGCGCTTTTCAGGGTTCCGTCGGCGTTGATCGCACGCGGGCAGTGATCGTTCGTGAAGACGGCGGCGGGGCCGACGAAGACCCCCTCGGCCAGAGAGGCGGGCTCGTAGACGAGCGCGTAATTCTGAATCTTGCAGCGAGGCCCCACGACGACGCCCTCGCCGATGTATGCGCCGCGCCCAACGATGGTCTCCTCGCCGATGAGCGCATCCTCGCGCACCTGAGCCAGATGCCACACGCGCGCGCTGGAGGCAACCTGCGCGCTGGGTGCAACGTCGGCGCTGGGCTCGATCACGGTATCCCCCTTATGTAGTCCCATCAGCACATTCCCACTGATCAGGCGTTGGCCGCCAGATAGCAACACTATAGGCGCGCGGACACTCCAATGTGCGACACTGGAGAAATGGAGCAGCGTACGGACGCGTGGGTCGTGATTCCCGCGTATAACGAGGCCCCCGTCATTGGGGGCGTCGTCACTGGCGTGCGCGCTGCGTTCCCCCACGTCCTTGTTGTGGACGACGCCTCGAGTGACGACACCGCCGCCATCGCTCGCTCCGCCGGGGCCTACACGGCGACCCATCCGCTCAACCTCGGCCAGGGAGCGGCCCTGCAGACCGGTTTCGAGGCGGCCCTGGCGCGCGGGGCCCGCTACGTCGTCACCTTCGACGCGGACGGCCAGCACGATCCGGCCGACGCCGCTGCGATGGTTGATCGCGCGCGCGAGGAGGACCTGGCGTTCGTCCTCGGCTCCCGTTTCCTCGATGGCGTGCCCTCCCAGGTCGGTTCCCTCAAACGCGCCATGCTGCGCCTCGGGGCCGCGGCGGCCCGCGCGCGCACCGGCATGACGCTCACCGACACGCACAACGGGCTGCGCGTCATTCGCGCCGACGCGCTCTCCCACGTGCACCTAACCCATGCGCGCATGGCACACGCCTCGCAGATCGTCTCGCAGTTGGCGGCCTCGGGCCTACGCGGCGCCGAGCATCCCGTGACGATCTCCTACACGGACTACTCGCGAGCCAAGGGCCAGCCCCTGCTCAACTCCGTCAACATCGTCGTCGACCTGGCGCTGGGGGGACGATGAGCACATACCTGGCTATCCGCGTCCTGCTGTTGGCCGCCCTGGGCGCAACCGCCTGGTGGCTGGTCCGCCCCGTCTCTTCTGCTTCCTCCCTCGCGTTGCGGCGCATCGGCATCGGCATGCTCGTCGCCGCCGCATTCGTCGCCATCTTGGTGCCCTCCCTGGCGAACCGGGCAGCTCACGCCATCGGTGTCGATCGGGGGGTCAACCTGATTGTCTACGGCCTCGTCGTCGCACTCATCGCGCAGATGGTAACCTCCTACCGGAGAGAGGCGCGCATGGAGGCTCGCATGGCTTTGCTCGCGCGGACGATTGCCCTATCACGGGTGCTTTCCCCTGAGAACGTGCCGGATTCTCCCGGCGACTCAGTCCGGGATGGCGGCGCTCAGTTGGAAGTGGAACACGCCGCTTCCCGGCGACATTCCCCGACAAATACGTCCGATAACGATATGGTTACAAGTGATGAGTTACGTGAATCTGCGACCGATCCAGCACTCGGCTGTTAACTTCGGACGGTTTGGCCTCCTGCGCAGCACACTTGCCATTCTGATGGCAGGTGTCCTTTTCGTCACCTCGACAGCAGGGTTCCTCTACCTGCGCCTGAGCACCCAGTTCGCCAACCGCGTCGTCGACATCAACGCCTACGTGTCGGGCGATCAGAGCAAGGCGACCCCGGACTCCTTCGAGGGACGCGCCGTCAACATCCTCGTTGTCGGCACGGACTCGCGAAACGGTGCCTCCGGCGATATCGGAGCGGGTGACGAGGACGAGGTCCCCGGCCTGCGCAACGACTCGACGATGGTGATTCACGTCAGTGCAGACCGTTCGCGTGTCCAGGTCCTGTCCATTCCACGCGACACCCTCGTCGATATTCCCGCGTGCAAGCAACGCGACGGATCCACCAGCGATCCGGTCGAAAACGAGATGTTCAACAACGCCATGTTCTATGGCGCCGACGGTGGCAACACCGACCTGGATATCGCCCCCGGTATCGCGTGCGTGAAGTCGACCGTCGAGAAGATGTCGAACATGACGATCGATGCGTTTATGGTCGTTAACTTCGCGGGCTTCATCAACATGATCGACGCTCTGGGCGGCATCTGGTTCAACATCCCCGAGCGCATCGACGACGAGTCCGCCCGTCTCTTCATCGACGCGGGTTGCTGGAAGCTGGACGGAACCCAGTCGCTGGCCTACATGCGCTCGCGCAAGGCCCAGGGCGACGGCTCCGACATTTCGCGCATCGGCCGCCAGCAGCAGCTAATTTCCGCTATGCTGCGCGAGCTCCAAGCCAAGGACTACGTGACGGACTCCGGCGCCCTCCTGACCTTCCTGCAGGCCGCGATCCAGGCCGTGAACGTGTCCCAGAACCTGGGTGACGCCAGCTCGGACACGTCCCTGCTCCTCAACGTCTTGTCCAAGACAGACCGCGCGAACATGCAGTTCGTGACGCTGCCGGTGGCGGAGCCCGACTGGGATCCTAACCGCCGCGTGCCCTCGGAGCCGATGGCCACGAACGTGTGGAACGCGCTCAAGAAGGACCAGGCCCTTCCCGTGGGCACGGCCTACACCGACGGTAACGGCGCGCAGCTGGTCGTCCCCGACCCGACGGCCGCCAAGGCCACCCCCTCGCCCACGCCCTCGGCGACGCCTTCCGTGGACCCGAGCGAAGACTCCGCTCAGAGCACGACGGATAACACCGCGCAGTCCGCTTCCGTTGAGAACAACGCGGCCAACGAGGCTGCCGCCCAGAAGAACGCCGCTATCTGCCCGCCGAAGGACAAATGAGCACTCCTCCCTCATTCCAACCCAACCCGAAACGACGCCGCCCCGGCTCCGATGACGTGCACGTCGTCGGACAGGAGGCTCCGTCCGGCGCGCCCGTTCCTCCCCCCGAGGCGATCGCTCCCCAGATGTGGAGAATTTCTGAGGACGGCGCCGACTCCTCGCGCCCGCTGATGCCACCCACCCTGGATCAGCCCCAGCGCGATCCGTCGTCGTTGTTCCCGCGGCGCTCCGCGCCGGTCCCTCCTCCGTCTTTCGCCCCGGGGTCCGCGCCGCGTAAGTCCGTGCGTTCGCCTCGCTCACCCCAGGTCCCCGCTCCGTCGTCCTCGCCCGAGCGGACAAGCATCGCGCCGAGCCCGGACTCCGCCCGTGATCAGACGACGGTCGCGCCGGGTCCCGCCGCCTCCCTCGACGAGACCACGGTGGCTCCGAATCCCCCATCTTTCGCCCCCGGCTCTGCTCCCACCGCCGGTGGCCGCACCGGCGCGCCTCGCAGCTACGCGCCCGGTTCGGGTCAGCCCACCTCCGCAGCGCCCAGCTACGCGCCCGGTTCGGGTCAGCCCACCTCCGCAGCGCCGAGCTTTGCGCCCGGTTCGGGTCAGCCCACCTCCGCAGCGCCCAGCTTTGCGCCCGGTTCGGGCTCGAGCGGACATCAGGTCACTGTCAACAGGAGCGCGCCTAGCACACCACCGACGCGCGCGCCGCAGCCCTCCGCTCCTTCGACGGCCCCGCGGCCTCGCCGCAAGCGCCGTCGTCACCTGGTCCTCAAGACCCTGTCTCTCCTGCTGGTTCTCATCCTCGCATGGGGTGGCTTCCTCGTGTGGGACGCCAACTCGAACATCGGTCGCGTGAGCGCCCTGACGGGCAGCGCAGACACACCCGGCACCACGTACCTGCTGGCGGGTTCGGACTCGCGCGCGGACGGTGCGGTGCAGGACGGCTTTGAAGGCTCCGAGCGCGCCGACTCGATCATGCTGGTCAACGTCGCGCCTAACGGCCAGGCCGTCGCCCTGTCGATCCCCCGTGACACCTACGCGGAGATTCCCGGCGTGGGCTGGGACAAGATCAACGCCTCCTACGCGTACGGCGGCCCGCAGCTGCTGGTTGAGACCGTGGAGAAGCTGACGGGCCTGACCGTCGATCACTTCGTCCAGATCGGCATGGGCGCGGTACCCGACATGGTGGACGCGGTCGGCGGCGTGGAGCTGTGCTACGACCACGACGCGAACGACGAGTACTCTGGCCTGAACTGGACCGCCGGTTGCCATACGGTTGACGGCACGACCGCCCTGCAGTTCTCCCGCATGCGTTACCAGGACCCGGAGGGCGACATCGGCCGCACGAAGCGTCAGCGTCAGGTAATCTCCAAGGTGGTCTCCGCGGCGGCATCGCCCGCGACCCTGATTAATCCGGCCAGGACCCTGAAGGTGGAGCGCGCAGGTTCCAAGTCCTTCACGGTCGATGAGGATTCGTCGATTTTCACGGTCGGTTCGCTCGTGCTCGCGCTGCGCAGCGCGTCCTCCGAGGAGCTGATGGGCGTGCCCCCGATTGAGTCCCTGGACTACACGACCAGCGCGGGCGCCTCCGCGGTCCTGCTGCGCGACGAGACTGCTCCCGACTTCTTCGAGAAGCTGCGCACCGGCAAGCTGACATCCTCCGACCTCAACCAGGTCGGCTGAGCCCGCCCCAGCCTCGCGGGCATGCGAGCACATAAGGATCCCGGCCTCGTTCCCTCACTGAAGGGACGAGGCCGGGGCTTTGTCAGGCGGAGAAAAGGCCGTCAGGCGCCGGGCACCGTGATGGGTCGCGGGCCCGCCTGCCAGCCTTCCCAGGCGGAGGTCAGGATCTCGTCGAGGCCGTTGTTGGCCTTCCAGCCCAGGTCGACGCCGATGGAGAGAGGATCGCCGATGAGCTTGGGCGGGTCGCCGGCGCGGCGCTCGAGGACCTCGACGGGGAAGTCCCAGCCGATGACGCGGCGCAGGCCGTCGATGATCTCCTGGACGGAGGTGCCCAGGCCGGTGCCCACGTTGTACGTGTGGTGGTCGGGCTGGCGGCCTTCGGCCAGGACGTCGAGGGCGGCGATGTGGGCCTCGGCCAGGTCCAGGACGTGGATGTAGTCGCGCACGCACGTGCCGTCGGGGGTGTCGTAGTCGGCGCCGAAGATCTTAGCGCTCTCCCCGCGCTCGAGGCGGTCGAGGACCATGGGGATCAGGTTCATGATGGCGGGGTCGGCCAGGTCGGTCCATCCGGCGCCGGCGACGTTGAAGTAGCGCAGGCCGATCCACTTCAGGTCCCAGGCACGCTCACAGTCGGCCATCATCCACTCGCCGATCAGCTTGGTCTCGCCGTAGGGGTTGATGGGGCGACCGGCCATGTCCTCGGTGACGATTTCGGCGTTGGGCATGCCGTAGACGGCGGCCGAGGACGAGAAGATCATCTGGTCGACGCCGGCGTCCTCCATGGCGGCCAGGACGTTTGCCATGCCGCCGATGTTCTGCTGGTAGTACCAGGTGGGACGCTTGACGGACTCGCCGACCTGCTTGCGGGCGGAGAAGTGGATGACGGCCGTGACGTCCTCGTCCATCATGAGGTTGGACAGGGTCGATCGCGCTTCGTCCGTGGCGACGTCGAGGCGAACCAGGGGCGTATCCCCGACTCGGGCGGCGTTCGAGGTGGACAGGTCGTCGACGACGACGACGCGATCCCCGCGCTGACGCAGGAGGCGGACAACATGGGCGCCGATGTAGCCGGCGCCGCCACAAACGAGAATGCTCATGGGTTCAGGATACGACGGGCACAGCCCCCGCGCCCACCCGCACGCAGCTTGTGGTTGGTTGTCAGTAGTCCTCGGCGACGCGATGGGCGAGGACAGCCCCCTTTGCGCTGGCCACGTCACGCAGGCTCTGCTGGAAGTCGCGCATTAAGGCGCGCAGGCCCTCCGCGCGCGCTCCCTCGCCTGCTCCGAGGATCCGTGCGGCGAGCAGGCCGGCGTTGCGGGCACCGGCGATCGAGACGGTCGCGACAGGCACGCCGGCGGGCATCTGGACGATGGAGTGCAAGGAGTCGACGCCGTCGAGGTGCTTGAGGGGAACGGGCACGCCGATAACGGGCAGCTCGGTGAGGGCGGCGAGCATGCCGGGCAGGTGGGCGGCACCGCCCGCTCCGGCGATGATGACGCGCAGGCCGCGCTCCGAGGCGCTCCTGCCGTAGGCGACCATGTCCTCGGGCATGCGGTGGGCGGAGACGACGCCGACCTCGCAGGCGATGTCGAACTCGGCCAGGGCGGCGACGGCGGGTTCCATGGTCGGCCAGTCCGAGTCCGATCCCATGACGACGCCGACGAGTGGGGCGCGTCCGGTGGCCGTGAGCTGGATGTCGAGGTCGGTGGTCATGACGTGTCCTTTCGGGAGATGGACGAGGCCGGGGCGGCCTGGCCGCTCGACCGCGCACGGTGGTGGGTTAGTCGGTGGCTGAAGAGCCCTTGAGGGCGTCGACGGCGGCGCGTGCGCGCGTCAGGGCAAGGCCGGGGTCCTTGTCGACGACGGTGACGTGGCCGAGCTTGCGTCCCGGGCGCACGTCCTTGCCGTAGAGGTGGACCTTCGCTCCCGGCCCCCCGGCCGCAAACGCGTCGGCCAGGGCACGCGCGGGCTGGGTATGCGACGAGCCGAGCAGGTTCACCATGACGGAGTAGGAGCCGGGGGCCTTCAGGTCGGTCGAGCCCAGCGGCAGGTCCAAGACGGCACGCAGGTGCTGCTCGAACTGGCTGGTGACGGCCCCGTCGATGGTCCAGTGACCCGTGTTGTGGGGGCGCATGGCCAGCTCGTTGACGAGGACGCGCTCGTCCGCTCCCTCACCTACGACAAACATCTCGACTGCGAGCACGCCGGTGACGCCCAACTCGGCGGCGATGCGTTCGCCGATGCGGCGAGCCTCAGCGGCCGTCTCGGGGCGGATACCCACGGCGGGGGCCGTGACCTCGGCGCACACGCCACCCACCTGAACGGTGGAGGCTACGGGCCAGGATGCGATCTCGCCGGATGGCGTGCGGGCCAGCAGGGCCGCGACCTCGCCCGTGAAGGGCACCATGGCCTCGGCCAGAAGGGGGCCGCCTGCCCACCAGGACTCAACGTCTGCGGGGCTGTGGGCGACCGCGACACCGTGGCCGTCGTAGCCGCCGCGCGGGGTCTTGACGATGAGGGGCCATCCGATGACCGCCCCGAAGCGTTCCAGCTCGGCCGCGTCTGCCACGCGCGCCCACGCCGGGCAGGGAATACCCATCTCGCTCAGGCGCGCACGCATCTCCAGCTTATCCTGGGCGTACAGAAGCGCACTGGCCGGGGGCTGGACAGACACGACGCGGCCCGCCTCTTCCATGGTCTGGGCGGGAATGTGCTCGTGTTCGAAGGTGAGGACGTCTGCACCGTCGATGAGGTCGCGGACCGCGTCCAGGTCGGCGGGGATCCCGGCGGCTTTGTCAACGGTCACCTGTCCGGTGGACCCGTTCTCGGCCTCGACGAGAGCTCGCAGATTAATACCGAGCGCGATCGCGCTCTCCTGCATCATGCGTGCCAGCTGTCCGCCGCCAATGACGGCAACGGTGGGAGGAGTCAACATATCGCGTTCCACGCCTCCCAATCTACCCCGCTCTTAGAAGCGCCGCGAGCGGCGTCCCATGGAAATGAGCGGCCCCTCGGGCATGACACGATCGGGGTCCAGGGACGCCGGAATCGCGGCCACGGATATCGTGAAAACGGCAGGAGTATTGGACTTGAGCTCCAGGCGCCCACCCATCGCCTGAGCCAGGTCATGGGCAAGGGCCAGGCCGATGCCCGTCGAACCGTGTCCAGACACACCCTTTTCGAAAATGTCGGGGGCCAGGGCCTCGTCGATGCCCTCCCCTTCGTCGCTGACCTCGATGACGACGCCGCGCTTGGAGGAGCCTGCGTGCGCCCACACGCGTGTGGTGCCCCCGCCGTAGCGCAGGGAGTTTTCGATGAGGGTGGCCAGCACCTGTCCGAGTTTGCCAGCGTCGGCCAGGATCGGGCGCTCGGCCTCGTCGAGGAAGACGAGGGGCCGTCCCGCGGCCTCGAATTGGTCCTCCCACTCCTCGCGGGCGGTGTTAAAGACTTCGAGAATGTGGATGGCCTCGGTGGAGCCGCCACTCTCGCGCTTGGACACGTCCAGCAGCTCGGAGACGACGTTCGTCATGCGCTCGACCTGTTCGAGGCAGGTGCGAGCTTCTGCGCGCACCTCTTCCTCGGAGGAGATGAGTTCGATCTCTTCCAGTCGCATCGACAACGCGGTGAGCGGGGTGCGCAGCTGGTGGGAGGCATCGGCGGCCGCCTGGCGTTCCGCGGCCAGTCGTCCGGCCATGCGCTCGCCGGTGCGCGCAAGTTCCTCGGAGACCAGGTCGATCTCTTCGATGCCCGAGCGCTCCACGCGGGCGCGTACCCCTCCCGAGCCGATTTGCTCGGCCTGGGCGGCCAGGTAGATGAGCGGAGCGGACAGGGAACGCGACAGGGAGCGTGCCATCAGCCAGCCGATCAGCATGGACCCGGCCATGCCAGCCCCAAACATGCCGCACGCCCACAGGATGCGAGTGGTCGCCACCGACGCCGATGAGGTCAGCTGCACGCTGACGCCGCTGGGGGACTCGGCGAACGCGGAGAGGATACGCCCGGTCGGCTGCGTCTCATTGGTGATGAGGTTTTCGCCGGGCACCATGATGCGGTAGCTGATCTGGTCACCGCCCTCGGCCTGTTCGGAGACGAGCGGAGCCACAGATTCCTTGTCGGTCCTCTCCCCCGCCGCCCTGCGCCGGTCGATGTTCTGCACGACGCGTTGAGCGGATACCTCGAGGCTGTTCTGCTCGGAGGTCCAGATGGCTACCGAGGCAAAAAACGCGCCGGGTACGCCCATGACGACGCACACGACGGCGACGACGGACACAATCATCCTCACCGCGCGTGCGCGCATGGCACCCCTCCTTTAGTGACGGATCAGCGCGCGCTCTCGAAGCGGAAGCCCATCCCGCGCACGGTCGTGATGTAGTGCGGGTCGGTGGCGTCGTCGCCGAGCTTGCGGCGCAGCCAGGACACGTGCATGTCAAGGGTCTTCGTCGAGCCGGTCGGATCGGAGCCCCACACCTCGCGCATGAGGGTGTCGCGTGCGACGACCGAGCCGGCCTCGCGCAGCAGGACGCGCAGCAGGTCAAACTCCTTGGCTGTCAGGCTCAGCTCGACGTCGCCGACGAAGGCGCGGTGGGCGGCGACGTCCATGCGGACGTCCTGGGCGCGCAGCTCACCCTCGGCGGGCTCGGCGACCTGGCGGCGCAGGAGGGCGCGCACGCGGGCGAGGAGCTCGGCGAGGCGGAAGGGCTTGGTCACGTAGTCGTCGGCGCCCGCGTCCAGGCCGACGACCATGTCGACCTCGTCCGTACGGGCAGTCAGGATCAGGATCGGCACGCGGTTGCCGGAGGCGCGGACCTCGCGGGCCACGTCCAGGCCGTCCATGTCGGGCAGGCCCAGGTCCAGAACAACCAGGTCGACGCCGCGAATGTCGGCGAGAGCTTCGGCGCCCGTGGCGTGCGCGCGCACGTCGTACCCTTCCCTGCCCAGAGCGCGGGTCAAGGGCTCGGAGATAGCCGGATCGTCTTCAACGAGGAGAACTGTAGTCACGCGCTCATCTTAGCAATTCCGAACCAAAACTTTCACCGTTCTTGACCAAATCGGCGTCCCGCCCGGACGCCGATGGGAACGGTCTGAGACAGGTCGACTCAGGACACGCGAGACGAGAGAAGGTAGGGTGACACCGGCCCAAAACCGCGCAAGTCTGCGGTCGGGAACTCCTCGAGGCGGTAGCCCTCACCACCCTTACCAGCAGCGATCGCAGCAGCCGTAGCGGGGTCGGTGAGGATCTTACCGACCGGCGCGATGTCCACGAGGCGAGACGCGAGATTGACGGTCGGACCGAAGACGTCGCCGGAGCGGGAAAACACGTCGCCACGAACGAAGGAGGCGCGCACGGGCAGCATCTCATCGTCGGCATTCAAGCGTTCGATCAGGGCGGTCGCCACGCGCAGGCCGGTCGGCAGATCATCGGCGATGTACAGGACCGCATCGCCGATCATCTTGACGACGCGCCCGCCCTCCTCGATGACCGCGGTCCGACTCTCTTCCTCGAAGCGCTCGATGAGGCCCACCAGGGAATCGCCGAGGATCGTGGAGGAGGAGGTGTAGGAGACCATGTCCACGAAACCGAGGCAGCGGTTGAGGGGGAAGCGACTATGACGCTCCTCGTGCCCGCGCTGAGAGACCTCACGGTCGAAACGCGACAGGGTCGCCTCGAGCTGACGACGCCAGGAGTAGACGAACATTTCCTGGAAGACGTCGATGTACTCGCGCATATGGTCGAGCACGTACATACGGGCCGTCGTATCGTCCAGCATCAGGCGGCGCGACGAGTCCTCAACCAGGGCCTCGTACTGCCACAGGGCGAGACGGTCGGCCAGGTGAGAATTGGCGCGCAGGAGCGAGCGAGACGTAGCCGTGTCGATGGCCCCCGACTCGACGAGATCGTGCCACTTGTGCAGGACCTCAAGGTCGCGCTGGGAGAACATCTGCTCGTCCGGATCGGGAGCCTGGAAGCCCAGGGCGATCCAGAATTGCACGACGCGGTCGATCGGAGTGCCCGTCGCCTCTGCGAGGTCGCGGGCGGAGTAAGTGAGATGACCACCGAGCAGCTGAGGAACGTAGCTGGTTGCGGTGAGGTCATCGGGAGTTGCACGGAACGATGCCGCACGATCATCCATCGCGAATCCCTCCTCAAGTCAGGCTGACTCAACACCACATCAGCGAACAATCAGTATAGTAGATCACTTTTCAAGGTCACACTGGCACATGACCCCAGATACAGACAATTGTAGTAGACTAATCTGTTTTGCACCAGCCATTTGCACGTTTACCTGCAACAACCCGGTTTTTTGCACCAATTTTCAGCTTGACTGCGCCCCGTAGCTGCCATGGTCCACAATGAGCCTATGCGCCTCGTTCTTGCCTCCGCTTCCCCCGCCCGCCGAGCAACGCTCATCGCGGCGGGCATCACGCCACTCGTTCGAGTGTCCACCGTCAACGAGGACGCGGTCCTGGCCGCCCTTCCCGGGGGCCGCGCGTTCTCGGGCACCGCAACCACCCCCGCAGACGAAGTGAGCGCACTCGCTGCGGCCAAGTGCCTCGACGTGTGCGAGGCCCTGGCGCGCAACAGCCCCGACCTGCCCGACGGTGAGCCCGTCCTTGTCGTCGGCTGCGACTCCATGCTCGAAATCGGGGGCCAGATGCTCGGCAAGCCACACACCCCCGAAGTCGCCCGCGAGCGCATCGCGGCGATGCGGCGCACGACCGCGACCCTGTGGACCGGCCACTGCGCGGCGATCCTGGCCCCGGCCTCGTCCACGCAGGACGGTGACACGCGCGTCGTCACTGCGTCCGTGACGCGCTCCGCGTCGACTCTCGTCCACTTCGGCGACATCTCGGATGCCGAGATTGATGCCTACGTGGCCACGGGCGAGCCCCTGCACGTCGCAGGCTCCTTCACGGTCGATGGCCTGGGAGGCCCGTTTATCGAGGGAGTGACAGGCGATTATCACTCTGTTGTGGGCATCTCCTTGCCGCTGCTGCGTGCGATGGCCACGGAGCTGGGCGTGTTCTGGCCGGACCTGTGGGATGCGCCGCGCCCCTGAGTTTCACTTCTAAACGACCCGCGTCAGCCCCGTACTGTAGGGGCATGGACAACAGCACTGCATGGGGCGTCGGCCTCGCAACGATCACCCTGGATGGAACGACTCTCGACACGTGGTACCCCGCCCCGCACCTGGGCGAGCCCGGGAGCGACGAGGAGCTGGCGACCTCGCTGGCTCTCCTGGAGCGCGTGGACGATGCGCGCCGCGTGCGCACGGTCGTCACGACGACGACGATTGACCTGACGCAGGCCCCCGCCTCCACCGAGGACGCCTACCTGCGCCTGCACCTGCTCTCCCACCGCCTGGTTCAGCCCAACACGATCAACCTGGACAGCATCTTCGCGGTGCTGCCCAACGTTGTGTGGACGGATGCGGGCCCGTGCGCGGTCGCCGACTTCGAGGCCACCCGCCTGCGCCTGCGCGCCCGCGACGGCCGCCCCGTCACCGTGCAGGGCGTCGACAAGTTCCCGCCGATGGTCAACTACGTGCTGCCGTCGGGTGTCCGTATCGCCGACGGCACGCGCGTGCGCCTGGGCGCCTACCTCTCCGAGGGCACGACCGTCATGCATGCCGGTTTCGTCAACTTCAACGCGGGGACGCTCGGCCGCTCGATGGTCGAGGGCCGCGTCTCGCAGGGCGTCGTCATCGGCGACGGCTCGGACGTGGGCGGTGGCGCCTCCACGATGGGCACCCTGTCGGGCGGCGGGAAGCAGCGCGTGCGCCTGGGCGAGCGCTGCCTGCTGGGCGCGAACTCGGGCCTGGGTATCGCGCTGGGCGACGACTGCGTCGTCGAGGCGGGCCTGTACGTGACCGCGGGCGCGAAGGTGACGCTCATCGATTCCTCTGGTGAGGCCGAGCCGCGCACGATTGCCGCGCGCGAGCTGTCGGGCGCGTCGAACATCCTGTTCCGCCGCAACTCCCAGACCGGCCGCATCGAGGCCATCGCCCGCGCGGGCGTGGTGGGCATCGAGCTCAACGACGCACTGCACGCGTCGAACTGACGTCGGCAATCGTCACGAGGCCGGGGCGCGCACTGCGTCCCGGCCTCGCGCCGTTGGTGGCTCGTTAGCGGGCGGACCAAGCCTCGCGGATGCGGCTGGCGGCCGCCTGAATGCGCTCGTCGGTGGCGGTCAGGGCCACGCGGACGCGCCCGTGGGCTGCCGTGCCGTAGAAGTCGCCGGGGGCCACGAGGATGCCGAGCTCAGCCAGGCGGTTGACAAGCGCCCACGAGTCGGTCGGGTTGGCGGGGTCGGCGACCCACAGGTACAGGCCGGCGGCACTGTCGGGGTCGACGTCGAGGCCGGCGTCAGTCAGCGCCTCGAGGAGGAGGGCGCGACGCACGGCGTAGACGCTACGCTGGCGCTCGACGTGCTCCGTGTCATTGAGAGCGACGGCCATCGCGTGCTGGACGGGGGCGGGCACCATGAGTCCAGAGTGCTTGCGCACGCTGACGATCGGGGCAACCAGTGCGGGATCGCCGTAGATGAGGGCGCCGCGGTAGCCCGCGAGATTCGACTGCTTAGACAGCGAGTACAGGACGAGGAGACCGCTCGCGTCGCCCTCGCACACGTCCGTATCGAGCAGGGAGGGCACACCCTCACTCACGTAGGGCTCCGACCAGGGCAGGGCGGCGTAGCACTCGTCGGAGACGACGACGGCGCCGTGGGAGCGCGCCCAGGCGACGACGGCGCGCAGCTCGTCTGTGCTCATGACGTGCCCGTCGGGGTTGCCCGGCGAGTTCAGGTAGACGAGGGCGGCATCCGGCCAGCTGCTCGGATCCGTCGGGTCGACGGCGACGGGGGTGGCCCCGGCCAGGCGGGCGCCGATGTCGTAGGTCGGGTAGGCGACCTCGGGGACCAGGACGGTGTCGCCGGGGCGCACGCCGAGCAGGAAGGGGATCCACGCGACGGCTTCTTTGGAGCCGATCGTGGGGATGACGCCGTTCATGCCCACGTCCACCATGCCCCGGCGCTTGCCCCAGGCCACGATGGCCTCGCGCACCTCGGTGGTGCCAATCACCGTCGGGTACCCGTGCGCATTGGACGCATCCGCCAGAGCCTCGCGGATGAACGCGGGGGTATCGTCGACGGGCGTGCCGACGCTCAGATCGCAGATTCCCCCGGGATGTGCAGCTGCGCGCTCTTTCGCGGGCGCGAGCTGATCCCAGGGGAATTCGGGCAGGTCAAGGGGGCGGGGCAGGTGAAGAGTCATGCCCCTACCCTATCGACTGTCAGAGGTTTTCGGCCTTCCATTCCTCATTCTGAGGCGGCAGGGCGGCGATCATCGGATCGTCGTAGTCCTGGACGCCGGTCTTCTGGGCGCCGCCGGGGCTGCCCAGCTCGTTGAAGAAGTCGACGTTGGCGCGCAGGTAGTCCGACCACTCCTCGGGCAGGTCGTCCTCGTAGAAGATGGCCTCGGTGGGGCACACGGGCTCGCAGGCGCCACAGTCCACGCACTCCTCGGGGTGGATGTACAGCGAGCGCTCCCCCTCGTAGATGCAGTCGACGGGGCACTCGTCCACGCACGCGCGGTCCTTGACGTCCACGCAGGGCTGCGCGATGACGTAGGTCATGAGACGTTCCTCCTGGTCAGTTCTAAAGACTCGTTAGTATCTATTATTCACGTATGAGCAGCCCCGAGTCACCCACCGCCCACGGTCCCGCAGAAAACGGCGCTATGCCGCCGATTGACCAGCGGGGACCGGATGGGGCACGCGAGCAAATTTCCGCACGCGCACCTCGCGCAATTCCCGACCTGCCGTGGATGCGCTTTGAGGTCGGTCAGAGAATCGTGATCCGGTATCGCCAGAGCGACGGGCTGCACGACGCCCTGGGAGAGGCGCTCGAGGTGGCACCCACGCACGTCACCGTGGCGACGAGGCGGGGGCCGGTTCGCGTGGATGCCCGCACGATGGTGACGGGTAAGCGGGTGCCTCCCCCGCCGTCCCTGTAGCGGGCGGCGGGGCGTCCCCCGTCGGTTCAGCGGTTGGCGCGACGCTCGCGAGCGGCGATCTTGAAGCGTTCCTGGGCATCCAGGACGACCTTGCGCACGCGCACGGCCTCCGGGGTGACCTCGACGCACTCGTCGTTGGCCGCAAACTCGAGGGATTCTTCGAGGGTGAGCTTGCGCGAGGGGGTCAGCGACTCGTACACGTCGGCGGTGGCGCTGCGCGTGTTGGTCTGCTTCTTCTCGCGGCAGATGTTCACGTCCATGTCCTCGCCGCGCGGGTTTTCGCCCACGACCTGGCCCTCGTAGACCTCGGAGGAGGGCTCGACGATGAAGGAGCCGCGCTCCTGCAGGTTCGTCATGGCGTAGGGGGTGGCCTGGCCTGCGCGGTCGGCGACGAGGGAGCCGGTGAGGCGCTGCTCGATGGTGCCCTGCCAGGGGGCGTAGCCCTCGGAGATGGACGAGGCGATGCCGGTGCCGCGCGTTTCGGTCAGGAAGCGCGTGCGGAAGCCGATGAGGCCTCGGGCGGGGACAACGAACTCCAGGCGGATCCAGCCCGACCCGTGGTTCGCCATGGTCTCCATGCGGCCCTTGCGTGCGGCCATGAGCTGCGTGATGGCGCCGAGGTATTCCTCGGGGATGTCGATCGTCATGCGCTCCATGGGCTCGCTGAGGACGCCGTCAATCTCCTTGGTGACGACCTGCGGCTTGCCGACAGTGAGCTCGAAGCCCTCGCGGCGCATCTGCTCCACGAGGATCGCCAGGGCGAGTTCGCCACGGCCCTGAACCTCCCAGGCGTCGGGACGCTCGGTGGGCAGGACCTTCAGGGACACGTTGCCGATGAGTTCGCGGTCGAGGCGGTCCTTGACCTGGCGGGCGGTGACCTTGGCGCCCTTGACGCGACCGGCCATCGGCGAGGTGTTGATGCCAATCGTCATAGAGATCGCCGGGTCGTCGACGGTGATGAGCGGGAGGGGGCGCGGATCCTCGAGGTCGACGAGGGACTCGCCGATCATGATGTCCTCGATGCCGGCGACGGCGACGATGTCGCCGGGGGCGGCGGAGTCGGTGGACACGCGTTCGAGGCCTTCGGTGGCCAGCAGCTCGGAGATGTGCACGCGCTGGATGGTGCCGTCGTGGCGGGCAAGTCCCACGTCGGCGCCCTTCTTCAGGGTGCCGTTGTGGATGCGCAGCAGAGCCAGACGACCCAGGAACGGCGAGGCGTCCAGGTTGGTGACGTGGGCCTGCAGCGGCATGTCCTCGTCGAAGCTGGGGCCGGGGATGCGGTTCAGGATGGTCTCGAAGAGGGGCTCGAGGTCCTCGGTGGGCAGCTGGCCGTCGCCGGGGTTATCCAGGGAGCACTTGCCGGCCTTGGCGGAGGCGTAGACGACGGGGACGTCCATGAGGGAGTCCACGTCGATGTCGATGCCCTCGTTCATGAGGTCTTCACCCAGGGAGAGCAGCAGGTCGGTCGTCTCGGAGACGACCTCGTCGATACGCGAGTCGGGGCGGTCAACCTTGTTGACGACGACGATAACGGGCAGGTGGGCCTGGAGGGCCTTGCGCAGCACGAAGCGGGTCTGCGGCAGCGGACCCTCGGAGGCGTCCACCATGAGGACGACGCCGTCGACCATCGACAGGCCTCGCTCTACCTCGCCGCCGAAGTCGGCGTGACCGGGGGTGTCAATGACGTTAATGGTGACGCCGTCCTGAAGGCCCAGGTCCTGAGCGGCGGGGCCGCTGTAGTGGACGGCGGTGTTCTTGGCGAGAATGGTGATGCCCTTTTCTCGCTCGAGATCGCCGGAGTCCATGACGCGCTCGCCGGTCTTTTCGACCGTGTCGCGCTCGGAGAACGCTCCGGACTGCCAGAGCATTGCGTCAACCAGCGTGGTCTTTCCGTGATCGACGTGCGCGACGATCGCGACGTTTCGCAGGTCGGGACGCGTGGACATATCTGGACTCCTCAAATGTGGACACCTATTATTGCGTGTGATGGGGCACAGAAGCCCCTTGGACATTCGGCCGACTGACCGATTCCACGCACATACCTCTCCAGAATATCGGCATACGGAGGGCCAATGCGCACGCCACCCTGCGACATCCACCACGTCATCTACCTACCCACCTGGACCATTCGGTCTATTTGCTGCAAAACTATCCATGCACTTCACTGATCACTATGAGCGATATCGCCACCCTCTCAGCAACCGTTCCCTCCTCCTCAACGCAGATCACCCCCTTCGGTGCCCACCTCCTGTCGTGGCGCCCAACGGATGAAGAGGACGTCCTGTGGCTGTCCTCGCGCGCCGTCTTAGACGGCACGAAGGCGATCCGCGGCGGCGTTCCCCTGTGCTTGCCCTGGTTTGGCGGCCCCGAGGACTCCCCGTCGCGTCCCGGTCCGGGAGCTGGCGCCCACGGCTTTGCGCGCACCTCGACGTGGAAGCTCCTGGCCTCCACGCAACCCGCGAACGACGCCCCGGCCTCGTTCTCTTTCGAGCTGCACCACACGGGCGAGACCTCCGCGCTCTACCCTCATTCCTTCTGCGCGCGCCTGGACGTCCTTGCGGGTTCCGAGCTGAACATGACCCTGACCCTGACGAACGAGGACGACCACCCCTTCGCGATCGAGGCCGCCATGCACACCTACCTGCGGGTCGGCGACGTCAAGGACGTGACGGTTGAGGGCCTGGACGGCGAGCGCTACTTCGATAAAGTCCGAGGCCGCTACTCCACGCAGTGCGGGGACCTGAGCTTCGTGGGATTCACGGACCGCGTGTACACAACGACCCAGCAGGTTCAGGTGATCGATCCGAAGCTTGATCGGCGCATCATCGTCGACAAGAACGGCTCGGGTTCGACGATCGTGTGGAATCCCTGGTCGGCCGGGGCGGCTGGCATGAGCGACGTGGGCGAAGGCGAATGGCAGAACTTCGTGTGCGTCGAGACCGCCGCAGTGCGCGAGCGTGCGCTGACGCTGTGGCCGGGCCACCCCCACATCATGACGCAGACCCTTGCCGTGGAGACGATCAACTGAGGCGGGCGCGGGTAGGATTGATGGCAGCTCCGACCAGAAAGGCCCCCATGGCTCTCACCTCAGCGATCGCGTCCGCGTACCTGTCTATTTCCCGGTGGAAGCTGTCCACGCAGCCCCTGCCGGACAAGGTCATCGTCATCGGCGCCCCGCACACGTCGAATTGGGACGGGGTGTTCATGGCGATTTCCATGTGGAAGTCCGGGCGCACGTTCTCCTTCCTGGTGAAGGATTCCGTCGTCAAGGCCCCGGTGCTGGGTTGGTTCGTCAAGAAGATCGGCGCGGTTCCCGTGGAGCGCAGCGCCGCGCACGGCCTGGTCGAGCAGGTCGTGCAGCGTATCCGCGAGTCCGACTCCTTTACCCTGTGCATTACTCCGAAGGGCACGCGCTCGCCGCGTGAGTTCTGGAAGTCCGGCTTTTACCGCATTGCCATGGAGGCGGACGTCCCGATTCAGCTGGGCTTCATCGACCGCAACACCCGCACGTTCGGCTGGGGTCCGACGTATCGTCTGACGGGCGACGTGCGCGCCGACATGGACGTGATCCGCGCGTTTTACGCGGACAAGGTGGGCGTCAAGCCCTCCAAGACGTCGGTTCCTCGCCTACGCGCCGAGGACGAGGCCACGTGAGGTTCGCCCGCATCCTGTCCTGCGCGGTGGGCACGGTCGCGCTGTGCGCGCTCGGGGCGCCCGCCTTCGCGGATGAGGCGACCCCGATCCACCTTGTGGAGGTCTACGACGTCACGCCGGGCGTTAGCGCGACACACGAGGTGACGCTGTCGACGACCCAGCCGTTGCTCGGCGAGCAGTGCCAGTCGATGGGCACGGGTGCGCGCGCATCCTCCACCGTGTCGGTTGACGTCGATGGCGTGGCGGGTTGCCGCTTCACGTGGGTGCTGGAGGATGCCGGCGCCGAGATCGTGACGGTCGACGATGGCGGCGTGTTCCATTTTCATTCTGTTTCCGCCTCCCTGTTGGAGGGTTTTTCTTCCCCGGAGGCGGTTGCCACGATCGAGTCCGTGACGCTGGTGGCTCACGCCTCCGAGATTGTGGAGGCCTCCCACGGCGGCGTCATCTCCTCCGCGGGCGCGTCCACGCGGACGGACGCGTCCACGGTGACGTGGACGAATGTGCGCGATGACGTCAGCGCGGTGGGCACGGTCAGCCCGGACGCGGCGGATCTGGCCGCTTCTCCTTCCCCCTCGCCCACTGCTCCGGTGTCCACTACCGCTTCTTCGGAACGAGGCGGGGGTTCCTCGCGCTCGTCTCTGGCCATGATTGCGGGGATCACCGGCGCGGTCCTCGTCCTCGCCCTTGTCGGTGCGCTCGTGCGCTGGTCCGCCAGGTCTCGCCGCGCCGCGGCCGACGCGCAATTCGAGCATGACGCGGCGATGCGCGCCGCCCAGCGCCAGCTGGCCATGGGAGCCGACGAGGCCTCGGCCCCCTACGCCGCCCCCGCTCCCATCTCGGACCGGCCGGCCCCGGAGCCTCCCCCTGCCGCTGCGCCCCCGGCGCCGCAGGCCGTTTCTCCCTCGGACGTGCCCCCGGCACCGGACCACTCCCCCGTCGACGCACCCCAGGCGCCGAGGGTCGATCAGCGCTTCGCGCCGCCTCCCCCGGCCCCCTGATGAGGTGCGCGCTCGGCGCAGGGCGGCCCCGGCCTCGTCCCTTCGAGGCTGGGGCCGTGCTGCTACCCGATGTGGAAGTAACGCTCGACGAGCTCTTCGACTGAGACGCGCGAGTCGGCCAGGTCGTCGCGCAGGTGCATATCGCCCAGGTCCACCAGGCGACCGGCCCATGAGTCGATGAGACCGGCCGGGAAGACGCCGCCCTCCTCGTAATCGTCGCGCTGGGCGAGCAGGCGACCGGCGGCCTCGAAGCAGGAGGAGGGAAGCTGGTCGAGCCCCGGGGTCTGCGAGGCGTCGCCGTCAACCTTGCGCTTGCTCGCGTAGTCGGCCATGCCGGGTCGCGTCAGCCCGATGCGCGCGGCCACCGTAATACCGGCAAGGAGCAGGTGGATGGCAGCCGAGCCATCTGGACTGCGCAGCTCGATGGTCTGGGAATCATTGGGCAGGTTCGCGATGGGAGGCTCCCCCGGGTTCGCGTCGCGGAACATCGAGTCGTCGATGTTTTGCCAGCCGAGGGGAACACGCACGAGGACCGAGCGGTTGCGATCGCCCCAGCAGATCGCGGTCGGCGCCTCCTGGTGGGGCACGAGGCGCAGGAACGACGTGGGCACGGTGTTGCCGAAGGCGGTCAGCGAGGCCGCGTGGGAGAGGTAGCCTCCGATGACCTTGAGCGCGTCCTCGGTCAGGCCGGATCCGGTGGAGAACTGGTTAACCCCATCCTTGACGAGGCGGGTGTGGAAGTGCATGCCGGAACCGGCTTGTCCCACCGCGATCTTGGGCGAGAAAGACACCTCGATTCCATAGGAGTGGGCGACCTCGCGCAGCACCCACTTGGCCAGCACCATCTGATCGGCCGCGTCGCACACGTCCACGGGCAAGAATTCGATTTCCTGCTGGATCATCTGACGCCCGTCCGCAACGAAGTTACCGACCTCCGAGTGGGCATACTTGACGGCGCAGCCCATGCTCACCAGGTGTGCCAGGGTCTCCGTTCGCACGTCCTCCCACTTCGAGAAGGGGCCGGACTCGTGGTAGCCGCGCTGCGGTTCGACGCGGAAGAGAGTGTCCTCCGGAGAGAACAGGTAGTACTCGAGCTCGCCGAGCGCCTCCAGGGTGGCGCCCGTCTGCGCCTGGAGGGCGCACTGGGCCTTGCGCAGGATCTCCTGCGGTGCCGAGGCGAGGGGCGCGCCGCTCACGTCGTAGAAGCCACACAGGAACTCCACCGTGGGCAGCACCGAAAAGGGGCTCAGAAAGGCTGTCGACAGGCGAGGGACGACGTAGAGGTCCGAGGAGGTCGCCTCGACGAAGCTGAACAGGGAGGATCCGTCGACGCGTTCGCCGAGCGTGAGGATCCGATCGAGGTGCGCTTTGGACTGAATCGCAAAATTGAGGGTTTTGAGGCGCCCATCCCCGCCGACGTAGCGAAGGTTCACCATCGAGATCCGATTGTCTTCGATATAGCCGATGATGTCAGCCTTCGTGAACTCCTTGGCAGGCTTTCCGAGCGCCTGAACGAGGGGGTTCGGGTTGAGGGAGACGGTGTCGGTCGAAAGCATCTCACACTCCTCATTGAGAATGACTTGTTTCACATGATTATGTCACACATTGCCCGCACCCAACAGTTCCTACCCCGCCTCCCTCGAATTCGTCGAGGCCGCGTTCCACCGCGCGTGCGAGCTATTCCCTCGCGAGTCATCCACATCGGCACGACGGGCTGCGACCGCGCGCCCTTACACTCAGACCCACGTCCCGCGCGCGGAGGAGCTCGCTCAGCCCGCAGCGCCGACACCCTCATGATCGATCGAGCCCTGCGCGCTGCGGTTCCACGGCCGACGGGCGGGAGCATGGGACGAGATCACGTGCACATACTCCCCTCCCCTCATCGAAGGCGAGAGAGCCGAGCTCGGCCACACCGTTCCCTCCTGGCGTGCGCATCGGGCATGAGTAAGGGCCGCGTACCAATACGGCACGCGGCCCTGTGCCCCCTAGCGGGGCAAGGTTCGGAGCAGGCGGTGAACCCACCCCACTAGGTCCTTATGACCGAGGGGTCCAGAGTTTCAGGCGCTCAGCGAGCTCACGGGCTCGAGTATCCAAGCGCTCAGCTTCTAGCGCATCCCCACTTTTGATCGCACGCCAGTACTCAACTTTTGTGCGCAAGAACTCACGTCGCAGCTCGATAATCTGCGCCTCCTCCTGGAGGCGCACATCCTGCTGCTCAAGAAGGGAAATGAATTCGGAAATATCCCGATCGCCACCCAACCCCGAGCGCACGAACTCGCGCATATCAGCAATAGCCATACCAGAGGCGGAGAGGCACGCGACCGACGTCAGCAACTCCAGGTCACCCTCCGTGTAGATACGGTGGCCACTGGAAGGATCGCGAGCGATGGCAGGGATGACGCCAACTTCCTCGTAATAGCGCAGCGTGGAGGGGGGTAGGCCAACAAGCGCCGCTACCTCTTTAATAGAGTACGTGCGCCCGGAGCCTGTTCCTGCCATGACTTCACCCTAAAAGACCTCAAGTCCTTGAAGTCAAACGGAACCAGGGGACGTGCATCACGCGCCGCGACCTGCGCAAAGAGATCATGCGCGACCGCCCGACGAGGGCTCAGGCAGCGTCGGCGATACTGACTAACCTTCGCGCACTCAGAGCAGCTTCGCTTCCTTCTGAAAGGCCCAGATCGGACAGGTCTGCCCCCTCAGAGACGTGCTCCCGCGACCCAGGAGCTCGCACCCGCCATTCAAATAGAAACGCGCGTTGGATTCCGTCGATGTCACGAACCCATACGCGCGCCCGCCTCTCTTTGCCACAAAGTCGGGAAGCACCTTGGCGACAAGCCAACGCCCCACGCCCCGACCCCGCATGCGCCGGTCGACCGAGAGGATCTCGAGATACCAGTCGAAGTCACCCGCGTCGAGGGCGTACTGATCGCCGACGTCGGCCGCATCCGAAAAGTCCATGAGCAGCCGAGGAGTCCCGTAGCGGAAGAGCTGATAACCGCCAGCAAAGAAGTTAGGCCAGAAGCCAATCGGCCGATCATGCATGAGCGCGACGGCAACGACGTCCCCTTCGTGCTCGACAACGAGGGCATTCCTGTACTCCACGTAGGCTTTCGCCATCATGCGATTGAGCAGGCTCAGACATTGCGGGTAATGCTCCGCGCGGTAGAGATGGGGTTGAAGCATCACATGGAAGGGATAATCCAAGAACCCTTCCGTGATAATGCGTGCCATCTCTGGGATATCTGCGTTTGTCGCAGGTCGACACTTCACAGCGTCCCTCCTCGATCGTACGTCATAACACCTCACAGCTGGATCGAAAACCTGACTGTAGGTAGATACTCGTCATCCTACGCGAAAGAGCCCCCGCACACCTTGTCAGTTAACCCCTCCAGCCTTTGACAGACGCCATTCATTCCTTTGACATTCGGTCAGATAATCTCGGCGCACTGTTTCCTCGTTGCTTTGAGCGCTCGAACAGACGATAATCGAGTGACCAATCGTCAGGAGGATTGCATGCGACTTTTCCGCACCCTGTGCGCAACGCTGGGGGCCCTGTTCATTGTGTCGGCCCCGACTGTCGGGACTTACGCGGCCGCGCCCCTATCTGTTCCATCCGACCTGGCGAACAGCGCGAATGGCCTCACAACGCTGTCGGCGGCGGCCGCGGACGCGTCGGATTCTTCCCCGTCTCTCGCCTTGCTCATCGCGCTGATCGTCGGCATCATCGCCATCGTCGTGACGATTGTCGTCCTCATTTACGTCAAGCGCTCAAAGCGCGCCCACAAGTCGCAGGATTCCGCCGTTCTGCCCGCACCCACGACGCCGCCCGTTCAGGTTTTCACTCCCGAGGCCTCAGCGTCTCCCGCCCCGGCCTCGTCGGACGCGCCCGCGCAATCCCCGTCCGCGGACCTGACCCCGCGCGAGACCGGTTTCGTGTGGCAGCCTCAGGCAGGCCCGGTGCCGACCCAGCAGAGCGCCCCTCAGGCGCCGCCGCAGAGCGCGCCGAAGCAGGCGCAGAAGAAGCGCTTCGGCTTCGGTCGTCGCGCGTCGGCCTCTCAGGGCCAGCCCGCGCAGCCCGCCGGCGCCCCTGACCAGTCGGTGACGACACTCATGAGCATGTTCTCAGATAACCCGGGATTGCCTGCGCCCCAGGGCCAGCCGCACGTGGCACCCCAGCCCGGGTTCGCTGAGTCCGGCGCGCTCGGAGGTGCGGCCGCCACGCACGCGCAGGCCGACGTGCCCATGCAGGGGGACCGAACCGAGCTCCTGACGACCTTCGGCGACGAAGACTCCCCCGCGGACAAGACACAAATCCTGGAGACTTTCGAGGACCGGGGCCTGCCCGAAGACAAGACCCAGCTGCTGGAGCACGTTGAGCAGGGAGACCTGCCCGGCGACAAGACCGAGTTTTTGACGGTGTTTCCTGACGAGGCCGTGGCGCGGCCCTCCGCCGAGCGCGGCGCGGACGCATCGTTCCCGGCCGTCACTGATTCCTGGCCGCAGGACGGTGCGGTCGAGACACCCGAGGCACCTGCTGCCGCCGCGCCCGAAGACCCGGGCATGCTCACCGTCAAACTGCCGCGCTTCAAGCCTGCGCAGCCCGAGGCCCCCCAGGAAGCAACCCCCCAGACCGAGGCCACCACTACCGGCGCACCCCAAGACCCGGGCATGCTCACCGTCAAACTCCCCCGCTTCAAGCCTGCGCAGCCCGAGCCGGTCGCCGAACTGGTCGCCGAGCCGGTCGCCGAGCCGGTGGCCGAGCCGGTTCTGGCTGAACCCGAGCAACCCGAGTACGTCGACGTTCCGACCGTCAAGCTGCTTCGATTCAACCCCGAACAGCAGGCGGCACCCGTGACTGAGTCCGCCTCCTCCCCGGATGCTCCCGAGCAGCCAGAGTATGTCGACGTTCCGACCATCAAGCTGCTTCGATTCAACCCCGAACAGGCCTCGGTCGCGGCTCCCGCCGCCGAGCCCGAGCCCAAGCCGGTCGCTGCCGCCGAGCC
>CABKMZ010000023.1 GCA_902373545.1 uncultured Actinomyces sp. | reverse complement strand
CCCGCCGCACCTGCCGCCCCCGCCGCCCCCGCGCACTCCGCGCCGGGCGCAGAGCGCGGCGAGGCCTCGGGCGGCACCTACGCGCCGCCCGCAGGAATGCCGGTCACCGGATACGCGGCCCCGGCCTCGTCCCCGGAACCTGGACAAACCATCATCATCAAGAAGCGCGGACCCGGGTGGGTCGCCCTGCTGGGCGCAATGCTCCTGACGATCGGCTTGACCCTGGGCGCGATGCTGTACGTGCGCCCCGAGCTGCTGCGCGTCGCCACGGCGGAGAACCTCAACAACGGCACCGTCGCGACCGTGCCCGCGTCGAGCGATGTCGCCGACTGGACCGCAGTCGCCGCGGCCGTGTCCCCCGCGGTCGTCACCATCCAGAGCCAGGGACCGTCCTCGGGCGGCACCGGTTCCGGCGTCATCTACGACGCCCAGGGTGACATCGTCACCAACTACCACGTGATCTCCCCGGCAATCGACGGCGGCCAGCTTCAGGTCACCCTGGCGGACGGGCGCCTGTACGCCGCGCGCATCGTCGGCCACGACAAGACCACCGACCTGGCCGTCATCCGCCTGGAAAATCCGCCGTCGAACCTGACGGTTGCGCGCTTCGCGAGCTCGCAGAACCTCCAGGTCGGCGCGCCCGTCATGGCGATCGGTGCGCCGCTGGGCCTGTCGAACACGGTTACGACCGGTATCGTTTCCGCGCTCAACCGCCCCGTCGAGGTTTCCATGGACGAGGATTCCACCGCGCAGGACCAGACGCAGGCGTCCTCCGACCTGGTCGTCACCAACGCCATCCAGATCGACGCTTCTATTAACCCCGGTAACTCGGGCGGCCCGCTGTTCGACGCAACCGGCGCGGTGATCGGCATTAACTCCTCGATCAAGTCGCTGGCCACCTCCGCCGACGGCCAGGCAGGGTCGATTGGCCTGGGCTTCGCGATCCCCTCAGACCTGACGGTGTCCATTGCCGAACAGCTCATCACCAACGGCTTCGCCTCCCACGGCCTGCTCGGCGTCACCGTCAAGGCTGCGACCGCCACCGTCGGCTCCGACACCTACGTCGGCGCGCAGGTTCAGGAGGTTTCCTCCGGCTCCGGTGCCGCCGCTGCCGGCCTGCGCGCCGGGGACGTCATCCTCAAGGTCGAAGGTCAGGAAGTCACCAGCCCCAAGCAGCTCATCGGCTACGTGCGTCGCTACAAGGCGGGCGACACGATCAACCTGACGATCGCTCGGGACGGCTCGACTCAGGACGTCGCGGTTACGATCCAGGGTTCCTAATTCGCGCTCGTCATTGACGAGGCCCGCCGTCCCCTCGTGGGATGGCGGGCCTGTGCGTGTGGCGGGGTGGGGGCAGGGGCGTGTTGCGTTGCTGGGCCTGCCTCTGGCGTGGGGAGATGCGCGGGTGGCCTTGTTGTCTGGGCGCTCGCGGATAGGTTTCGTCTTCGCGGATAGGTTATCCACTCGCGGATAGGTTACAAAGCTATCCGCATGTTTATAAGCTATCCGCGTGCTCGTTACCTATCCGCGTGCTCGCTACCTATCCGTGTGCTCGTTACCTATCCGCGTGCTCGTTACCTATCCGCGAAGGACAGCAACGAGTTCGAGCACGCCGGCGGGCTGCCGTCACACCCCGAGGGCGTCCAGGAGCGGGCGCATCTTGGCCTCGGTCTCGGTCAACTCCAAGTCGGGGTCCGAATCCGGCATGATGCCGGCCCCGGCAAACAGGCGCAGGCGAGTCCCGGAGGCCAGGCCGCATCGCAGGGCGATCGCGAACTCGCCGTTGCCGGCCGTGTCGACCCAGCCCACCGGCCCGGAGTAGCGGCCGCGTTCGGTGTCCTCCAGCTCCTCGATGAGGTGCATCGCCGCGTCGCGCGGAGTGCCGCACACGGCCGCCGTCGGATGCAGGGCGGCGACCAGGTCCAGCAGGTGCGCCGACCCGAGCCGGGCGCGCACGTCTGTCGCCAGGTGTGTGACGTTGGGGAGGGTGAGCAGGAATGGGCCCTGTGCGCGCACGTCCAGGCACAGGCGCTCCAGGATGGAGGACACCGACTCTGACGCCAGCGCGTGTTCGCGCAGGTCTTTCGCACTCGACGCCAAGGCCTGCCCCTCGCCGGGCTGACACGTGCCTGCCAGTACGCGCGAGGACGCGGTCCCGCAGGCGGCGGCGATCAGCATCTCGGGGGAGGCTCCCACCAGCGAATCCACGCTAAAACGCCACGTCGAGGGGTACAGGTCGCTCAGGCGCTCGAGCAGGAAGCGCTCGTCGAAGCCGTGCGGGCAGCGGATCGTCATGTCGCGCGCCATCACCGCCTTATCGGCCGAACCCTCGCGCAGGCGCGCCGCCATCGAGCGCACCGAGTCGCGCCACTGGGTCCGCGACATCGACCCCTGGCCAAAGGTTAAAGACTCGGGCACGCGAGCGGTCGGCCGCGCTGCCGCCACGGCCTCGGACACGGCAGCCAGCGGATCCGGCGCATCCCCGATGCCGGCGGTGATCGCCCAGCGCGCCCCGGCCTCGTCGATGAGGGTCAGAGCCGGGACGAACGCCACCGAGCGGGCGGGGGAGCGGAACGCGAAGGACGCGAATAGGACGGGGGAGGGGGCGCCCTCTTCCAGGGACGAGGCCGGGGTGGCCTCCCACGCCCGGCGCACGCGGGTGATCGCGTCGGGGGAGGCGGACTCGAGCGTCACGGCGCGGCCCAGGCCGATCATGGAGCGGCGCTCGCCGAGCCAGGCCGCGCCGCCCGATGAAGGGAGCAGAGAAGTCAGTGAGCAAGTAGACCCCGGGTGCTGCGGGGGCAGGACCAACGCCCGAAACACAAGGCGCGAGCATCCAAAGTCGTCATGCATGCGTCCAATGGTAGAAGCAGGGGCGGCGGCACGCTGAAAGACGTGGGAGGATTAACGCATGACTGACACCCCACGCGCCGATCTGACCAAGGATCCCACCGAAGTTGCGTCGATGTTCGACTCCGTCGCGACGCGGTACGACATGATGGACACGCTGATGACGGGCGGTTTCAACCACGTGTGGATGACCGCCCTGCGCAAGGCGGTCGCGCCCCACCCCGGTGAACGCATTCTCGACCTGGCTGCCGGCACCGGCGCGTCGTCGGTCGCCCTGGCCAAGGGTGGCGCCGAGGTCGTCGCCTGCGACCTGTCCGAAGGCATGATCGAGGTGGGCCGCGAGCGCCACCCCGAGATCGAGTTCGTGCACGGCAATGCGATGGACCTGGACTTTGAGGACGGCTCCTTCGACGCGGTCACCATCTCGTGGGGCCTGCGCAATATTCCCGACCCGGCTCTGGCGCTGCGCGAGATGGCGCGCGTCGTGCGTCCGCGCGGCCGCCTCGTGATCCTGGAGTTCTCCACCCCGCCGTCGCGTGCCTTCCGCGGCTTGTACTCGGCCTACCAGAAGACGGTTATGCCGACGATGGCCCGCCTGGCGTCCACGAACGACGGCGCGTACGACTACCTGGTCGAGTCGATCCGTCAGTGGCCCGCGCAGGAGGAGATCGCTCGCATGGTCGCCGCGAACGGCTGGAGTGAGGTCGAGTACCGCAACCTGACCGGCGGCATCGCCGCCATGCACCGCGCGGTCAAGCCGCTGCCGTGATTTTTCGCTGACGAGGCCGGGGTCCCTTCGCGGGGTCCCGGCCTTTGTCGTGGGCGGGTTGGGTGAGCGGGAGCGGTGTCCGTGAGCGTTCGCGGACGGCGAGGCCGCGGCGGGCATTTACAACAAAGAAATGTTGCGCAAATGTCGGGTGAGAGCGCGGTCATCCATGGCCTCGTGGCCCGAAAATGCGCGGAAAACTTCTGTGCCCGGCGAGGTGAGGGTGACCTAGCTAGGCTGGCGGGCGGAATGAGGTGATGTGCACACCTCGTCCGCCTTGCACACTGGCGCGGATGCACCCGCGCGCCCACATGACGGAGGAATGCCGTGGCATCCACTATGCCTAGCGACATGAGCGCTGACGTTGTCGTCGTCGGCGCGGGCCCGGGCGGGTCCTCCACCGCCTATCACCTGGCCAGAGCTGGCCTTGACGTCGTCCTTCTTGAGAAAAGCACGTTCCCGCGCGACAAGATCTGCGGCGACGGACTCACCCCCGCTGCCGTCCACGAACTCATCGCGATGGGCGTGGACACCACCGGCTGGATGCGAAACCGCGGCCTGACCGTCATCGGCGGCGGCCACACCGTCCACATGGACTGGCCCGACCAGAAGTCCCTGCCCGGCTACGGCATGACCCGTGCGCGCATGGACCTCGATCACGCCCTCGCCAAGCGCGCCGTCGAGGCCGGGGCGCGCCTCTACGAAGGCGTGACCGTCACGGGTGCCCTCCAGGACGGCTCCGGCCGCGTCGTCGGCGTCGCCGCCAAGGCCGGTCGCGGCAAGAATGCGACGACGTTCGAGGTCCGGGCATCCATCACCGTCGACGCCGGGGGAGTGGCCGCGCGCCTCGCGACCAGCCTCGGCCTCGAAAAGAAGATGAACCGCCCGATGGGCGTGGCCGCCCGCGCCTACTTCCACAGCCCCCGCGGCGACGAGGAGTGGATGGAATCCCACCTCGAACTGTGGAGCGGCACTCCGGGAGCCTCGGACCTGCTGCCCGGCTACGGCTGGATCTTCCCCATGGGCGAGGGCATCGTCAACGTCGGCCTCGGCTCCGTCGCCTCGCGCGCCGGCGCCACGAACCTGCCCTACCGCGAGGTCTTCAAGGCCTGGACCGCGAACCTGCCCGAAGAATGGGGCTTCACCCCCGACAACCAGATCGGTCAGCTTCGCTCCGCCGCCCTGCCCATGAGCTTCAACCGCAAGCCTCACTACACCCAGGGCCTCGTCCTCGTCGGCGACGCCGGCGGCATGGTCTCCCCCTACAACGGTGAAGGCATCGCCCCGGCCATGAAGGCCGGACGCTACGCCGCCTCGTGCATCGCACAGGCCTTGTCCCGCTCCCACCGCGCCGGCATCGACCGCGCCATGAGCGAATACCCCCACATGCTTCGCGACGAATACGGCGGCTACTACCAGCTCGGCCGCATCTTCGTCGCGCTCATCGAAAACCCGACGATCATGCGCACCTGCACGAACGTCGGGCTGCCCATTCCGCGCCTCATGACGCTCGTCCACAAACTCCTGTCGGACGGGTACGAGAGGAGCGGGGGCGACTTCGACGACCAACTCATCACCATGCTGACCAAGGTGGTGCGACCCGCATGACCACCACCATCGATAACCGGGAGGAACGATGACGAATCCCTACGTGCCGCTGCTCATCATGTCGGCAGCTGCCCTCGTCCTAGCCTTCGGAGGCCTGGTCGCCTCCGCGATCCTGGGCCCCACCAAGAAGTCCACAACCAAGGCCGACAACTACGAGTGCGGCATCCAACCGACCAGCGCTCACCTCACCGAGGGCCGCTTCCCGGTGCGCTACTACCTGGTCGCCATGACCTTCATCATCTTCGACATTGAAGTTGTGTTCATGTACCCGTGGGCCGTCAGCTTCAACCAGCTGGGCCTGTTTGGGCTGGTCGTCATGATGAGCTTCCTGGTCACCCTGTGCGTCCCCTACGCCTACGAATGGCGACGCGGCGGCCTGGACTACTAATAGAGAAGTAAGGATAGACAAGTGGGACTTGAAGAATCCCTGCCCGCGGGCATCGCGCTGACCAGCGTCGAAAAAGTCCTCGGGCTCGCACGCAAGTACAGCCAGTGGCCCGTCACCATGGGCCTGGCATGCTGCGCCATCGAGATGATGGCCGCCGGCACCCCCCGATTCGACATGGCGCGCTTCGGCCTCGAGGTCTTCCGTGCTTCGCCGCGTCACTCCGACATGATGATCGTCTCCGGCCGCGTCTCCCACAAGATGGCCCCGATTATCCGCCGCGTCTACGACTCGATGCCCGAACCCAAGTGGGTCATCTCCATGGGCGCATGCGCGTCCTCCGGCGGCGTGTTCAACAACTACGCCGTCGTCCAGGGCTGCGACCACATCGTCCCCGTCGACGTCTACCTGCCCGGCTGCCCGCCGCGCCCCGAGGCCCTCATCCACGCGGTCCTCGTCCTGCGCGAGCAGATCGGCAAGGAACCCCTCGGCGTGCACCGCCGCGAAATCGCCCGAGCCGCCGAGAAGGCCGCCCTCGAGGCGACGCCCACCCACCAGATGAAGGGACTCCTCGCATGAGTGACGTGTCCATCCCCGAGGGCAGCGCGTCGGCCGAGGTCACCCAGGCCTCGTCCCAGCGCGGCTTCGCCCTGCCCGAGCCGATCGCCCACCGCGAGGGCCTCTTCGGCGCCGGCACCGACTCCTCCACCTCCGGTTTCTCTGGCCTGGTCTCCGATTCCTTCCTGCCCGGCGAGGCCTCCCGCCCCTACGGCTCCTGGTTCGACCAGGTCGTTGATGTCCTCGAAGAGCTCATCGTCGCCGACGGCCTGGCGGTCGCCGACGTCATCGAGAAGGTCACCATCGACCGCGGTCAGCTCGGCATCTTCATCGCCCGCGAGCACATCGCGCGCGTCGCCAAGTACCTGCGCGACGACCCGGACCTGCGCTTCGAAATGTGCCTGGGCACCAACGGCGCGCACTACCCCCTCGACAAGGGCCGCGAGCTGCACGCCATCTACCCCCTGTACTCGATCACGCACAACCGCATGATCCGCCTCGAGGTCACGTGCCCCGACGAGGACCCCCGCATCCCCTCCATCGTCTCCGTCTACCCCGGAAACGACTGGCAGGAGCGCGAAACCTGGGACCTCATCGGCATCATCTTCACCGGGCACCCCTCGCTCACGCGCACCGCGATGCCCGACGACTGGATCGGACACCCCCAGCGCAAGGACTACCCGCTGGGCGGCATCCCCGTCGAATTCAAGGGCGCCGTCAACGCTTCCGCCGATGTTCGTAGGAGTGTGAACTGATGACCACCGCTTTCCACGCGCCCGCCGGCGCGACCGACCTGCCCATCGAGGACATCCCCGAGGTCCTCACCCAGGGCGGTGACTGGGACGACGTCCTGCACGAGATCGAGGCCATCACCTCCGAGCGCATCGTCGTGAACCTCGGCCCCGTCCACCCCGCGACCCACGGCGTTCTGCGCCTCATCCTCGAGCTCGACGGCGAAAAGGTCCGCGAGACCCGCATCGACACCGGCTACCTGCACACCGGCATCGAGAAGAACATGGAGTACCGCACGTGGACCCAGGGCGTCGCATACTGCACGCGTATGGACTACGTGGCTCCCTTCTTCCAGGAGGCCGCCTACTGCCTCGGCGTCGAGAAGCTCCTCGGCATCGAAGAGGACATTCCCGAGCGCGCCTCCCTCATCCGCATCCTCATGATGGAGCTGTGTCGCATCGCCTCGCACCTGGTCGCCATCGGCTCGACCGGTAACGAGATGGGCGCAACGACGATCATGACGATCGGCTTCCGCGCCCGCGAGGAAATCCTGCGCATCTTCGAGCGCATCACCGGCCTGCGCATGAACCACGAGTACATCCGCCCCGGCGGCGTCGTGCAGGACATCGGCGAGGGCACCACGGACTACATCCGCGACCGCCTGCGCCGGGCCCGCAAGGACATCGGCGAGCTCCAGGACATCCTCGTGGAGAACCCGATCTTCAAGAAGCGCCTGTGCGACGTGGCCGTCATGCCACTGAGCGGCCTCATGGCCCTCGGCTCGACCGGCCCCGGCGTGCGCGCCGCCGGCCTGCCCCTGGACCTGCGCAAGAGCCAGCCCTACTGCGGCTACGAGAACTTCGAATTCGACGTTCCCACCCGCGACAAGTCGGACGTCTATAACCGCACGATGGTCCGCTTCGACGAGTGCTACGAGTCGATGCGCATCATCTGGCAGGTGCTCGCCAAGCTCGACCAGTGCGAGGGCGCGCCCACGATGGTCGCCGACCCGGAGATCGGCTGGCCCGCGCGCCTGTCGGTCGCCACCGACGGCCAGGGCAACTCCTTCGAGCACGTCCGCGAGATCATGGGGGAGTCCATGGAGTCCCTCATCCACCACTTCAAGCTCGTCACCGAGGGCTTCCACGTGCCCGCCGGCCAGGTCTACCAGACCGTCGAGCACGCGAAGGGCGTCCTGGGCGTCCACCTCGTCTCCGACGGCGGCACGCGCCCCTTCCGCGCGCACTTCCGCGACCCCTCCTTCGCCAACCTGCAAGCGCTGGCCATGATGACCGAAGGCGGCCAGCTGGCCGACGTGGTCGTCGCACTGGCCGCTATCGACCCCGTTCTCGGAGGCGTTGACCGATGAGCTACACACCCGACACCTTGGCACGCCTGCAGGCGGACGCCGCGCAGATCATCGCCCGCTACCCGGACGGTCACTCGCGCTCCGGCCTGCTGCCGATGCTGCACCTGATCCAGTCCGTCGACGGCTACGTCAGCCCGGACGGCATCGACTTCATCTCGGCCACGCTGGACCTGCCCCGCGCAGAGATCAGCGCCGTCGCGACCTTCTACACGCAGTACAAGCGTCACCCCACCGGTGAGTACCTGGTGGGCGTGTGCACGAACGCGCTGTGCGCCGTCATGGGCGGAGACGAGATCTGGGACAAGGTCTCCGAAAAGGTCGGCGTCGGAAGCGACGAGACCAGCGAAGACGGCAAGATCACGCTCGAGCGCATCGAGTGCAACGCGGCGTGCGACTACGCGCCCGTCGTCATGGTCAACTGGGAATTCTTCGACAACCAGAGCCCCGAGTCGGCGCTGGCGATGATCGAGGACATCCAGGCCGGCCGCGACATCCACCCGACGCGCGGGCCGATCGTGGCCCCCACGTTCAAGGAGAACGAGCGCGTCCTGGCCGGCTTCCTGGACGGCCACGAAAACGAAGGCCCCTCCGCTGGCCCCTCGACCCTCCTGGGCCGCGAGATCGCCGCGAAGAACGGCTGGACCGAGCCGGTGGCTGACAAGGCCGCCGACCAGGCCCCCACGAAGGCCACGAAGGCATCCACGAAGGCCGCCGACCAGGCCCCCGCGAAGGCCACGAAGGCATCTACGAAGGCCTCGAAGGCATCCACGAAGGCCTCGAATAAGAAGGGAGTGAAGGCGAAGTGAGCACCGCATACGTGACGCCCGGGCCGCTGACCCCGATCCTCACCAACGGGTGGGGAGAGGAGCGTTCCTGGACGCTGGACTCCTACCGGTCCCGCGGCGGCTACAAGGGCCTCGACAAGGCCCGCACCATGGAGCCCGCGGACATCGTGCAGGCCGTCAAGGATTCCGGTCTGCGAGGCCGTGGTGGCGCAGGCTTCCCCTCTGGCCTCAAGTGGTCCTTCCTGCCCCCGGCCGACGGCGGCCCCCGCTACCTCGTGGTGAACGCCGACGAATCCGAGCCGGGCACCTGCAAGGACATCCCGCTCATCATGGGCAACCCCCACGTCCTCATTGAGGGCATCGCGATCACGTCGCGCGCCATCGGCTGTGACCACGCGTTCGTCTACCTGCGCGGCGAGGTCACCCACGTGTACCGCCGCCTGCTGGAGGCCGTACGCGAGGCGACCGAGGCCGGCGTGCTCGGCGACCTGCGCATCACCGCCCACGCGGGCGCCGGCGCCTACATCTGCGGTGAGGAGACGGCCCTGCTGGACTCCCTTGAGGGACGCCGAGGCCACCCGCGCCTCAAGCCCCCCTTCCCCGCGGTCGCCGGCCTGTACGCGCGCCCCACGGTGGTCAACAACGTGGAGACCATCGCTCAGGTGGCGGGTATCTTCCGCAACTCGCCCGAGTGGTTCGCCTCGATGGGTACCGAAAAGTCCAAGGGCCACGGCATCTTCTCCGTGTCGGGCCACGTGACCAACCCCGGCCAGTTCGAGGCCCCCTTCGGCATCACGATGCGCGAGCTCATCGAGATGGCGGGCGGCATCCGCGAGGGTCACCAGCTGAAGTTCTGGACCCCCGGCGGTTCCTCCACGCCGATCTTCACCGAAGACGAGCTGGACACGCCCCTCGACTACGAGTCCGTGGGCGCGGCCGGATCGATGCTGGGTACGCGTGCCCTGCAGGTGTTCGACGAGACGGTCTCTGTCGTCCGCGTCATCACCCGCTGGTCCGAGTTCTACCAGCACGAGTCCTGCGGTAAGTGCACGCCCTGTCGCGAAGGCACCTACTGGATGAAGCAAATCATGCTGCGCCTTGAGCGAGGCGAGGGTCGCCCCGGCGACGTCGACCTGCTCGACGAGATCGCGCACAACATCGCGGGCCGCAGCTTCTGCCCGCTCGGCGACGCCGCAGCAACCCCGATCATGGCGGGCATCAAGCGCTTCCGCGACGAGTTCGAGGCCGGCCTCACCACGCCCGCCCGCGAGCTTTTCCCCTACGAGGCGTCCGCTAACTACGCGCGAGGAGGTGGCCGATGAGCGACGCACCCAACATGATCGACGTCACCATCGACGACGTTCAGGTTTCCGTCCCCCAGGGCACGCTCGTGATCCGCGCGGCCGAGCAGGCCGGCATTCGGATCCCGCGTTTCTGTGACCACCCGCTCCTGGCGCCGGTGGCCGCGTGCCGCCAGTGCCTGGTTGAGGTCGGCATGCCCGACCGCAACACGGGCGAGCTTCGCTTCATGCCCAAGCCCCAGCCCTCGTGCGCGCAGACCGTCACCCCGGGCATGGTCGTCAAGACCCAGCACACCTCCGAGGTGGCCCAGCGCGCCCAGCACGGCGTCATGGAGTTCCTGCTCATTAACCACCCGCTGGACTGCCCGGTGTGCGACAAGGGCGGCGAGTGCCCCCTGCAGAACCAGGCGATGACGGATGGCCGCGGCAAGTCCCGCTTCACGGACGCCAAGCGCACCTTCAAGAAGCCCCTGCGCCTGACCTCCCAGATCCTGCTCGATCGCGAGCGTTGCATCCTGTGCCAGCGCTGCGTGCGCTTCGGCAAGGAGATCTCCGGCGACGTGTTCATGGACCTGCAGGGCCGAGGCGGTGGCACGGCTCCCACGGAGCACCACTACTTCATGGGCGAGCAGGTCGGCGGATTCGACTCGACCACCCTGGACTTCTTCGACCCCAAGGCCAAGGAGGCCTCGACCTCGTCCCTGTCGTCCCCGTACGGCACGGACGCGATCGTCGGTTCGATTAACGAGGGTGAGCTCTCCGTCGCCGAGCGCGACGTGTCGGGCCGCGCCTTCGCGTCCTACTTCTCGGGCAACATCATCCAGATCTGCCCGGTCGGTGCCCTGACCGCCGCGTCCTACCGCTTCCGCGCGCGTCCCTTCGACCTCGTGTCGACGGCGTCCGTGACCGAGCATGACGCCTCCGGTAGCGCGATCCGCCAGGACATTCGTCGCGGCGAGGTCGTGCGTCGCATGAGCGGCAACGACCCCGAGGTCAACGAAGAGTGGATCACCGACAAGGATCGCTTCGCCTTCGAGTGGGACAAGGTTGATCGCCTGACCTACCCGCTCGTGCGTGAGGACGGCGAGCTGGTTCCCACCTCCTGGTCCGACGCGCTTGACCGCGTCCGCGAGGGCCTCGAGCAGGCGGGTTTGTCCGTGGGCTTCCTGCCCGGCGGCCACCTCACCTTCGAGGACGCCTGGGCATGGTCGAAGTTCGCGCGCACCGTCGTCGGCTCCGATTCGATCGACTTCCGCTCGCGCCCCTCCTCGGAGGAGGAGCGCTCCTTCCTGGCGTCCCACGTGGCCGGCTCCGGCCTGGAGACGACGTACAAGGACCTGGAGAGCGCCGGGCAGGTGCTGCTGGTCGCCCTCGAGCCCGAGGACGAGTGCGGCGCCATGTTCCTGCGCCTGCGTAAGGCCACCCGCAAGTCCGGCCTGAAGGTCGCCACGGTCGCGCCCTTCACCTCCGCCGGTTCGCGCAAGATGAACGCGCGGGTCCTGCACGCGGCCCCCGGCGCCGAGCCTGGCGTCGTTGACGCGATCGCCGCTGGCGGCGCCCACGCCGACCTGGCTGAGGCTCTCTCCGGTGGCATCGTCCTCGTGGGTGAGCGCGCGGCCCGGGTCCCCGGCCTGCTCTCCGCAGTCGTCGCTCTGGCCGAGCGCACGGGTGCCCGCCTCGCGTGGGTCCCGCGTCGCGCCGGTGACCGCGCCGCCATCGAGGCCGGCCTCCTCCCGGGCCTGGCTCCCTTCGGCCGCACCATTGACGAGGCCGGGGCCGCCGACCTCGGGTGGGGCGAGCTGCCCGAACGCGGCCTTGACGCCGAGCAGATGATCGAGGCAGCCGCCGCGGGCGAGCTCAAGGCCCTGGTCGTCGGTGGTGTCGACGTGCGCGACTTCGACGATCCGGGTGCCGTTCGCGCCGCCCTGGACGAGGTTCCCTTCCTGGTCTCCCTCGAGGTTCGGGCCTCGGAGATCACCGACCGCGCGGACGTCGTCCTGCCGGTGGCTCCCGCCGTTGAAAAGAACGGCACGTTCATCAACTGGGAGGGCCGCCTGCGTCCCTTCGGCCAGGCCCGCTCTGCGACCTCCCTGACTGACCGCGACGTGCTCGTGCGCCTGACCGAGGAGTTCGACGGCGACCTGGGAATCACCGCCCTGGCCGACCTGTACGCCGAGGTCAACCCCCTCATGGAGTGGGACGGCACCCCGCAGGCCTTCACCCCGGCCTCGGCCCACGCCCCGGTCGCCGCGGGCAAGGGAGAGGTCCTGCTGGCCTCCCACAAGCCCATGATCGACGCCGGTCGCCTCCAGGACGGCGCCCCGTGGCTGGCCGGTTCGGCCCGCCGCCCCGTCCTCCTGGCCTCGGCCACGACGCTGGCAGCCGCCGGCATCACCCCCGGCGCCGACGCGACGCTCGAGACCGAGCGCGGCACGCTCACCCTGCCGGCCGCCATCGCGGACCTGCCCGACTCCGTCGCGTGGGTTCCCGAGTGCTCCACCGGCTCCGTTATTCACGACAACCTCGGCGGTGTCGGCACCGTCGCGACCCTGCGCGCCACGCAGGAGGTGGCACGATGACACTCGCTCCCTTCGCAGTCCCGGAGTACACCGCCGCGGACTTCAGCCAGGAAACCTGGTGGCTCAGCCTCATCAAGGCCGTGTTCATCATCGTCTTCCTGATCGCCAACGTGCTGCTGGCCCTGTGGGTCGAGCGCCGAGGCCTGGGCCGCATGCAGACGCGTCCCGGCCCGAACGTCGCTGGCCCCCTCGGCCTGTTCCAGGCGTTCGCCGACGCCGGCAAGCTCCTCTTCAAGGAGGACATGTGGACCCGCCGGGCCGAGAGGTTCCTGTACTTCCTGGCCCCCGCAATCGCCGCGTTCGCAGCGTTTAGCGTCTACGCGGTCATCCCCATGGGCCCGAACGTGAATATCTTCGGCCATTCCACGCCGATGCAGCTGGCCGACATGCCCGTCGCCTCCCTGTACATCCTCGCGATCGCGTCGCTGGGTCTGTACGGCATCGTCCTGGGTGGCTGGTCGACTCGCTCGACCCTGCCGCTGTACGGTGCCGTGCGTTCCTCCGCGCAGGTCATCTCCTACGAGCTGGCCATGGGCCTGTCCCTCGTGAGCGTGTTCCTCATGTCGGGCTCCATGTCCACCTCGCAGATCGTCGCGGCTCAGGGACAGTTCTGGTGGGCATTCACCCTGTTCCCCGCGTTCGTCATCTACTGCATCAGTGCCACCGGTGAAGTCAACCGTCTGCCCTTCGACCTGCCCGAAGCCGAAGGCGAGATCGTCGCCGGCCACATGACCGAGTACTCGTCGATGAAGTTCGGCTGGTACTACCTGTCCGAGTACGTCAACATGCTCAACGTCTCGGCCGTGGCCACCACGATGTTCTTCGGCGGATGGCACGCCCCGTGGCCGCTGTCCCACGTCGAGTTCCTCAACTCCGGCTGGTGGGGCCTGCTCTGGTTCTTCCTGAAGATCTGGTTCTTCATGTTCCTGATGATCTGGACGCGCGCCACGCTGCTGCGCTTCCGCTACGACCAGTTCATGAACCTCGGTTGGAAGCGCCTCATGCCCATCGCGCTCGGCTGGCTCGTCCTCGTCGCCCTGGTGCGCGGCATCACCCAGTTCGTTCAGCTTCCCAACCACGTTCTCTTCGGAGGCGTCGGCGGCCTGTTCCTGATCGCCCTGGTGATCATCTGGCTGACCGACAAGCCCGAACCCGAGCCGGTTGCCGCCTCCGAACGCGAATACACCGGCTTCGAAGACGGCTTCCCCGTCCCGCCGCTGCCCGGACAAACACCCGTCGCCAGCCCGCGCGCCACCGCCACCATTGAGGGCACACTGGCCACGGCCTCGGCACTTGAGAGCCCGAAGGAGGCCACCGATGAGTGAGAAGACCACCGACGAGGAAATGCTCTTCGAGCATGACCCCAAGGGTGCGTTCGCCCAGTTCGTCGCACCCATGGCCGGCTACGGAGTCACCATGGCTTCCTTCTTCCGGCCCACCGTCACCGAGCAGTACCCGCGCGAACCAGCGCGCGTCATGCCCCGGTTCCACGGACGCCACCAGCTCAACCGCTACGACGACGGCCTGGAAAAGTGCGTCGGCTGCGAGCTGTGCGCCTGGGCGTGCCCCGCAGACGCGATCTTCGTCGAGGCCGCCTCGAACACGCCCGAGGAGCAGTACTCTGCGGGCGAGCGTTACGGCCGCGTCTACCAGATCAACTACCTGCGCTGCATCTTCTGCGGCATGTGCATCGAGGCGTGCCCCACGCGCGCCCTGACGATGACGAACGACTTCGAAATCGCCAAGTACACCCGCGAGGACGACATCTACGAGAAGGGAGACCTGCTGGTCCCCCTCTCCGACGGCATGCTCGCAACGCCCCACCCCATGGTCGAGGGCAAGAACGACATCGACTACTACCGCGGGGACGTCACCGGCCCCACCGCCGCCCAGGTCGACTGGGTGGCGAGCCGCCGCCCCGACGACCCGTCCCTCAAGACGGTACGAGTCTCCGAGGAGGCACACTGATGAACCTGTCCAACGGTTGGCCCATGATGGGGTCAACGGGAGAGATCATCCTCTTCGTATGCACGGCCATTGTCATGGTCGGCTGCGCCCTGGGTGTCCTCTTCTTCAAGAAGGCCGCGCACTCGGTCATCTGCATGGTC
The DNA here is from genome assembly GCA_902373545.1 of uncultured Actinomyces sp. GTDB lineage: Bacteria > Actinomycetota > Actinomycetes > Actinomycetales > Actinomycetaceae > Pauljensenia. The sequence continues at coordinate 12,213 of CABKMZ010000023.1, read as the reverse complement.
GGCGTCATGCTCGGCCTGGCAGTCCTGTACATCGCGAACAACGCGCCCTTCCTGGGTGTCGCGCAGATCGTCGTGTACACCGGCGCGATCATGATGCTGTTCCTCTTCGTCATCATGCTCATCGGCATCGGCACCTCCGACGACTACGCCCGCCAGCGCCGCGGCGCGATCGTCGCGGCGGTCCTGGGTGGCCTCGGCCTGATCGTCATCCTCACGACGGCGATCATGAACTCCGTGCCCGCCACCTACGCCCCCAGCGAGGTCAACCCTTACTCCGACCAGCCCGTCACCGACCTGGCAATCACGCTGTTCCAGGAGCACTGGCTGAGTATGGAACTCGCGGGCGGCCTGCTCATCACCGCCGCCGTCGGCGCGATGCTGCTGACCCACTCCGACCGCCTCGGCCCGAAGGTTAACCAGGAGCAGACGGCCCGCACCAAGATGCGCGCATTCGCCGAGCGTGGCGCCCGCATCGGCCAGCTGCCCGCCCCCGGCGTCTACGCCCAGTCGAACGCGGCCGACGTTCCCGCCCTGTCGGGCGAGACCCTGGCCCCCGTCGAGGAGTCCGTGCCCCGCGTGCTGCGCGTGCGCGGCCTGGCCCGCACGATCGGCGAGGTCACCCCCGAGGTCTCCGAGCAGCTCGCCCTCGCGCGCGCCGGTGCCTCCGAGGCCGACGAGTCGCCCTACACCATCGGGCGCACGCCCGACGTTCCGCGCTCCGGCTCCTTCGGGATGCCCGGCGCCGCCGCGCCCACCGGACTGGCCCAGCCTCGGGCCCGCAAGGCGCGCACCACCACCCCCACTGAGAAGAAGGAGGAGAGCAAGTGAGCCTCGCCTGGTACCTCATCCTCGCGGGTGTGCTGTTCGCCATCGGAGCGACCACGGTCCTCGTGCGCCGCAGCGCGGTCATCGCGCTCATGGGTGTCGAAATGATGCTCAACGCCGCGAACCTCGTCCTCGTGACGTTCTCGCGCATCAATTCCAACGTCGACGGAGAGATCATGGCGTTCTTCGTCATGGTCGTGGCGGCCGCTGAAGTCGTCGTCGGCCTGTCGATCATCGTGTCCATCTATCGTTCGCGCTCGACCACGAGCATGGACGATCTCAACCTGCTGAAGAACTGAGGGAGGACGTAACTCATGACCACCTTCATCTCCCCGCAGGCTCTCACCGTCCACGACACGGTTGCGGCCACCGGAGTCGCCGCCTACGCGTGGCTGCTCATCCTCATCCCCCTGGCCAGCGCAGGCCTGCTCCTGCTGCTGGGCCGCACCTCGGACAAGTGGGGCCACCTGCTGGCGACCCTCGCGTCTTGGTCGACTTTCGTGGTTGGCGCGCTGATCGCCGCCCAGATGTGGAACGCCCCCGTGGAGGCGCGCCGCTTCGGCCAGACGCTGTTTACCTGGATCCCCGCCGGTGACTTCACCGTCGACTTCGGTCTCCTCGTGGACCCGCTGTCCATCACCTTCGTGATCCTCGTGACCTTCGTCGGTTCGCTCATCCACGTGTACGCGATCGCCTACATGGAGCACGACGAGGCCCGCCGCCGTTTCTTCGCCTACCTGAACTTCTTCATCGCGGCGATGCTGACCCTGGTCCTCGCGGACTCCTACGCTGGCCTCTTCGCCGGTTGGGAAGGCGTGGGCCTGGCGTCCTACCTGCTGATCGGCTTCTGGAACCACGTCCCCGCCTACGCGGTGGCCGCCAAGAAGGCCTTCGTCATGAACCGTGTCGGCGACATGGGCATGCTCATCGCCATGATGGCGATGGTCGCCTCCTTCCACTCGGTGTCCTTCTCCGTCGTCTCTTCCCAGGTCGAGTCGATCCCCGCGGCATCCGCGACCGTCATCGGATTCTTCCTGCTGGTTGCCGCCTGTGGTAAGTCCGCGCAGTTCCCGCTGCAGGCCTGGCTGGGCGACGCTATGGCTGGCCCGACCCCCGTCTCCGCGCTCATCCACGCGGCCACGATGGTCACCGCCGGCGTCTACCTGATCGTCCGCTCCGGCGACGTCTTCATGGCCGCCCCCATCGCGGCGACCGCCGTCGCCATCATCGGCGCGATCACGCTCCTCTTCGGCGCGATCGTCGGTTGCGCGAAGGACGACATGAAGAAGGTCCTCGCCGCCTCCACCATGAGCCAGATCGGCTACATGATGCTGGGCGCGGGCCTGGGCCCCATCGGCTGGGCGTTCTCGATCTTCCACCTCTTCACCCACGGCTTCTTCAAGGCCCTCATGTTCCTCGGTGCCGGTTCCGTCATGCACGGCATGGGCGACCAGGTGAACATGCGTCGCTTCGGCGCCCTGCGCGGCGCCATGAAGGTCACGTGGCTGACGTTCATGATGGGCTGGCTCGCCATCCTCGGCGTTCCCCCGTTCTCCGGCTACTGGTCGAAGGACAAGATCATCGAGGCCGCCTTCAGTGCCGACAGCTTCGGCGGCACCACGGCCCTGTGGGCCGGCTGGGTCTACGGCCCCGTCGCCCTGGTCGGCGCTGGTGTGACCGCCTTCTACATGTCGCGCCTGTTCTTCATGACCTTCCACGGCAAGGCCCGCTGGACCACCGAAGCGGAAGGCGCCCCGGTGCACCCGCACGAGTCCGGCCCGCTCATGACGATCCCGATGATCATCCTCGCCATCGGCGCGGTTCTCCTCGGCGGCGCCCTCTCCGTGTGGAACACCTTCACCGACTGGCTGGTCCCCTCGATCGGCCACGTCATGCACGGCGAGCCCGTCATGAACGAATACGTCATTCAGGGAGCCACCCTCGCCCTCGTCATCATCGGCGCGCTCATCGCGTGGATGAAGTACGGCCGCGACGAGGTCCCCACCGCCGTCCCGGCAGGCAACGCCCTGACCGAGGCCGCGCGCCGCGACCTCTACCAGGACACCGTCAACGAGACCCTGTTCATGATGCCCGCCAAGGGCCTCGTCACCGTCGCAACTGTCGGCGATGCGAGCGCCATCGACGGAGCTCTGAACGGCCTCGGCGCCGGATCCCAGCTGCTCGGACGACTCGTCGGCGTCACCCAGAACGGCCTCGTGCGCTCGTACGCCGCCTACATCCTGGGAGGCGTCATCCTCTCCCTGGTCATCGTCTTCGGATTCTGGCTGTAAGGGGTACACGACAATGGAAAGTGCAATGGTTGTTACTAACTTCCCGTGGCTGACCGTCCTCGTGGCCCTGCCGGCCGCGGGCGCGGCCCTCCTCGGCTTCGTCCCGGCCCTGCGCCGCTCCGCCGGGCGCCTGATCGCCCTGGCGGTCGCCCTGGTCGAGCTGGCCATCGGCATCTACGCGGCGGCCACCCGCTTCGACTGGGCCGCCCCGGCCTCGTACCAGCTCTACGAGTCCCGCACCTGGATCCCCCAGATCGGCGTCACCTGGTCGGTCGCCGTGACCGCCCTCGGCCTCGTCATGATCCTCCTGGCCCTCGCGCTCGTGCCGATCGTGCTCGTCGCAGGCTGGGATGAGAACGAGGACCGCGGCGCGTACCCCGCGCTGGTGCTCGCGCTCGAGGCCTTCATGGTCCTGATCTTCGCGGCCTTCGACCTGGCGGTCTTCTACGTCGCCTTCGAGGCCATGCTGATCCCGCTGTACTTCATGATCGGGCGCTACGGCGTCGGCGATGAGGAAGCGCGTCACAAGGCCGCGATGAAGTTCCTGCTGTACTCGCTGTTCGGCGGCCTCGTGATGCTCGGTGGCGTCATCTACATCTGGGCGCTCGGCTCGGCCGCGCAGACCGACATGACGGCCTTCTTCCGCATGGACATGCTGGCCGCGATGCTGCCGAACCTGGCAGTGCCCGTCCAGATGGTCGTCTTCGTGACCTTCATCGTCGCCTTCGCGATCAAGGCCCCCATGGTCCCCGTCCACACGTGGTTGCCCGACACGGCCGCCGCCGCCCGCCCCGGTACCTCCGTGCTGCTGGTCGGCGTGCTGGACAAGATCGGCACCTTCGGCATGATCACGATGTGCCTGCAGCTCACGCCCGGCGCTGCTTCCTCCGCGAAGTGGGTCATGTGCGTCCTCGCCGTCATCTCCATCCTGTGGGGCGGCCTGTCCGCCAACGGCCAGAACGACATCATGCGCCTCGTGTCCTACACCTCCGTGTCGCACTTCGGCTTCATGGTCCTCGGCATCTTCATCGGATCGCAGATCGCGCTGGTCGGCGCCATGTTCTACATGGTCGCCCACGGCGTCTCCATCGCCGCGATGTTCCTGCTGTCGGGCTGGCTGAGCGCCCGCGGCGGCACCCAGGACATGCGCGAGTACGTCGGCATGCAGCGCGTGACCCCGGTCCTGGCGGGCCTGTGGCTCATGTCGGGCCTCGCCTCGATCGCCCTGCCCGGCCTGTCCGGCTTCGTCCCCGAGTACCTGGTGCTCATGGGCACCTGGACGGTCTCTGGCCCGCTGGCGCTCTTCGCGGTGCTCGGCGTCGTTATCGCCGCCCTCTACGTGCTCATGCCCTACCAGCGCGTCTTCACGGGCGCGCCGGGCAAGGGCAAGGAAGACCTGGCTGACCTCGGGGCGCGCGAACGCTGCGTCATGACGCCCCTCGTGGTCGCGATGCTCGTCCTTGGTATCTGGTCGGCGCCCCTCGTGAGCGCCCTGACCCCGGTTGCTCAAGACCTCGGCCTGACTCACTCCCAGGTCGGCGCCACCGCTGAAGGGAGCGCACAGTGAACGTCCTACCCATGGCTAACTTCCAGGCCCCCGAGGTTCAGTGGATGAGCCTCGCGCCCATCCTCATCGTGCTCGGCGGCGCGGTCCTCGGCATCCTCGTCGAGGCCTTCGTCCCCGCCAAGGCTCGCCGTCCCATGGTGATCGGCCTGTCGATCCTGGCGACGTCCGGAGCGGCCGCCGTGCTCGGCCTGCGGTGGGTGCCCGTGCTCGAGGCCCCGGCCTCGCTCGGCGAATACATCGAGGACCCGCTGACGATCGCCGCTCAGTCGATCCTCATGATCATCGGATTCATGGCCGTCCTGGTCATGGCCGACCGCACGTCCGTCGGCGACGGCGCGTTCGCGGGCCAGCCCTCCGACCGCCCCGACTCGGCTGCCGAGGAGCTCACGGATCGCAAGGGCTACCAGCGCTCCGAGATGTTCCCGCTGACCCTGTTCTCGCTGGGCGGCATGATGATCTTCCCGGCCGCGGATAACTTCGTGACCCTCTTCGTGGCCCTCGAGGTCATGTCGCTTCCGCTGTACATCATGGCCGCGACCGCGCGTCACCGCCGTCAGCTGTCCTACGAGTCCGCGCTCAAGTACTTCGTGCTCGGCGCCTTCTCCTCGGGCTTCATGCTGATGGGTTCGGCGTTCCTCTTCGGCTTCGCCAACTCGCTGCGCATCTCCGCAGTGGGCGCCGCGATCGCGCGTGGCACCAACATGGACTGGATGGTCCTCATCGGCGTCTTCTGCGTCATGGTGGGCCTCCTGTTCAAGGTGGGCGCCGCGCCCTTCCACGCGTGGACCCCCGACGTCTACACGGGCGCCCCGACCCCGGTGACCGGCTTCATGGCCGCCGCCGTCAAGGTCGCAGCCTTCGGTGCGATGATCCGCTTCTACACGGCCGTCGCCGCGTACCTGCAGTGGGATCTCCTGTACATCTTCGCCGGCGTCGCCGTGCTGACGATCCTCGTCGGTACCTTCGCGGGCCTCGTGCAGGACAACGTCAAGCGCATGCTGGCTTACTCCTCGATCGCGCACGCGGGCTTCATCCTCATGGGCATCCTCGCTCTCCAGAAGGGCGGCACGGGCCATGTGTTGTTCTACACGCTGGGCTACGGCCTGGCCACGGTCGGCGCCTTCGGCGTGGTTGCGCTCGTGCGCGGCCGTGACGCTGAGGGCAACGTGCTGGGCGAGGCCCCGAGCCTGTCCAAGTGGGCGGGCATCGGCCGCACCAACCCGTGGATCGCGGGCTCCATGCTGGTGTTCCTGCTGTCGTTTGCGGGTATCCCGCTGACCGGCGGTTTCATCGGGAAGTTCGTCGTTTTCTCGGATGCGATCAAGGGCGGCGTCGGCTGGCTTGCGATCGTTGGCCTGGTGGCCTCGGCGATTACGGCGTTCTACTACTTCCGCCTCGTGCGCGTCATGTTCTTCACCGAACCCGGTGAGGATGCTGTCGTGGTGAAGTCGGAGGGCCTGTCGGCTCTGGCCATCGTCGTGTGCGCGGCGGGGACCATCGCCCTTGGCGTGTTCCCGGGTCCCGTGTTGAGCGTGCTTGAAAAGATCGTCATACTGATTCCGTGAGCGCTCAAACACCCGATCTTCATGTTCCCGACCTCGAGTCCCGTATCACCCCGGGGCTCGAGGTCGTCGAGCGTCGTTTGCTCGACGCCGTCTCATCCTCGCGTGACCTGACGGACGAGCTGACGCGTCACCTGGCCGTCGCCGGCGGCAAGCGGATGCGTCCGCTGCTGACCCTCGTGTGCGCCCAGCTTGGTGATCCCGAGCGCGCGCTGGGCGACCCGGTCATCACGGCTGCCGCCGCCGTCGAGCTGACGCACCTGGCGTCCCTCTACCACGACGACGTCATGGACTCCGCGCCGACGCGTCGCGGTGTGCCCTCGGCACAGCACTTGTGGGGTAACAACCGCGCGATCCTCGCCGGCGACATCCTGTTCGCCCGCGCGTCGCTGCTGGTTGCCTCGCTGGGCCCCGAGATTGTCGCCCACCACGCCCGCACGTTTGAGCGCCTGTGCGAGGGGCAGCTCAACGAGACTTTCGGGCCGACGTCCGGCACCGATCGCGTTGACTTCTACCTGCAGGTCCTGGCCGACAAGACCGGTTCGCTGGTTTCCACGGCCGCCTCTTTCGGCGCGCTCCTGTCCGGCGCGGGCCAGCTGGTCGCCGACGTCGTGTCCGAGTTCGGCGAGAAGGTGGGCGTGGCCTTCCAGATCGCCGACGACGTGCTGGACCTGGCCTCGTCGGGCGAGCAGTCGGGTAAGACCCCCGGCACCGACCTGCGTGAGGGCGTCGATACCCTGCCCGTGCTCCTGCTGCGCCGCCGCGAAGCCGCCGGCATGATCGACGAGGCCGGGGCTCAGATCCTGCGAGACCTGACCGGCGACCTGTCCTCCGACGAGGCCTTGGCCTCGGTCGTGGAGCGCCTGCGCGCCCACGACGTGCTCGAGGAGACGCGCGAGCTTGCGCGTACCTGGGCGCGCGACGCGGTTGCGGCTCTGTCCGCGCTTCCCAAGGGCGAGCCGAAGACCGCGCTCGAGGCGTTCGCCAACCTGATGGTGGATCGCCTGGTCTGAATCCTTCACGAGGCCGGGGCCGTCGCGCTTGTCTGCGCGGCTGGCCCCGGCCTCGCTGTATGTGCGCAGCTCGCGGCGGGGTGTGGGCGGCTGCGGCGTGGGCGGCTGCGGGTGTGGGCCTGGGGCGTCCGGGTTGTGGCGTGCCTGCGGCGGGGTGTGGGCGGCTGCGGCTGTGGGCCTGGGGTTGGGGTCTGGCGGCTGGTAGTGGAGTGAGCCTGGGGCTGTGGTCTGGCGGCTGGCTGTGCTCTGTGGGCGGCGTGGTTCGGGGAGTGGCGCGCCCGGTGGACCACGGTGCCGATGTGGGGCTGGAGGACATGTTGTAGTCCCCGGGGTCGTCCCGCTGTTGGATGGCATGTTCGGCCCGATGGGTGGGTACTTGGGCCCTTGGATGCGCACGTTAACCCTATGGGTGGAGTGTGGGCGGGGGTGCCCATGCTCCACGTGTCGGGTCCAGCTGCGCATGAAAGGGTTAGTGCGACCACCTGTCGGGCCCAGGTGACAGAGACATTGTGAAGTCCTGGGTTTTGTGGAGTGGTGTTCAGGCCGCTTCTGGGCGTGTTGTTGTGATGTGGCTGCGGCGGGCCTGGGGTGGTCTTGTCGTGCCTGCGTTCACTGCCCGCTTCCGCGTTTGTGCTTGTTGTCTATGGCGGTACACCCGATCCGTAGGCATTGCACCTCTTCTGATCGGGTGCGTTGCCCCTGATCGGGTGTCGAGCCTCGTAACGGGTGTCGTGCTTGCTTGCTCGCGACTAGCGTGGTGCCTGCGTGCCGCTGGGAGCTGCTAGCTACGGCGATTCGTAGCGTGATGCGTGGCCAGCACCGCACTTATTCTTGTAGCTGAGTGGTGTTACACCACTACGAAGGACACAACTTCGGGTTGCTGCTCAAACCGTCGTCCACTTCGGTGAGGACTGGCGAAAATGGGCTGTTGTAGCCGAGGTGGACTGCACTGTGGGCAAGTGGGGTGCGGAGGTATCCAGTGTTGAGGGTATCTCTGTCGATGTGGTTGTGTTTGAGGTGGGTCTAAGCGTGCAAGTGGGGGGAATTGCTACCATAGGAGGCTTCGGGCGGCGTGTCGCCGGCGTGTCGGGGGCCTATGGTCGCAAAACCCCCATGTTTGGCCTCTGAGTTGGCGGTGAGTCGTCGGGTTGCTGCTCAAACCGTCGTCCACTTTGGTGGGAACTGGTGAAAATGGGCTGTTTTAGCCGATGTGGACTGCACTGTGGGCAAGCGGGGCGCGAGGTGTCGCGGCGTGGGTGGGATGTGGGTCGCATTCGGATGAGATGCGCGCCCGGTTTCGCTCGTGGCCCGGGTTTCGCGCTGCGGGCTAGGGCGACTGCGTGCTGAGCGCGGGGTTCATGACGCGGCTCGACCACTTTCGGCGTGCTCCGGCCGCGTCCGGGGGAATCGGACCCAACATGTTCGGCCGACGAACGGAAAATACACCAGGCACCGCCGCCGACACCCCTCACACCCAGACGCTTCCGCCTTCAAGACCTCCGCCGCCTCTCCACGCGTTCCCGCAGACAGCGCAGCTGCGCACGGCTCAGCCCAGGCCTCGTCCCCCGAAGTGACGCGCCGATGGCTGTGTTTGCCGTCTCAGCTGAGGTTCACCTTGCCGCAGGGGCGCTAGACTTGGTGCCCAGGTGCGCGCAAACGCGCGCGGTCACGAAAAAGGAGAACTCGCTTGGCACCGCTCAACGTTGCCGTCATCGGCGCCGGTCCCGCTGGCATCTACGCGTCGGACATTTTGTCGAAGTCGGGACTCGAGGTGAATATCGACCTGTTTGAGCGGCTTCCCGCGCCGTACGGGCTCGTGCGCTACGGCGTGGCGCCCGACCACCCGCGCATCAAGCAGATCATCGTCGCCCTGTACAAGATCCTCCAGCGTGGCGACATTCGCCTGCTCGGCAACGTTGAGGTTGGCCGAGATGTCACGATCGACGATCTGCGTGACCACTACGACGCGATCATTATCGCGACGGGCGCTGACCGCGATCACCCGCTCGACATTCCGGGCGTGGACCTGCCCGAGTCCTACGGCGCCGCGGACTTCGTGTCCTGGTACGACGGCAACCCGGATTACCCGCGCACGTGGCCGCTGAAGGCCCGCGAGGTGGCGGTCCTGGGCGTCGGCAACGTGGCGCTCGACGTGTCGAGAGTCCTGGCCAAGCACGCCGAGGACATGCTCAAGACCGAGGTTCCCGCCAACGTCGCCGAGGCCCTGGCTGACAACCCGATCACCGACGTTCACGTGTTCGGCCGCCGCGGCCCCGCGCAGGTGAAGTTCACGCCGCTGGAGCTGCGCGAGCTCGGCAAGGTGCCGGACGTGGACGTCATTGTTTCCGAGGAAGACTTCGACTTTGACGAGGGCTCGGAGGAGGCGCTGCGCGCGTCGAATCAGCAGCGTCAGGTCGTTAAGACGCTGACCTCCTACGCGATGGCGGACCCGGAGGAGCACACGGCGTCGCGTCGCATCCACATTCACCTGTTCCAGGCCCCGGTCGAGATCGTCGCCGACGAGGACGGTCACGTGAAGGCGCTGCGCACTGAGCGCACGGCCCTGAACGGCGACGGCTCGGTGTCGGGCACGGGCGTCATCACGACGTGGCCGGTCCAGGCGGTCTACCGCGCGGTGGGCTACTACTCGTCGCCGATCCCGGGCCTGCCTTTCGACACGCGCGCCGGCGTCGTGCCGAACGTGGAGGGGCGCGTCATCGAAGGCGAGACCACGAAGGACGAAAACGCCGCCGTCATCCCCGGCGTGTACGCGACCGGCTGGATCAAGCGCGGCCCCGTCGGCCTCATCGGCTCGACCAAGTCGGACGCGCAGCAGACGATCACGCACCTCGTGGAGGACGCGAACGAGGGTCGCCTGCACGCGAACACTGCCGAGGTGGGGCACGAGGCCATGGTGGCCCTCCTGGAGTCCCGCGGCGTCGAGTTCACGACGTGGGAGGGCTGGGAGCTCCTGGACGCCTACGAGCAGGCTCTGGGCGAGGACTACGGCGAGCTGCCTGGAGGCCGTGGCACGCGCGAGCGCGTCAAGGTCGTCTCCCGTCGCGCGATGACCGACATCTCGCGCGGTGCCGAGGTGGATGCTGCCTCCGCCGACCTGATCGGCGAGATGGGTGAGATGGGCGTGCCCACCGCCCCCGAGCGTTTCGACGACTACACGGGTCCGGGACGACGTAACTGAGTCGTTTCCTTTCAGTGACGAGGCCGTGGCCGGGTTTTCCGGCTGCGGCCTCGTTCGCGTGTGGGGGCGCGGGGGAGGGCCTCGCCGGTGAGCCGTGGGGGCGGAAAAATGTTGTGTGCAAGTCGTAGCCGCGCGTGCCAGCTGCGGTGGGACAGAGCCACTGAGCGGAGGTGAGCCACGGCCTCGTCCCTGATCCGGGGATTCTGCGCGAATTCCCACCGGCGACACGGGTGGTTTTCAGGTGCTTCCCAGATAACCTCTTTAGGATCACCTGCATGGCTCAGCGCAACTATCACAATGGCCTCAAGACGACCCTGTTGCTGGGTGGCATGTGGGCGTTGCTGGTGTGCATTGGGGCGCTTGTGTCGCGGGGCACGGGGCAGGCGTTCTGGATCCTGCTCTTTGCGGGTATTGGGCTGGCGCAGACCGTGTACGCGTACTGGAACTCTGCGTCGTTGGCGCTGCGTTCGATGAACGCCTATCCGGTGAGTGAGCTGGAGCGCCCCGAGCTGTACGCGATCGTGCGCGAGCTGTCCGAGCGCGCGGGCCAACCGATGCCGCTCATCTGGGTCGCCCCGACGATGACGCCCAATGCGTTCGCGACGGGCCGCGACCCCGAGCATGCGGCCGTGTGCTGTACCGAGGGCATCCTGGCGATCCTGAATGAGCGCGAGCTGCGCGGAGTCCTCGGGCATGAGCTGATGCACGTGTACAACCGCGACATCCTCACCTCTTCGGTGGCGGCCGCAATGGGCGGTGTCATCACGTCCGTTGCTCAGTTCCTCATGTTCTTTGGCGTTTCTGGGCGACGCGACGAGGAGGGCGGCGGATCGGGGCTCTTCGGGATCATCGGGATTCTTGCCATGAGTATCCTGGCGCCGATTGCCGCGACGCTCATCCAGTTCTCTATCTCCCGCACCCGCGAATTCGATGCGGACGAGGATGGCGCGATGCTCACGCAGGATCCGCTCGCTTTGGCCTCCGCGCTGCGCAAGCTCGAGATGACGACCGACCGTCGTCCGATGGCGGACACGCCGTCCACGCGTAACGTCGCGGCGATGATGATAGCCAACCCGTTCCGCGGCGAGTCCCTGGCCCGCATGTTCTCCACGCACCCGCCGATGGATCAGCGCATCGCGCGCCTGGAGAAGATCGCGGGCTACTGAGGCGGCTTGCCGGGTGCTGTCCGGGTGCTTGCCGGGCGCTGTCCGGGCGCTGTCCTCTCCGACCCCTGTGCCTCAGCGGCGGACATTGAGTGGAATGGGCAACAAAAATGTGGCGGGGCGGCCCGGTGTGGGCCGCCCCGCCACAGCTGCGAAACGTGATCAGCGGTAGTTCACGAACTGGAGGGCGACGTCCAGTTCCTCGCCCTTGGGGCCCTTGAGCAGGGCAATGACGGCCTGGAGGTCGTCGCGCGACTTCGAAGAAACGCGAAGTTCGTCACCCTGAATCTGGGCCTTGACGCCCTTCGGGCCTTCGTCGCGGATCAGCTTGGAGATCTTCTTGGCGGTGTCCTGGGGGATGCCTTCCTTGAGGGGGCATGCCAGCTTGAAGAGCTTGCCGGAGGCCTTGGGTTCGCGATCCTTGTAGTCCAGAACCTTCAGGGACAGGCCGCGGCGGATCAGCTTGGACTGCAAGACGTCGAGGATGGCCATGACGCGGGAGGCGGAGTTGGCTTCCATCGCGATTGTGTCGCCGCTAAGGGTGATGGCGGCGTCGACGCCGCGGAAGTCGTAGCGGTTGGCGATCTCCTTGG
>CABKMZ010000022.1 GCA_902373545.1 uncultured Actinomyces sp. | reverse complement strand
ATCATGACTCTGTCAATCCTGTGGTTCATTCTCGTCGCCGTTCTGTGGACGGTCTTCCTGATCCTTGAGGGCTTCGACTTCGGTGTCGGCATGCTCCTGCCCCTGGTTGCCAAGGGCGACCGTGAGCGCACCCAGACGGTGCGCACGATCGGCCCTCACTGGGACGGCAACGAGGTCTGGCTGCTCACCGCGGGCGGCGCGACTTTCGCGGCCTTCCCCGAGTGGTACGCCACCATGTTCTCGGGCATGTACCTGGCTCTCTTCCTGATCCTGGTCTGCCTGATCATCCGCGTCATGGCGCTCGAGTGGCGCTCGAAGGTCGCCACTGAGAAGTGGCGTCACGCCTGGGACTGGGCGCACACGATCTCCGCGTGGCTCGTCCCGATCCTGCTGGGCGTCGCCTTCGCGAATTTCGTCCAGGGTATGAAGATCGAGGTTGTTGACGTTGCGACCGGCACCGTCGTCGACCCGACACTGGTCGACCAGTCGCTGGCCAGCGCGACCCACCAGCTCACCGGTGGTTTCTTCTCGCTGCTGACCCCGTACACGATCCTGGGCGGCCTGGCCATCATGGCCGTGTGCCTGGCCCACGGCGCTCAGTTCCTGGCGCTCAAGACGACCGGCGAGGTCCGCGACCGCGCCAACGCGATCGCTGCTCCCGCGACGATTGCCGCGACCGTCCTGGCCGCCGCGTGGCTGATCTGGGGCCAGTTCGCCTATACGACGAACGTCCTGGCGTGGATCCCGCTCGTGGTTGCCGCCCTGGCGATCATCGCCTCCACCGTTCTGTCGCAGGCCTCGCTGCGCCGTGAGGGCTGGTCCTTCGTGGCCTCCTCCGTGGCGATTGCTGGCGCGGCCGCGTGGGTGTTCGCCTCGATGGCTCCGGCCGTTCAGAAGTCCTCGATCAACCCGGCGTACTCGCTGACGATCGATCAGGCTTCGTCGACGACCGGGACGCTGACCGTTATGACGATCGTGACGGTGTGCCTGCTGCCCATCGTCCTGGCCTATGTCGCCTGGTCGTACTGGACCTTCCGTTCCCGCGTGGGTACGGAGGACGTGACGACCAAGACCGGTCTGCTCATGAAGAAGATCCGCATGGGTGAGAACTTCCTCGCTGGCTGACCTCCTCACCGATAGATGCGCCCGGTCCCTGTTTCAGGGGCCGGGCGCAGTCGTTCGTGCAACATGGACGAGGCCGGGGACTTTCGACCCATAACGTGGGCTTTTGGGGCACAATGGTACCCGTGCGTCCCTTTGATCCCCGTTTGTTGCGTTACGCCCGGTCCGCCCGAATTCCCATCGCTGTGACCGCCCTTCTGGGTACCATCACAGCGCTGTTGGTCTTGGCCCAGGCGCTGCTCATTTCCGCCGCCCTCTCCCCCGTCGTTGCGGGGACCGCGTCTATCGGCGACGTCTTGCCCTTCATCCTCGGTATCGCTGCGGTGTTCGCCACCCGCGCGGCGGTTGTTGCCGGGCGCGAGGCGATCGCGGCGCGCGCCGCCACCAAGGCCGTCGCCGAACTGCGCGGGCGCGTCATCGACGCATCCATCGCCCTGGGGCCGCGCTGGCGGGCCACCAACGGCGCACAAACCGCGACGCTGCTGTCGACGGGTCTGGAGGACCTACGCCCCTACTTCGTGTCCTTCCTGCCCCAGCTGGTCCTCGTGTGCACCGTGACGCCGGCGGCCCTCGGCGTCATTCTTCTGCTCGACTTCTGGTCGGCCCTCATCGCCTTGCTCGTCGTGCCCCTCATCCCGATCTTTATGATCCTCATTGGACGATTCACCGAGGCGGCCTCCCAGGACAAGCTGGACTCCATGAAGCGCCTGACCGCCCAGCTTCTCGATCTCATGTCCGGCCTGCCCACGCTGCGTGCGCTGGGACGCGAAAAAGGCCCGCGCGCTCACCTGCGCAAGCTCGGCGAGGCAAATACGAAGGCGACCATGGCGACCCTGCGCGTCGCGTTCCTCTCCGGCGGCGTCCTCGAGTTTCTCACCACGCTGTCGGTGGCCCTCGTGGCCGTCGAGGTCGGTATGCGCCTGGTGTTTGGCCACATCTCACTGTTCCACGGCCTGGCCGTCATCATGCTGGCCCCCGAGGTCTTCGAGCCGCTGCGCCAGGTCGGCGCGCAGTTCCACGCCTCGGCCAACGGCGTGACCGCCTCGAAAGCCGCCTTCGACATTATTGAAGCGGCCGACGACGTGGACGCCCCCGGAAGCACGCCATGCCCCGACATGAGCCGCACCGACATCGTCCTCGACGGCGTGGGGGTGCGCGCCCGCGGCGCCTGGGGCCCCGCCCCAACCTCGGGCGTCATCCGCCCCGGAACGGTCACCGCCTTCGCTGGCCCCTCCGGCGCCGGCAAGTCCACGCTCGTCGCCTGCCTGCTGTCCGACATAACCCCGGACGCTGGCCAGATCCGCCTGCGCGACCAGGCCTCGTCCCGCGACGACGAGGGCCTGGCCCTGACCGACGTGGATCCCACCTCGTGGCGTTCCGCCATCTCCTGGGTACCCCAGTCCCCCACCCTGGTGCCCGGCACGATCCTGGACAACATGGGTGACCTGCCCCAGCGCGACCTGGACGAGGCGGCGCGGGCCACCGGTTTCGACGCGGTCCTGGCGACCACCCCCGACGGCTGGAACAGCACCATCGGTTCGGGAGGCGTGGGCCTGTCCGTCGGCCAGCGCCAACGCCTGGCCCTGACCCGCGCGCTCGCAGCCAGGTCCCAGGTCGTCGTCCTGGACGAGCCAACCGCCCACCTGGATGCCGTCAGCGAGGAGACCGTCGTGCGCGCCATCCACGCGATGCGCGAGGAAGGCCGCACGGTCATCGTCATCGCCCACCGCAACGCCATCATCGAGGTCGCCGACACGATCATCGACGTGGCGCATGCCGACGAGGAGGCACTGGCATGAGGCTCTTCTTGACCCGATCCGAATCCGCTGCCCTGCGCCGATGCATCGCCATGCTCCAGGTCTCGCGCTCAGGATTCGCGCTGTCGCTCCTACTGGGCGTCACCGCCCTGGGCTCGGCCATCGCGCTGGGCGGCACCGCCGCCTGGCTTATCGCGCGTGCTTCCCAACAGCCACCCGTCCTGTACCTGACCGTCGCAGCCACGTCAGTGCGTCTGTTCGGCGTCTCGCGCGCGCTCGCTCGCTACCTGTCACGGCTGGCCTCGCACAAGGTCGCTCTCGAAGGCATGGACGCCCTGCGCGCCAACCTCTACGACCGCCTGTGCGAGGAGCCCGCTTCCTCCCTGTCTTCTCTGCGCCGCGGCGACCTGATGACCCGCGCCGGGGCCGACGTCGACGAAGTCGGCAACGTCGTGGTCAAGACTCTGCTGCCCTCCCTCGTCGCCCTCGTGGTCGGCGTGGGCACGGTTGGCGTCGTCACCCTCATCTCCCCGCCGGCCGGCCTCGTCCTGGCGCTGGCTCTCATCGTCTCGGGAATCGTCGCGCCCGCGCTGATCGCCCGGTCGGTGCGCCTCGCCGAAACCCAGGGATCTGGCGCCCGCACCGACATCGCGGCGACGACGCTGGCCGTCCTGGAGGGCGCCACCGAGCTCTCCCTGGCCGGAACGCTCCCCCACGCCCGCACAGGTCTGGACGGTGCCGAGGCCGAGTTGGCCGAAGCGATTGGCCGCTCGGCGAAGCTCTCGGCCCTGGCTCGCGGCCTCGACGTGTGCGCCATGGGGGCGGCCGTCATCGGCGCCCTGCTCATCGGGATCCCGCAGACCACGTCCGGTGCGCTCGCACAGGTGCTCCTCGCCGTTATCGTCCTGGTCCCCCTCTCCTCCTTCGAGGGCGCCGCCGAGCTGGCCCCCGCCGCCGCTCAGCTAGTGCGCAGCGCACAGGCCGCCGAGCGTATCTGCGCGCTGTTGAGCGACCAGGGCGAAGTGCGGTTCCACGATATTCCGGCTGGCGAGACCGTCATCGAGGCACGCGACCTGGCGATCGGCTGGCCCGGCGGCCCCACCCTGGCCACCGGCATCTCCCTGACGCTGCGCCCCGGTTCCTCCCTGGCCATCGTCGGCGCCTCCGGCATCGGCAAGACCACCCTGCTGGCCACGCTCACCGGCGTCATCCCGCCCAAGTCGGGGCAGGCCCTCATCAACGGCGTACCCGCCTGGGGCGCCGACCGCGATCAGGTGGCCGCCCACGTCACGATGACGGCCGAGGACGCGCACATCTTCGCGACCACCATCTTCGAGAACCTACGCGTCGCACGCGCCTCCCTCACACGCGACGAGGCCAGCGCCCTCCTCGCGCGCGCAGGCCTTGACGAGTGGATCGCCACCCTGCCCGAGGGCATCGACACCACGATCGGTTCGGGAGGAACCACCGTGTCCGGCGGCGAGCGCCGTCGCCTCCTCATGGCCCGCGCGCTCGCAGCCCCGGCCCCCATCATGGCCATCGACGAGGCCTCCGAACACCTCGACGCGGCCACCGCAGACAGGCTCATGGACACTCTCCTTACCCCCTCACCCACGCACGCTACCCTGGTCGTCACGCACCGTCTCAGCGCCCTCGACCAGGCCGACCACGTCCTCGTCCTTGCGGCGCCCGAACCCGGAGCGTGCGCCCGCGTGGCCGCGCGCGGCACCCACGCCGACGTCCTCGACGCCCTACCCGCCTACCGCTGGGCCCTCGATCAGGAGGAACAATGAGTCACGATCACACGGACTTCACGCTGCTCAAGGCCGCGCTGGACCTGACCAGCTCGCTGGACCTGACGGCTGGCCTGCAAAACTTCGTCAACCAGGCGTGCGCGCTGACCTCCTCGCCGCACGCGGCGCTCGCGGTCCTCGACACCTGGGGGGCGACCACGCTCCAGCTCGAGCACCACGATTCGCGTCCGGCGCCCGAGGTGCCCGAGGCTCTCACGACGGCGATCCCGGTGGCCAGCCCCCTCCTCGTCAACTCCCCCGCGGATGCGCCGGACCTTGACCTGCCCGCGGACACGCCGCCGTTCCTGGGCGTATCGGTCCTGGTTCACGAGCAGGTCTACGGGCGGTTGTACCTGACGGGCAAGCCCGGAGGTTACACGAGCGAAGACGCAGCCGTGGTCGCAGCCCTCGCTCCCGCCGCCGGCATCGCCGTCGAAAACGCGCACCTGTACGCAGACTCTAAGCGCACCGCCCGCTGGATCAGCGCCTCCCAGTCCCTGACGACGACGATGCTTGAGGGCGCCGACGAGGAAGAGGCCCTCGAACTCATCGCCAAGACCGTGCGCGATGTCTCCCACGCCGACACGGCGATCATCGTCTTGCAGTCCGTGGGTGACACGTGGGCCGCCGAAATCACGGACGGTAAGAACGCATCCGCCCTGCTGGGCCTGACCTTCCCGCCCGAGGGGCGTGCCATGAGCGTCCTCCACGAGGGCACCGGCATGATCGTCGACTCGATGTCGCGCGCCCAGACGATGCGCGTGCCCCAGCTGGCCGCCTTCGGTTCCGCGCTCTACGCTCCCCTGCGCTCGAGGGGTGTTTCCTCCGGCGTCCTCATTCTCCTACGGCAGATCGGTGCACCCGAGTTCGACGCCTCCGAGCTATCCCTCGCCGAATCGCTGGCCTCCCAGGCGACGCTGGCCCTCGAGCTGGCGTCGGCCCGGCACGCCCAGGACGTCGCCGCCCTGCTCGACGAACGCGACCGCATCGGCCGTGACCTGCACGATTTCGCGATCCAGCAGCTTTTCGCGACCGGCATGGCCCTGGACGCCGCCAAGCAGAAGGTCGCCGGCGGCCAGGTCGATCCCGTGGCCATCGAATCCCTGATCGACGACTCGCTCGCCTCCATTGACGAGGCCGTGCGTCAGATCCGCACGATCGTGCACAACCTGCGCGAGCGAGACAAGGCGGTCGGCCTGGTCGAACGTATCCGCCGCGAGTCTTCCCTGACACGCTCCGCCCTAGGGTTTGCCCCCTCGCTGCTCATCACGCTGGACGGAGATGCGATTAACTCCGACCTGGACAACGAGCTGGTCGTCATCGACGAGTTCGACGGGCGCGTGGACCCCGACCTGTCCGACGACGTCGTGGCCATCGTTCGCGAGGGCCTGTCGAACATCGCCCGGCACGCCCACGCGACTGCCGCGACCGTGTGCGTGGACGTGTCCGGGCAGGGCAAGTCCGGCCGCGTGCGCATCCTGATCACCGACGACGGGCGCGGTATCGACCCCGAGCGCACGCGCAACTCCGGCATGGCGAACATGGCCGAGCGCGCCCGCCGCCACCGCGGCACCTTCGACGCGGGCCCCGGCGAAGGCGGGGTTGGCACACAGCTGCGCTGGATCGCTCCCCTGGAGTAAGTAGATTCGCCTGTTGATGGACGAGGCTGGGGTGGCCTTCCGCGTGGAAGGTCACCCCAGCCTCGTTGTGCGGCGGTGAGCGTCGCGCCTCACCATCGTGGTGTGATCAGCGCATCCACTCACCCGTCGCAGCGAAGCGGTACCAGGTGCCACCTATCTGACGCCAGCCGGTGGCCATCGCCCCGTTGCCGTCAAGGTAGTACCAGGTGGCGCCCGCCTGGAGCCAGCCGGTGTGCATGGAGCCGCCCGCGTCGAAGTAGTACCAGCTGTTGCCGACGTGCTGCCAACCGGTGGCCATTGCGCCATCCTCACCCATCATGTACCAGCGCGACCCCAACTGGAGCCAGCCGGTGTGCATGGAGCCGGAGGGATCGAGGTAGTACCAGGCGGTGCCAGCACTCACCCAGCCGGTAGCCATGACGCCGCCGTCGGAGAAGTAGAACCACCTGTCGGCGACCATCGTCCAGCCGGTGGCCATCGAACCCGTTTCGGGCATCAGGTAGTACCAGGCTCCCCCCTGGTCCAACCAACCGGTGACCTGCACTCCCGCGCTGTTGTGGTAGTGCCAGGTGCCGTCCCAGTACACCCATCCGGTGAGCATGTAGCCGTTCTGGTCGAATCGGAACACTCGCCCGTCCAGGGTGAGGGTCTCGTTCTTGGCGTAGTCGCCGCCCGTGATCTTCCACCACCAGCCGACACCGTTGTTGACCCACATGCCGACCGTACGATCGGGCGCGGGCGTGGGATCCGGCGTGGGATCCGGCGTAGGCGTGGGATCGGGCGTGGGATCCGGCGTAGGCGTCGGGTCGGGCGTAGGCGTCGGGTCGGGCGTAGGCGTGGGATCCGGCGTGGGATCGGGAGCGGGTTCCTCGGCGAGTGCCAGGGTCACCAGACCCGATTCACTCACCCCAGCCTCGTTCAGGGCAGTCAGGCGCACGATCGCGCCGTCGTACTCCCCGTCAACCGTGAGCGTGATCTCCGCGGCGTTCTCGTTATCCAGAATCGCCCAGGACTCCGAGCCGGGCCTCTTGATCTGCCACAGCAACGTCGGCATGGGCTTTCCGCTCACCTCGGCCTTGATCGTGACCTGCGTGCCCTCCGTGGCGGTCACCGTGCGGAAGGCACCGTCACCGCTGATCTGCGCATCCTCGGCAGGGCTGGCGCTCACCATCAGGGGCTGGATGACGGGTGCTTCCTGCTCACCGGGATCGGGATCGGGAGTCTGGGCGGCGAAGGCCTCGACCTCGGCGAGCGCAAACTCACCGTATTCGGTGGGCTGAAGCACGCGGATGTAGCGGGCCTCGAAGCCCTCGAAGTCGACCGCGCTCGGGCGGCCGCCGACACCGTCAACCTTGATCATGTGGACGCCGTCGACGGCCCCCACCGACTCGGGGTTGAAGGTGGCATCGAGGTGCTCACTCGAGGCGATCACCCAGAAGTCGTGGAGGCGCTGGTCGCAGGGCGTGCCCTGGCAGTTGTCCGAGGAGGATCGGTTCCACACGTTGACGACGCCGAGGGGGTGGCTCTCGCCCAGGTCGACCTCCCACCACGGATTGGCCTGCTGACCGGTGTGGGACACGGAGCCGTTATCCCACACGCCGTCTGTGTTGCCGTCGACGGCGCGCTCGGCCTTACCGCCCCAGCCGGTGGAGGACTGGGAGGCTGCCTTGTGCAAGGCCAGGTTCTCGCTACCCTTCGTCACGCTCAGCGTGGCCCGTTCGGAGGTCACCGAGCCGTTGGCGTTGGTCGCCACGGCGTAGAACTGTGCGCCGTCGTCGGCCATGGTCGTCTCCAGGGAGTACGAGGCGTCGGTGGCGCCTTCGATCATGGTCCCCTCAGTCGCACCCTTGGGCACCCGGTACCACTGGATGGCAGCCGCAGGCCGGCCGGAGGCGACGACCGTGAAGGTGGCGATCTCGCCGTCGGTCACCGACACCGAGGAGGGCTGGGATGCGATGACGGGCGGCTTCGTCGCGGCGTCGTCTCCATAGACGTGAATCGTGGCGCTCAGCTCGCGCACGCCAATCGGGTTGGCGTAGTAGGAGGGATGGGCCAGCTCGATGCGCAGGGGTGTGACCACTCCGGGGTACAAGGTGAATCCCTCACCGACTTCGCCGGCCTTGATCTGGGCACCCGTGACCTCCACGGCGGAGGTTCCCAGGGAGATCCTGTAGGTCGTCGTGTCGTCGAAGGTGCCGTTGAGCGACAGAGTCAGGTCGCCGATACGTCCGCCACCGTCGTTGACCAGGTAGGCGTCGTAGACCTGTGCTCCTGAGTATCGCAGGGCGGAGGCTCGACCGAAGAACTTAGAGGACGAGATGGTCGCTCCATCTGTCACCGAGACCGTCTCGGGCGGAATGTAGGTGGGCTCTGCGTCAAAGCTCACCTTGATGACGGCGCGCATATTCGGCTCCGGGTTCTCACCCGACATGGTCACCGTCAGCGTGGTGCCGTCCTGGGTGAACTCGAGGGAGCGGTCGGTGCCGTCCACGCTCACGCCGGTGACATGCCCGCCGACTCCGGGCAGGGTCAGCGTCTTGCCTGGGCTCCACAGCTCGGGGAAGAAGTACAGGTCGTTGCCCGTGGTCATGACCTTGCCCCAGTTGGGGGCGGGGTACCAGGTCGGGCGCGCTCCCGTGATGGCGTTCGGGTGGCGTGCCATCCACTGTCCGACATCGGTGACGACGTCGGCGTCGAACGGGTCGATCGTGCCATCACCCTTGGGACCGATGTTGTAGGCGAATTGTCCACCCGAGGCGATCGTGCCGATCAGGTTGTTGACGAGCTCGCGTTTCTTGTAGCTCTTCGCGTTATCGTCGCGGTTGGCCCACGAGCAGTATCCCCAGCAGGAGGGGAAGATCGAGCGGATCGACTCCCAGGGACCCATGTGGAAGTCCGTCGTCACCGAGTTGTCGCCGCCGACCTCGAAGTCACCGGCCTTGTTCCACACGCGCGAGTTGACCATCGTCTCGGGCTGGAGTTCGTGGACCCACTGGGCCATGCGCTGGGACTGCTCGGCCGTGGGGCCACCCATGTCGAACCAGAGTTCGGCGATGGGGCCGTAGTTGGTGAGCAGCTCGGTGAGCTGGGGCTTGATGACGGTCGTCATCAGCTCTTCATCAATGGGGTTGACGTTGCCGTAGGGTTCGGGTGTCTGCTTCGTCCAGTCGATGATCGAGAAGTAGAAGGCGAGCTTGACTCCGAGCTTGTTGCACTCAGTAGACAGCTCCTTCATGGGATCCTTGCCGTAGTTGGACTGCTTGACGATGTTGTAGTCGGTCGTGGCCGTGTCCCACATGGCGAAGCCGTCGTGATGCTTGGACGTGATCATCAGGTAGGTCATGCCCGAGTCGTGGACCGTCTTGCAGATGGCCGCGGCGTCGAAGTTGGCGGCCAGGTCCTTGGCCTTGGCCAGGTAGTCGTCGGTGGGGATGTTCTCCCAGGCCTTGATCTGCTCGGGGTAGCCCATCCCCTGGCGATGGCCGTTGTAGTATCCGCCGTAGACGGAGTAGACGCCAAAGTGCATGAACATGCCGTACTGGAGGCGCTGCCAGTTGGCGATTTTCGGGGTGACGCTGAGGGGGACCGCTGCTGGGATGCCGGTGGGTTGCGGTGGCGCGTCGGCGTATGTGGGGGCGCTCAGGGGTGCGAGCACCAGCGCCGCGGCCGCCGCGCAACCGACAAGCGTTCGCTTGAGGTTCACGGGGTGTCCTTTCAAGGGAGTGGGTGGACTGCGGTGTCCGTCCTCGTCGATGAGGATGAGGCGTACGTTACTCCTTGTAAGTTATCCATGAACCAGTTTGATAGTAGCTTTCCGACAAATCAGGGATTCCCCTGATTTGAACGAAACTCTCATGGCGATATTAATTGAGGGTGCTCCCTAGACGTGAGTGAGCGGGCCGGACACTCCGACCCGCTCACTCGCGCTCTTCTCCAGCCTCATGGACGAGGCCTGGGCTCAGTTACGCCACGCGGCTGCCCTCTGCCCGGCCACCCATGCGGCCACCTGCGTGCGACGCTGCAGGCCCATCTTCGACAGGAGGGACGTGATGTGGTTCTTCACCGTCTTCTCCGCCACCCCGAGCTTTTCGCCGATCTCGCGGTTCGACAGGCCATCGCCGATGAGGTCCAGGACCTTGCGCTCCGAGGGAGTCAGGTCGGCCGTCGGATCCTCGTGGTCGACGCGCCGACGCGTCAGGGTGCGCTCGTCGAGCAGCACGCGGCCGTCGGCAACCGCCTTAATGACGTCGGTGATCTCAGCGCCGCGCACCGTCTTGAGGATGTACGCGCGCGCACCGGCCTCCAGGGACTCAGCCAGGGCCTCGTCGTCGTCGAAGGAGGTCAGGACGACGGGCAGGATCTGCGGGTGGGAGGCGCGCAGAGAATTCATGATGTCGATGCCGGTGCCATCGGGCAGCTGCAGGTCGACGAGGATGACGTCGGGGCGCACCAGGTCGGCGCGACGCACGGCGTCCGCGACCGAGCCGGCCTCGGCGACGACTTCCAGGGACTCGTCGCGATCGACGATTTCAGCAATACCGCGTCGAACGATCTCGTGGTCGTCGACGATCATCACGCGCGTGCGCGCAGAAGTATTTTCACTCACGAGTTCATACTATCTGTCGGGAGGGCAAACGCCCTCGTGTCTCTCTTACTAATCCTCCGGGGAGAAGCGTTTCATCGCGTCCTGCGCGGCCGCATTCTCGGCGTGTTTCTTTGACGAGGCCTGACCCGAGCCCACCGCGTCAGTGCACTCCGAGACGAAGGCGTGCGCGGTAAAGACGCGCTGGTGGTCTGGGCCCTCGCCCTCCACCTCATAGGTGACGTCCCCCAGGCCCTCGGACTGCGAGTACTCCACGAGGAGGGTCTTCCAGTCCTGGTGGTGGCCTCGCGCGGGGGCGTCCACGAGCAGGAAACGCAGGCGCGCCAAAACGACGCGGCGCGCCTCCTCTAGGCCGTTGGTCAGGTACGTGGCGCCTATGAGCGCCTCGAAGGTGTCGGACAGGATGGAGTCCTTCTCACGCCCCCCGTGCATCGACTCACCCTTGCCCAGGAACACGAAGTCGCCCAGCCCGATGCGACGGGCCGCAGCCGCCAGAGGCTGCTGCGAGACCGTGGCCGCGCGCATGCGCGAGAGGTCGGACTCTGCCACGTCCGGGTACTGCTCGTAGAGCTTTTCGGCGATGATGATCGACAGGACCGAGTCGCCCAGGAATTCTAGGCGCTCGTTGTTCGCGATGCCGCCGGCCTCGTTCGCGTAGGAGCGGTGCATGAGCGCGAGCTTTAACAAGGGAGCGTCGATGTGCGTGCCCCACGCCTCTACGAGCGCGTCGGTGTCGGTGCGCGGCGGGACGGGAAGGTGCTTTGAGCGGGCCATCACGATCGCCCCGGCTCGGCGGTATCACCCAGCAGGGATGCCAGGGAGGCCAGGCGCGGGTCGACGACGAAATGATCGTGATCGGCGGGCAGGTCGGCCCATTTCTCCCCGCACACATCGCACAGGCCCGCGCAGTCGGAGCTGCACAGGGGGCGCGGGTCGACGAGGGTGACGATGGCGTCACGCAGCTGCGTTTCAATATTGATGGTGTCGCGCTCGCCGATGACGAACAGGTCGTCGGCGTCCTCGTCCTCCTCGTCGGAGGGCGTCAGCGCGGGCGCGCCGGGCTCGAAGTACACCTCCGCGCCGGACACGTCGTGGTGATCGCGCACCTCATCGAGGCATCGCACGCACTCGCCCACCAGGTCCACGGAGGTGGCGACCTGGACGAGGACGCCGTCTTCGACGCTGGTCAGGTCGACGGAGACGTCCAGCGACGTGCCGGGGGCCACCGCCATCGAGGGGGTGCCCAGGTCATCCGGGGCTCTCCACACGATGTCCTCGTGGAGGGTGGATCCCAGGGCGCGCGGCAGGCGCGCCAGGGACAAGGTCAGGGTCTTGTCACTCATTGCTCAGGTCCACATCGGTGACGTCGACGCCGCGACGTTCGGCGATCGCGCGGCGACCGGCCTCCGTGCGGCGCGACACGTCGGAAATGAGGCGCGCGAGTTCGTCGAGGGAGGAGGCCACGTAGTCGTCGGCGCCCTCGCGCAGCTGGGTCGCCGAGCGCTTGGCCTCGGAGACGATCTCACGGGCGCGGTCCTCGGCCATGCGCACGATGTTCTCGGTGGAGACGATCCGCTCGGCCTGCGCGTTCGCGTCGGCGATGGTGGCCTCGGCGTCGGCGCGCGCCTGGGAGACCAGGGCGGTGGCCTCGGCGTCGGCGCGCGAGCGCGTGCGCTCGGCCTCTTCCTCGGCGTCGGAGCGAATCTGGGCGGCACGCTCGTTAGCCTGGTCGAGGGTCGAGGAGGCCCGCGAGTTCGCCTCGGCGATGCGCGTTTCGGCGGCGGAGTCGGCGCGCCCCAGGACGGCGTCCGCGTCGGCGACAACGGCGTCGGCGGCGACCAGGTCCTCGGGCAGGGCTTCGCGCGCCTGGTCAAGCAGGTCGAGGATCTCGGCCTTATTGATCATGATGCAAGCGGAGAGAGGAACCGAGCGGGAGGACTCGACGAGGTCTTCGATCTGGTCGAGAGCAGCGATGACGGTTGAGGGACCGTACACGGTCTCCTCGTTCCACTCGTCCTGGTTCTTGTCTGCGGGCGTGTCAGCCATGAGTCCCTCCTGCTTTCCACCGGGCATGATTCAGCTTCTATTGTCGTTCAAATAACGCACAATCGCTGGTGGGACATACCGTGAAACATCTTTTTTGAGGCTGAGAAGTTCGCGCACGGCGCTTGATGAGACGTGGCCGAGCCCCGGTCGCGTCGGGATCCACCACGTGTCTACTCCCCCCACCTCCAGGTTGAGCGCGGCCTGCGGGGCCTCGAAGTCCGTGTCCTGCGCGCCGCGGACCCCCTTGACGATGAGGGTCGCGCCCAGTCGGGCGGCCTCGTCCATCGTGGCGCCGCTCAGGGCGGTGACCTCGACGCCGGTCAGGTGGGCGGTTGCCTCACGAATGAGGTCGAGGCGGTCTGCCGGCGCGATAAGCCCGCGCTTGGCGGGGTTGATGCCCACGCCGATGATGAGGCGATCAGCAACCGCGGCCGCCCGCTCGGCGACGTCTAGGTGTCCGTTCGTGAAGGGGTCAAAAGACCCGGGGAAGAGGGCGATCACCGCGGTCCCTCCTCCAGCGACGAGGCCGTGGCTTCCTCGGGTGCTTGCGCGGGCTCCTCGGCGTCTTCCTCAGGCAGGGGCGGGCCGGCGAAGTAGGCGACGGTTTCCCCCCAGGCGCGCGTGTCTTCCAGGACCAGGAAGGCCGGCCAGGTCGGGGCGGGCGCGCGCGTGGAGCGCTCGACGACGACGAGGGCGTCGGGCCCGATCCACGGGGCGAGGCCTTCTAAGACCGCGGTCATCTCCTCCTCGGCGATGTCGTAGGGAGGATCGATGAAGACCAGGTCCACCTCGCCGCTCAACGGCTCGGCGCTGCGCCCACCCAGGTAGGCGCGGGAGTCGGCGGTCACGACGCGGGCGCTCAGTCCGGTGCTGCGCACGTTGGCGGTGGCCACCCGCGCGGCCCCGGAGGCCTTCTCGACGAGCGTGGCACTCGAGGCACCCCGGGACAGGGCCTCAAGGCCGAGGGCGCCCGTCCCGGCATACAGGTCCAGGACGGTAGCCTCCTCCAGAACGTTCATGTGGTCGAGGCGAGAAAACAGCGCCTCCCGGACACGCTCGGAGGTGGGACGAGTGCCGGACTTGGGCACGGCGAGGGTCCGGCCTTTGGCGCTACCTGCGACGATTCTGGTCATGCCACTACCCTACCGGGCGAGCTAGGAACGCTGCATCCATTCGAGCTGTCCGTCCCAGGCCGCCCGCAGGGCACGCTCCAGGTCGGGGTGGCCCCGCAGGGTCGGGTCCTGCGCGACCAGATCCTCGGCCTCGGCCTTAGCGGCGCGAATGAGCGCCTCGTCGCGGCGCACCGACAGGAAACGCAAGTGCGTGGCCGTGCCAGACTGATCGGCCCCGAGAACGTCACCCTCCTTGCGCAGGCGCAGGTCGGCCTCGGCCAACTCGAATCCGTCAGTCGTGCCGGCGAAGGCCGCGAGGCGTGCGCTGCCCGACTCCGTCAGCTCGTGGCGGTGCATGGCGATGCACAGGGAGGGCAGGGAGGAACGACCCACACGCCCGCGCAGCTGGTGGAGCTGGGCGAGCCCGAAATGCTGAGCATCAAGGATCACCATGAGGGTCGCATCGGAGACATCCACGCCGACCTCAATGACGATCGTGGCCACCAGGAGCGGGGCGCGCCCAGTCGAAAAATCTTCCATGATCTGCGCCTTGAGAGCCGCGGGCGTGCGGCTGGTCAGCTCATGGATGGCGACCCCTTCCAGGGCCGGGTGAGCGCGCAGGTACGCGGCGACCTCGGCGACTGACGCGAGCGGCCGGGCCCCCTCCTCCTCATCTCCAACGTCGTCGGACGCGTCGATGCGGGGGCACACGACGTAGACGCGCCTGCCCTGCGCGATCTCTTCGCCAGCGCGCGCCCACGTACGCTCCACCCAGGCGGCGTTGGCCGCGTCAGCCAAGTAGGTCGCCACGGGCGTGCGCCCCGACGGCATGCCGACCATGCGAGTGTCGTCAAGATCCCCAAAAACGGTCATCGCGATCGTGCGCGGGATCGGCGTGGCCGTCATGACCAGCTCGTGAACGCCGAGCCCGTCATCGCGCGACCCACGCAGAGCGGCTCGCTGTTCGACACCGAAACGGTGCTGCTCGTCCACGACCACCAGGGCCAGGTCGGAAAAACGCACGCTGTCTTGGAACAGGGCGTGCGTGCCCACGACAATCAGGGGCTCGCTCGAGGCCATGGCCGCCGCAATCTCTCGGCGCGCGGCAGCCGTCGTCGAACCCGTCAGCAGGCGCACATCGGGAGCCTCATCGCCAAGAGGGGCGAGCAGCGCCCGCAGGGAAGCGACATGCTGCTCGGCCAACACCTCTGTGGGGGCAACGAGAGCCCCCTGGTGCCCGGCAGCCACCACCTGCATAAACGCGATCAGGGCCACCACCGTCTTGCCCGAACCCACGTCACCCTGCAGGAGGCGCCGCATCGGCACCTCTCCCGCCAGGTCCGCGCCGATCTGAGCCACGGCCTCGTTCTGAGACTCCGTCAGCTCAAACGGCAAGCTCGCGCGCACACGCGCCACCAACGACGCCTCAGCCGGCGAGGCCAGAGCCGGGATCGACCGCGCACCGCGACGCCGAGCCGCAAGCCCCACCTGCAACACGAAGGCCTCCGCGAACGCCAAATCCCGGAGCGCCCGCTGATAGTCCTCATCCGACTCGGGCTGATGCAGCGCCCGCAGGCAGCGCGCGTAAGAGTCAACACGCTGGCGCTCGCAGACGGGTGCGGGCAGCGGCTCGGGCACGTCCGCGTCGTCGAGGTGATCGAGGACCATGCCGACGGCTCGCGCGATCGCCCAGGAGGTCAGCTTCCCGGTCGCGGGGTAGATCGGGATGGGCCGGGACGCGATCCGCTCGATGTCCTCACCGTCCACGCCCTCGAAGGAGGGGTGGGTGAGCTGGAGTTTGCCGCGGTACGCCCCGACCTTTCCGGCGAAGAGGAAGGACTGCCCCGGGGACAAGATGCGCTCAATGGGGATCAGCTTGAACTGGTTTTTCCCGAAAAAAGTCGCCGACAGGTACTGCACGCCGTCGGTGAGGGTGACCTCGAGGCGCACGCCCGCACCGCTTCGGTTAGCGATCAGGTGCGCGGCGACCACCTCGGCCAGGATCGTCACGTCCTCGCCCTCACGCAGGGAGGACAGGGGCGTGAGCCTACCCCAGTGGTAGTAGCGGCGCGGGGCGACCATCAGCAGGTCACCGACCGTGGCGATGCCCGCGCCCTCCAGCGCTTTGGCGGTCTTCTTGGGCAGGCGCAGGGCCAGGGGGATATCGAGCGCGCTCACGGGGTGCACCCCGCCACCAGGCTCGGGCCCGACTGCCCGCCGTCCCACGTTTCCAAGTCGATCGAGGAGGACGCGTCGCGCGTGGACAGCAGCTGGCGCACGGTCGCCACCGTGTACGGGCCGTCGTCCTCACGCGAGATCAGCAGGCGCCAGACCCGTTCACCGCCTCGCGCGGCCTCAGCCATGGCCTCGGCGATTCCCTCGGGGTCCCCGTCACGAGGCAGTGGCGCGCTCGCGCTCGACGTCAGGGCCTCGTGGGCGCCGTCTCGCAGCATGCGGGCCAGCGTCGGGGCCGCCTCCACTCCCCCGGGCTGGGGCACGAAGAGGGGCGCGCAGGCGCGCGCCACCGCCAGCACGTCCAGGTCATCGCGGCTATCCGCGCGCAAAATCGCGGGCACGCCCGGCGTCGGCGAGGGCAGGACCGAGGCCACCGTTCCCACCAGGGCGGCGCTGGCCTCGTCGCAGGGGGCCACGAGGGTGACGCCCGTACGCGAGGCGGCCGCAGAGACGATGCCGGCCGCGTCGACCGCGCTGGGCTCCAGGAAGACGACCGCGCCAGCGCGTGCCAGGTCCTCCACGAGGCCGGGGGCGCGCGTACAGGCAATGACGCGGGCTCGCTCGACTCGGCGCATGGGACGGCGCTGGAGCAGGCGAACCCCGCGGTGCGTCAGCCCCTCGTCGGCCAGCTCGTCAATGCCGATCTGCGCATCCGGGCGCGCGTCGCTGACCTGGAAACGCACGACCTGCCCCGACGTCGGATGGGCCGCCAGCGGCGCGGAGGTGTCCACATGCAGGCGCCACTCCCCCATGCCGAACAGGTCGACGCGCCCCACGTAGGACAGACGCGCACCCAAGCCGGACAGGCGCCCCAGCAACGCACGCAGGTCCTCCTGAGTCCCCTCGAGGATAATGTCCACCGTGAAATCGCGTCCCGGCGGAGGCGAGGCAGGCTCCGGTGCGCGCGACTGACGGCGCGCCAGGTCCGCCAGCATCGCCGTGAACGACTGCAAAATGCCCGCGTCTGCGCGCATCGACGCGTCAATGCAGGCCAGGACCAGGGCAATGAAGGCACCGCCCGGGTCGATGCGCCCCGTCGACTCGTTCGTCGCATCCACCAGGCCAATCTGAGCCTGAGTAGAAAAGCGGGAGAAGACGTCCTCCACATCGGGCAGCGTGGGCCCCAGCTCCGCAAGCTCGCGCACGGCGCCGCCCAGCATCTCCGCCAGGGCATCCGACCACCCAATGTAGGAAGACGTCGGAACCAACGACGAGGCGAGCATGCGGCGCAGGGCTACCGGTGTCACCTCGCGGTCCTCCCCCAGGGCCCCGGCCCAGGCCTCGAAGAGGGCAGCCAACGCGACCCCGCTGTGCCCAACGCCCCGGCGAATCAGCGTCTCAACCCCCGCCTCAAGGGCCACGCGCAGGTGCGCGCGCGGCTCCAGTGAATCCATGGCGGCGGCCAGCGCGGCCATCGTCGCCGCCGCGTTCGTCCCCGTGTCGCAGTCCGCGCCATCCCAGCCGTCTAGGTCGTCAAGGAAGGGTGCGAGCCTGGCGGCCTCCTCAGCCCCGGCGCGACACGCCGCAATAATCACCGATGCGTTCAGTTCCATGACTCCCCTTTCCAGCCCTCCATTGTCCCCACGCCGCCCGCTGTGTGCGACCTGACACGAGCAAAACCGCGTGCGACTTGTTGAAAGCGCGCATCATCCGCTATTCTGTCATGGTTGCCTTCGGTTCAAGCACCGAAGGATGCGTTTCCCCGCGACCGTGGGGAGCCAAAGACTGAACTGGAAGACATACCGAGGAGAACATCGTGGCTGCCGTTTGTGACGTGTGCGGTAAGGGACCCGGCTTCGGCAAGAGCGTGTCGCACTCGCACGTTCGCACCAACCGCCGGTGGAATCCGAATATCCAGCGCGTTCGCGCCCTGGTCAACGGGACGCCCAAGCGCCTGAACGTGTGCACCAAGTGCCTGAAGTCCGACAAGGTTGCTCGCGCGATCTGACGGACCCTGCCGATGCCCCACCGGGCATAGGAAAAACGCCCGCGACAGCTGTCGCGGGCGTTTGTTATACCCACATCATGGTGCGTGCGCGCGGATCAATGCGCGTTGTGCGGCTGGTAAGCCCACGGCACCACGCGTGTCCGGGACAGGTGCGATCCTCCGGGTATGGCGATGCCCCGCGACATCCGACCCGTGGAACGGATCGGCGCCGCGGGGCACACACCGATTAGAGGAGCTGAGCAGCCAGGTCGAGCGGGGTGCCGAACCTGTGGTTCGTGATCGAGACCGCCTGCTCACGCAGGAAGGGCAGCAGCTCCGAGTGCGGGCACGCCGTCACGGCGCCCGTGTACAGGGCGACGTCGGGGCTACCCCAGCTCGCGCGGGTCGCACGGTCCCAACGCTGCGCCGACGCTTCCTCGCGCGGGCCGAGGATACGCACGCGCATCCCCAAGCCACCCGAGTTCGACACGGTCGCCAGGCGAGACTCCCAGGCGCGCGCATCCTCGACGCTGACCTCAACGCCCGCCGCGAGCAGGACCGACATCAGCGGCGCGGGAAGCTCCTGCGCGACGGAGACGCCGATGGGGCCACCCGCGAGGAGGCCTGCCGCCAGCACGCGGGCGACGTCCGCCAGAGCGGTTCCGTCCCCGGCGCGCAGGAGGACCGGAGTGGCGCGGTAGCGCAGAATGTTGCGCTCGCACGCCATGCCGGTGACGTCGCGGTTTGCTCCGTAGTCACTCTCCCAGGCGCTGGCGTCCGCCGCGACGGCACGGCGGAGCTCGGCCAGCTCGGCGGCGCTCAGCTGATCGCGCACCGCGTCGCACAGAGCGCGCACGCGCGGGGCGAGGGTCGGCGTGCTGTGGGCGGCCTCGGGTGCTGCCGCGCCCTCGGGGGCCGCTTGCACCTCGCCGAGGCCCAGCAGGTAGGAGGGGCCTCCGGCCTTCGTGGTCGAGCCGATCGCCGAGCGCTTCCAGCCGCCGAAGGGCTGGCGGCGCACGATAGCACCGGTGATGCCGCGGTTGACGTAGAGGTTACCGGCCTCGATACCCTCGAGCCACAGCGCCAGCTCCTCGGTGTCGAGCGTGTGCAGGCCGGAGGTCAGGCCGTAGTCGACCTCGTTGACTACCTCGATGGCTTCCTCGAGAGTATCCACGCGCATCACGCCGAGGACGGGCGCGAAATACTCGGTCAGGTGGAACTCGCTGCCGGGCACAACACCCGCACGGATACCAGGGGTCCACAGGCCGTCGCCCAGGTAGCGCGGCTTGAGCACCCAGTGCTCGCCCTCGCCCAGGGTCGTCAGGCCGCGCACGGCCTTCTCGTCATCGGGAACGACGACGGGACCCACCTGGGAGTCGAGGGAGGCGGGGCCACCCACCCGCAGCGAGGCGGCCGCGTCCACGAGCTGGCGGGCGATGCGCGCCGACTTGCCGGCTGATCCGACGAGCACCAGCAGGGAGGAGGCCGAACACTTCTGTCCCGCGTGGGCGAAGGCCGAGTACACGACGTCGCGCACGGCCAGGTCGGGGTCGGCCGACGGCGTGACGATGATGGCGTTCTTACCACTGGTCTCGCCCAGCAGGTGCATGTCAGGCTTCCAGGAACGGAAGAGGCGGGCCGTGTCGTAGGAGCCGGTCAGGACGACGCGGTCCACGGCCTCGTGCGTGACGAGGTAACGCGACACATCCCCATCCTCGAGCGGCGCGAGCGCCACCAGGTCCTTGGGAATCCCGGCCTCGTGGAAGGCCGCGACGAGCTCCGCCGCGCAGCGCTTGGCGGGAGGGGCCGGCTTGAGGATGACGGCACTGCCCGCGGCCAGGGCGGCGGCGACGCCTCCCACCGGGATCGCGACCGGGAAGTTCCACGGAGAGGCGACGACGGTGACGTCCACGGGCACGAAACGCGCGCCCGCCATGTGGGCCTCGTCGAAGAGTTCCAGGGACGCGTTGGCGTAGTGGTGACAGAAGTCGATGGCCTCGCTGACCTCGGGGTCGGCCTGATCGATGGTCTTACCGGCCTCAGAGCCGGCGACCTCGATGAGCTCGCCCCGGCGGGCAGCCAGGACGTCGCCGACGCGGTGCAGCGCGGCGGCACGCTCCTCGGGAGCGAGCCCCTGCCACGCGCGGGCGGCACCGGCGCTGGCCTTCACGAGGGCGTCGATCGCCTCGTTCGTGGCCAGGGCCTGCGCACCGGCGCGCACTGCCTCAACCCCGAGGGTCGAGGCCGGGATAGCGGCAGCGATGTCGCGGGCCCACTGGCGGTTGGCCGCCAGAGCCGGATCGGAGTCGGCCTCCGAGGCGAAGGGACGCCGGGCGCGCTCGGCAACACTGCCCTGCTCGGCGGGGACACCGGCCTTACGCTGCGCGAGGCGATCCTGCCTGCGGTTGGGAGCGGGCACGGGGGCACCGGGGTCGACGTTGGACAGGGCCGCCAGGAAACGGTCGCGCTCACGAGCGAACACGTCCTCGTTCTTGGCGATGTCGAAGACACCGGACATGAAGTTCTCGGGGGCAGCGTTCTCCTCGAGGCGACGCACGAGGTAGGAGATCGCAACGTCGAACTCACGCGGGTTAACGACGGGCACATACAGCAGCAGGGAGCCGACGTCACGGCGCACGACCTCCTGGATGCCCGTGGCCATGCCAGAGAGCATCTCGAACTCAACGCTGTCCTCCACGCCGCGCGCGGCGCGCAGCTCGTAAGCGAAGGCAATGTCGAAAATGTTCTGACCGGCCACACCCAGCCGGATAGCGCGGGTGCGCTCGGGGGTCATCGCCCATTCGAGCATGCGCTTGTAGTTGGTGTCCGTGTCCTGCTTGGACGGCCAGGTCGTCAGCTCCCACCCGTGGATTTCGGCGTCCACCCTCTCCATGGACAGGTTCGCGCCCTTGACGACGCGGACCTTGATGCGCGAGCCGCCCGCATCCACGCGCTTGCGCGCCCATTCCTGGAGACGCTGGAGGGCGCCGAGGGAGTCGGGCAGGTATGCCTGGAGGACGATGCCGGCCTCGTAGCCGCGCATGTCGGGCTGGTCGAGGATCGAGGTGAAGACGGCGATCGTCAGGTCGAGGTCCTTGTAGTCCTCCATGTCGAGGTTCAGGAAGGTGCCATTGTCGCGTGCCAGGCGGTACAGGGGCGCCAGGGCGCTCACGCCGTGGGCGACAACCTCCTTGAAGCCCCACGGGTTGTGCGGTCCGGTGACGGCCGAGACCTTGATGGAGACGTAGTCGACGTCCTCTCGCGTGACGAGGCGCGAGACCTCGGCCAGGCGGTGGGCCGCTTCCTTCTCACCGAGGACGGCCTCGCCCAGAAGGTTGACGTTGAGGCGGTTCCCGCCCTTGCGCAGGCGAGCCAGCGCCGGACCCAGGCCCCGATCCGTCGCGTCGACGACGAGGTCGCCGACGATTTCACGAAACACTCGGCGCGCGGTGGCCGTGACCGTGCGGGGCGCGAGGCGAGAAGCGGTCGAGCCCAGGCCCATCGCGGCGGCGAGTGCCGGGGGCAGGAAGCTCTTGCGGCCCGCCGACAGGCGCTTCATCGCCGCACTGGCCACATCCAGGTCCGCGGGGCGAACGACGTCATCGACGAAACGGGTGGTGAAGGTCAGGCCGTCCGGATCGGCGAGGATTCGCGACAGCAGCTTGGCCGATTGCGGCGTCGGTTCGTGGGCGGATTCGTCGACCCAGCGGCGGGCCCGGACAATTGCCCGCTCCCCCAGGGCCCACAGGTCATCGGGGCAGCGACGGGCGGTGGAATTGCGGCTCGGCGGGGCGGGAACAGCGGTGTTCGTCATACGTAGTCCTCCAGGCGTGAGTAGGCGTCGGATCATCCGTGTCACGTGCTTGATCAACCCTGGGCACGTGTCGCCAGACTCCCGACATTGTGAAGCATGCTGGTTTGTCTATCCTAACCCGCATGCCCCCTATCTGGAGCGGCAGGAAGCGCGCACGGAGCGACACAAACAAGGGACCTAAGCCCCAAACCGCTAGCAATCCTCACTAACACCCCAACGCTGTGATGCACTTCACTGCTTGCGGGCTTCTCTCCACGTCGGCAACCCCGGCCTCGTTCACGGACGAATGAGCCAGCGATCCTTCACGTCAGCGACCATCCCGGCCATCACCTCGCGCATATCAACATCCGCCCCACCGTCCGCACGCGAACACAACCACTGGACCTGCAAGCCGTCGGACAACCCCACCAACTTGCGGGCAATCTTCTCGCTCGGAGCGCCGGGACGCACCTCGCCCATCGCCTTCCCCCGCTCAAGCGCATCCACCAGATACGAAATCGCCCCCAACAGGTGCTCACGGAACCACGGATGGGCCTGATGATCAGCATCGATAACCGCCGCCGACATCGCCGTGTACAGGGCAACCCCGTCAGGATGACGCTGGTTATGCGCGACCATCTCCACCCACGCGTCGAGCGCAGCCTCCGCGCTCGCATCACCCCCGGGAAGTCGACTCAACGTGCGCCGGTCGCGCTCCTCCAGGACGGCAGCCAGCAGCTGATCCTTGGAGGAATAATGGTGCAGCAGTCCCGCTTTGGAAATGTCCGAGGCCCGGGCAATGTCCGCCAGAGAGGTGGCCACGTAGCCCCGGGTCGAGAAAAGGGTCAACGCCTCAGCAAGAATCCGCGCTTTCTTATCCTCACTGCCAGCCTTCGGGCGGCCGGGCCGACGTGTACTCGTTGCCTGCGCGTCATTGCTCATCGGGACTGCTCCGCTCTCGCTGTGACAGAGTTACCAACAACCCATCATAGCGTGCCCGCGTGCGCTTGCCACCACTTTGGAAAATTAGCGCACAATAGCGCGGCGCGAGGCTCCCGCCCCGCGCCGTTCGCGCATCATCAGGCGAATTTCGCCTCGAGCTTCGGTTTGCCGTCCTCATCAACGAGGACCATGCCTGCATTGTCAGTCTTCACAACCACCTCCACGGTGCACTCGAACTCCTTCGGCTTCTTGTCGCGTCCTGTTTTATTCACGACCAAGAATGTCGCTTGCCCCGAATAGGTGCGCTCCCCCATGCCATTGGGCTTCATAGACGTAGGCAGGCTCTTAATCTCCTGTACGGTCCAACCCATGAACTCCATTCGCTGGGGGCATACCTTGTTGGCATTATCGGTGGCGGTTGCGCAGGAGTTCGTCAGGGCGACGGCCGCATCCAAGGCTGCCGAGGCCAGGGCATCGTTATACGCGCCCGTCAGCTTGACGCTAGAAGCAGCGACCCCCTTGGTATTGGAGACCATATCCGCCTTCACGCGCAGCGTGACGGGATCGGCATCGATGTAGTCGGTCGTGTCTGCGGCTGTGAAGGTGTAGACGCCCGGATAGAACATGTAGTCCGTGCCGTTGGTCATTACTCCCGTATTGATCGCCCCCTTCACGCCTCCGACCGTAAAGTACGAGACCTTCTTGCCGGTGACGTTCACGCGCGCGATCAGGGCGTTTTGCATCTTCCAGTTCTTCAGCACGCCAAACGTGGGTTCTGTGGCAATCAGGCCGAAGGAGTAGGTGAAGCGCTCTCCGTCGAGCTGCATCGTCGCCGTGACGGTGGTGACCTTATTTCCCCCGTAGGGCGTGGCAACGACGTCTTCGACGACAATCCGAGACTTGGCCGAGGCCATGACGTCGTTCGTCAGGAAGCCCCGCTGCTCATTGGGCAGGCCAGGATCGACCATCGCAGTGGCCGCGCTTGCGTTGCCGGCGGCCAGATAGTCCAGGTACTGGCGCACGGTGGCCTCGGGAGTGCGCGTCCAATTCGCGAACATGATGCTGAGGGCTCCCACACCGCCGAGCACTGCCAGGACGACAATTGCGACGATCGCCCGCTTGACGCGCCGACGGCTCTTGTCCGACATGGGGGTGAAGGACACGGCCGGGCTCTGCGCGGGTGCGGCTGAAGCCTCAAGGATCGCCTCGGGTGTGGGCGGGAGATCGATGCCGTCGGGCTCGGGGGCGGGGGGAAGGCCACCAGATACCGTCTGCTCGCTGTCTTCTGAGGCCTCGGGCGGCGGAGGGGCCACTTCGCCCGGAGAGGGAGGAGGCGTGCTCCCCTGGTCTTTGTCCTCGCGATTGTCTTCCATCGTTGCTCCTCACTGCGCTGCGCGTCCGCCCTCAACCCACCGGTGGGTTCCCTGGCGTGCCTGTCGGGCGAAAAACGCACTAATTTTCTCATATGTGAAAATTCGGCTCAACCACCGTCCACCACGAGGGCGCAAGGCCCGGGCTACATCCGGCGGGCCCTGGCGGTTCGCGCAGGTCACGAGGCCTACTGTCCACGTGGACAAACGAAGCGGCGCGGGGCATCAACCCCGCGCCGCTCGCGTCTCAGTAACCGAAGCTCACCTTGAATTGTGGCTCGCCCGAGGCGTCTGTTTTGATCGCCCCGTTCTCATCGAGCATCACGGTTGCGGTCACCGTCGAGTCGACATCATGAGGTTCCTTGTCCCAGCTGGACGTGCTCTGGATCGAGAACACTGCCTCCCCTGTGAAGCTGCCGTCATCGCCACGCTTCTTCATGGTGGCTGGCACCTTCTTGACCTGGAGGACGGACAGGTTCGTCGCTCGCACCGAGCTCGGGCAGGCCTGATCGATGTTGCCGGGGACGGTCGCGCACGAGTTCGTCAGGGCGACAGCCGCGCTCAGAGCCGCGTCCGTCAGCTTGGAGTTATAGTCTCCCTTGAGCTGGACGCGCTGGGCGGTATCCCCCGATCGGCCAGAGCCAGTCTCAGGCTTCACCCGCAGGGTCACCGGATCAGCGTCAACATACTCGCCCAGATCGACGGGAGTGAGAGTGTAGATGCCCGGGTAAAACACAAACTCGGTGCCGATGGTCATCTCGCCTGCGGGCACCGACGTCGTCACCTCACCGACGGAGAACTTCGAGACTTTCTCTCCCATGATGCGCACGGGCATGACCAGCGAGTTCTCGAGCTTCCAGTTCTTCAGTACACCGAACGTCGGCTTCGCGGAGGAGACGGTGAAGTTGTAGGTGAAACGCTCACCGTCGAGCTGCATGGTGGCGGTGACCGTGCGTGTCTTCGCGTCCTCGTTCGTATCGGCGACGATGTCCTCGATGACGATGCGCGCGTCGGCCGCGGCCATGACGTCGTCGGTGAGGAAGGCGCGCTTATCGTTGGCCAGGCCCGGGTCTGCCATCGCGGTCGCCGCGCTGGCCTTGCCTGCGGCCAGATAGTCGAGATACTGGCGCACGGTCGCCTCCGGCGTGCGGGTCCAGTTCGCGAACATGATGCTGAGCACTCCCACTCCTGCGAGAACTGCGAGGGCTACGACAGCGATCACGCTTCGCTTGACGCGACGTCGGCTCTTCGTTGACATGGGCGTGAAGGCGATACCCCCGTTGGCCTGCGCAGCAGGGGGGACCTCGGCGGGGGGCGGCACCATGACGGGGACCTGCCCCGTCACCCAGGCCTGGGGCGCGGCGGGCGCCGGTGCAGGGCTGGGCACCGGTGCCGCGGGAGCGTCGTGTTCTGGCGCGGGAGGCGGGACAGTCATCCGCGCATCCGCATTGTCGGCGTGTACATCCATTGTTTCTCCTCACTGTGCGACGGCTGCACCCAGGCTCCCACGCCTGGGATACGACGCGGACCACAGGGGCACAAGCCTGACAATTTTCCCATAAGCATCATGGCACCTCAAGGCCACACGCGGCTCACGCTCCTGGAACGAGGCCGGGGCTGGGTTCCGGCGCACACACGCATGTCGCCCGTCCGCTGCACGGACGGGCGACATCACTGGTCGGAGTGTGATGATGACCTTAGAGGGGTGCGCTCACGAAGAAGTCAGGCTTGCCGTCCGGCGTGAGCTTGAGCAGCCCATCGTTGTTGAATTGGACGTTGACGACAACCTTCGAATCAACGTCGTGCGTTCCCGGCATGTAGTACATGGAGTACTTGTCGGAGTAGGTAACCTCGAACGTGACCGGCCCTTGGAAAACCCCCGGATCAGTGTGCATCGGTTCCAGCGATGTGGGCATCGTCTTGACGGAGATAGCGGTCACCGCGTCGTTTTGGAGAGCTAACGGGCAGTCAGTATTCAGGTTTCCCGGAATGGAGGCGCAGGAGTTCAGGAATTCCTTCGCGGACTCGAGCGCCGCTTCCTTCAGTTTGTCGCTGTAGGTTGCTTCCAGGGACACGTCGGCGGCATCAGCAGAGGAGGCGGTTCCACCGTGGACGCCGTCAAGGACGGCAACGGTCTTGGTGTTGACATCCACGTATTCGCTCGGGGCGACGGGCGTGAACGTGTAGACGCCGGGGTAGAAAAAGTACGTGGCCGGCTTACCAGAGACAAGCTTGCGCGGAGCGTCGGCACTCACCCCTCCGACGGTGAACTGGGTGTATCCCTGCGCGTCGACGCTGACCTGCGCAGCCAGGGAGTTCTTCACCGTCCAGTTATTGAGAACGCCCATCGTCGGCTTGTCCTTGGTCACGGTGAAGGCGTGGGTGAAGCTCTCCCCGTTCACCTGCACGGTGGCCGACACCTGACGGGTCTGGAAGTCCTCGTTCGCGTCGGCGACCACGTCTTCGACGACCAGCAGCGAGGTCGCCGAGGCCATGGCGTCGTCGGTCAGGAAGACACGCTGGTCGCTCGGAACGCCGGGATCAACCATGGCGGTCGCCGCATTGGCCTGACCGGAGGCCAGCAGATCGAGGTACTTGCGCACCTCGGCCTCGGGCGTGCGCGAACTGTTGACAACCTTGATCGCGACCACGCCGCCGATCACCAGCACCGCGAGGACACCAACGAGGATTCCGATCAAGATCGCCCGCTTCTTGCCCCGGCCAGATGGAGGCGTCGACGCCACGCCTCCCCCGGCGGACGTTGACGGAGCCGGAATCGCGGGGGTTGCGGAGGGTTCCGGTATCGGTGTCGTGTTCGCTTGATTCTTCTCAGTGCCCATCGTGTGCTCCTCACAACGTTGACAATCCTCAGCCGGGCGCGTGGCACGTTGTGCGCGTCCCGTCACCCGGCTACTCAGGCGTGCTCAGTATCATGCTGCGCACGCGGTCAGTCAAAGAAGGATCACGGAGCGGATGCAGGTTGCCCGTCCGCAGGCGCGGACGGGCAACACGTGTATAGGGCGCAGGCAGTGGACGTTAGAAGGCGAAGGACACCCTAAAGTCCGGCTTACCATCGGCGGTCATCATCATCATTCCGTCGTCATCGAAACGCGCGTCGACCTTCACCGTCAGGCCGACGTCCCTCGTTCCGGCGAACAGCGTTCCCTCTGTCGTGACCGTGTAGGTCACGCTCCCAGAAAATGACGTTGGATCGAAGCTGTAGGAATCGAGAGATGTCGGCATTTCCTTGATGGAAATAGCGGTGACGTGGTCTCCCTGAATGAGGGACGAGCAGTCGTCGCCCTGGTTGCCCGGATAGGTCCCACACGATTCAACGAGCGCCTGAGCCGCTTCGAGAGCGGCGGCTTCGAGCTTGTCGTTGTAGGTCGCTTTAAAGGTGACGTCGCTCGCGCCATCGCCACCCGCGGTGCGCACGTCATCGAGCACGGAGACCGGCACGGGAGTCGCGTCCACGTACTCGTTGGGCACGACGGGCGTGAAATTGTATGCGCCCGGATAGAAGAGGAAGGAACGCCCTTCCATGAAGAAGCTTGCCTTGTCGATAGAGGCCTTGGTACCACCGACAGAGAACTGACCGATCCCGTCACCGTCCACGGTCACGGGCACCGCCAGCGAGTCCCTGATCTTCCAGTTATCGAGCACCCCCATCGTCGCTTTATCTGCTGTGACGACGAACGAGTGAGTGAAGCGTTCCCCGTTGACCTGCATGGTGGCGGTCACCATGCGCCTATCAGAACTGTCATTCTTATCGGCGACCACGTCCTCGACGACCAGCAGAGACGTCGCCGAGGCCATCACGTCGTCGGTCAGGAAGCTACGCTGATCGTTACTCACGCCAGGATCAACCATCGCCGTCGCCGCACTGGCCTGACCAGAAGCCAGCAGATCCAGATACTTGCGCACCTCAGCCTCGGGCGTGCGCGAACTATTGACAACCTTGAGCGCCACCACGCCGGCGATCACCAGCACCACGAGAACACCAACCAGCGCTCCGATCACCTTCACGCGCTTACGCGCGCCAGGCGAGACCGGCGTAAAGGACACCCCCGCGGCGGGAACCCCACCAGGCCCCGGAACAGGCGCGGCACCGGGCCCGGGAACAGGCGCGGCGCCGGGCCCGGGAACAGGCGCGGTGCCGGGCCCGGGAATGGGGGCGGCGCCAGAAGTTGGGTCGACCCCAGCCGGGGACG
>CABKMZ010000021.1 GCA_902373545.1 uncultured Actinomyces sp. | reverse complement strand
CGCAGCCTCAGCCGGACCCGCAGCCTCAGCCGGACCCGCAGCCTCAGCCGGACCCCCAGCCGCAGCCCGATCCGCAGCCCCAGCCGGACCCGCAGCCCCAGCCGCAGCCGGACCCCCAGCCCCAGCCGCAGCCCGCTCCCACGGGCACCTGGATGCAGGACTCGATGGGCTGGTGGTACCGCAATGCTGACGGTTCCTACCCGGCGAACACTGCAGTCACGATTGACCGTCGTGTCTTCCGCTTCGATGCCAGGGGCTACATGCGCACCGGCTGGGTGATGGACCAGGGCTCCTGGTTCTACCACGACGCGAACGGCTACATGGTGACCGGCTGGCTGAACCTGGGTGGCACCTGGTACTACCTGGACGGCAACGGCGCTATGAAGACCGGATGGCTGGACCTGGGCGGTACCTGGTACTACCTGAACGCCTCGGGCGCTATGCAGACCGGCTGGCTGAACCTGGGTGGTACCTGGTACTACCTGGACGGCAACGGCGCGATGGCGACCGGCTGGCTGAACCTGGGCGGAACCTACTACTACCTGAACGCCTCGGGTGCTATGAAGACCGGATGGCTGGACCTGGGCGGTACCTGGTACTACCTGAACGCCTCGGGTGCCATGCAGACCGGCTGGATCAACCTGGGTGGCACCTGGTACTACCTGGACGCCAACGGCGCATGGGTCAAGTGACCTGACGCCCCTGACACGCACCGGCCGGGCCCGGGAACGCAGCGTTTCGCGTTCCCGGGCCCGGCCCGTTTGACAATTCAGTCGGGCTTAACGGGCTCTTCGCATTGTGGGGTGTGGGGGTGGTGTTCGAAGCGTCCCGGGGATCGTGGGCAGTGTCGTGGGACGACGATCGAACACAGGAGTTCGCCTTGGGCGCCTCATCAACCAAAACTCGCACGTAATTTGGGTACCCTAACTTTTCATAGGTATCGAGAAAACCGCAGAATTCCAACGATGTGATTTCAACGTTTGAAATACGTGCCGGGGAATTACGTGCGACATTTCTGAGGAACCACAACATGAGACGCCACGAAGTGCCCCAAGCGGAAGACAACCCAAGCAGAAGACAACCCAAGCCCGGAAGACAACCCACAACCCCGGCCAACACCTCGCCCTAGGCCACATCACACCACAACGACACGAAAGGGAGGGGCCGCACCCCTCCATGCGCAGCCGGGCCCTACTGGTAGTAGGACGGGAACGCAGCGTTTCGCGTTCCCGGGCCCGGCCCGTTTGACAATTCAGTCGGGCTTAACGGTTGAGTAAGCGGGATTGAGATTGTCACTCTCGCCTTTTCCGGTAGCGTAGTCTCAGGCGGCTGCGACGTGGGGGTGCCCACACCGGCAGCAGTCGTCTGTGATACTCAATGGAGAAGGCTTATGTCAATGAAGAAACCAGCTTCCCTCCTGGCGTTTGTCGGCGCGCTCGCGCTCGCGGTGACGGGCCCAGCGTCCGTGGCCTCGCCGATGCTCCCAGGCCACTTTCCCGCACAGGACACCCCGGCCTCGTCCCCGGTGGGCGACGTCGATACTGCGCTGACCTCGAAGGACGGGCAGACGCAGGAGGCCGATTCGCCCGGCCAGGACCCGGCGCGTGTCGTCGGCATCATCGTGCAGCTCGCCGATGGGACCGACCGCGCTGCGGCCCTGTCCTCCGTGAACGAGGCCGTGGCCGGGATTTTCCCAAACGCCTCGGTGAGCGTGGAGCGCGAGTACGCCAACGTCCTGGACGGCTTCGCCCTCAAGGCGCCCGCCGGGTCGCTGGACGC
This sequence comes from uncultured Actinomyces sp., assembly GCA_902373545.1. Taxonomy (GTDB): domain Bacteria; phylum Actinomycetota; class Actinomycetes; order Actinomycetales; family Actinomycetaceae; genus Pauljensenia. Next base: position 27,667 of record CABKMZ010000021.1, on the reverse strand, counting down.
GATCCGCAAGGCCCCGGGCGTCACGGCCGCGTTCCTTGAGCGCGAGGGGCACGTGAGCGACGTGGCCGTCGTCGATGCCGAGGGCGGCACCCGGGGCTCGAGGGTGGAGGGGCAGGACCCTGCGAACCTGAGCGCCCAGCTCATGATGCGCACCGACCAGGTCACCCAGAAGGGCGAGGGCACAGTCATCGCCGTCATTGACACGGGCGTGGACATGACGCACCAGGCATTCACGCCCGCGCTGGCCGCCACGCCCGCCCTGTCCGAGGATGCCGTGGACGCCCTGCGGCCCAAGCTGGGGCAGGGCACGACCGGCGTGTACGTCAACGAGAAGTTCCCCTTCGCCTACGACTACGCGGACGGTGACAACGATGCCTCCCCGCGTGAGGGCGGCTCGGGCTTCCACGGGACGCACGTCGCCGGCATCGCCGCCGGTAACGCCGACAAGATCGTCGGCACGGCCCCCGACGCGCAGATCATCGTCGGCAAGGTGACGCGCACCGAGGACGACGCGCTCCTGGATTCGGCGCTGCTCGCCTCCCTCGACGACATGGTGGTCCTGCACCCGGACGTCATCAACCTGTCGCTGGGGTGGACGGCCGGCATGGACAACGAGGCCGACTCGGTCTACGCGACCGTCTACAAGAAACTGGCGGAGGAGGGCATCACCGTCAACGCGGCGGCCGGCAACGCCTTCTCGACCGGATACGGCAACATGTCCGGCAAGGGCCTGCCGTATGCGTCGGACCCGGATTCCTCCGTTATGGATGAGCCCGCGACCTACCCGTCCGTCGTCGCCGTCGGCTCCGTCGAGAACGCGCTCATCCGCAACGCCTTCACGGCGGCCGGCATGGACATCGGCTACCAGCGCTCGCGCGGCATGAACGGCGAGAAGGTCGCCTACTTCTCCGACCTGCCGGCTGGCACCTACGAGTACGTGGACGCCGGCTTCGCCTCCGAGGAGGATGTTGCCGCCCTGAAGGAGAAGTTCCCGAACGGGCTGTCCGGCAAGATCGCGCTCGTCTCGCGCGGCAAGATGACCTACCAGAAGAAGGTTGAGAACCTCTACGACCTGCACCCTGCGGGCGTCCTGGTCTACAACAACGTCTCGGTCGGCTCGCTGATCATCATGAACCTGACGACCCAGGACGTCCCGGCTGCGTTCATCTCCCAGGCCGACGGCCTGGCGATGCTCGAGGCCGCCGACCACCACCTCACGATGACCGAGGGGCAGGTCCTGCCCCAGTCCACGAACTATGAGGCCTCCGAGTTCTCCGCGTGGGGCGTGTCCCCGGACCTGCGGCTCAAGCCTGAGATCGCGGCGCCCGGTGGCAACGTGTTCTCGGCGATACCGAACGGTGCGTACGAGCAAACCTCGGGTACGTCCATGGCGACCCCGCAGATGGCGGGCATTTCCGCAATTGTCCTCCAGCGCGTCCAGTCCGATCCGCTCTTCGCCTCGATGAGTGCGCGCGAGCAGGCCGACGTCGTCCAGAACCTCATCATGGGCACCGCGCGCCCGCTGACCGACGCGGCCCAGACCTCGGGCGCCCTGTACTCCCCGCGCAAGCAGGGAGCCGGTCTGGTTGACGCCTTGGCGGCCACGACCTCGTCCGTGTACCCGACCGTCAAGGGTGCTCCCGAGCCGTCCCGTCCCAAGGCCGACCTGGGCGACGGCACCAAGGGCTGGCACTTCGACGTCGTTCTCCACAACCTTTCCGACGCGCCCGCGACCTACGAGCTCGGCTCCCAGGCCTTGTCGGAGATCGTCGACGGAGGCTTCTTCACTGAGCACTCCTCGGATTGGCGAGGCCGTGGCGTGGACATCGCGTTCAGCGGCGCCGCCTCGTCGGCGGGGGAGGGCGCGAGCGTGACCGTCCCCGCGGGCGGGGAGGCCACCGTCGGCGTTGACGTGACGCCCGGCGCCGAGTTCGCCCAGTATGTCGCGGACAACGCGCCGTCCGGCACCTTCCTCGACGGCTTCGTGCGCTTCGCCTCGCGCACCGAGGGTCAGCCCGACCTCGCTGTGCCCTTCCTGGGCTTCTACGGCGACTGGGGTAAGGCTCCGATCTTCGACGCGCTGGCCTCCGACGGCGGAGCGCACACCCGCGCCTCGGCCATCATCAACGGAAAGACCGGCGACCTCCTCGGCTACAACCCCCTCGTCAAGGCAGCCGATCGCGTCGGCGCCCCCAACGCCCAGCGCTACGTGATCTCCCGGGCCGAGGCCTCGGGCGCCCCCACTGTCCTCGAACCGCGCACGGGCACACTGCGCAGCGTCCACACGCTGACCAGCACCTACACGAACGAGGCCGGGGAAGCCGTCGCGTCGGTGACGAACTACCGGAACTGGAAGTCCATCTACCTGACGAGCACAGAGGAGAACACGTGGGTCGAGGCCTACCACGACCCCACGGCCCTGGATGCCACCGCAGACGCGTTCAAGGATCTGCCCGACGGCCAGTACACGCTCACGATTGCCGCCCGCAACGACGGGCCGTCACCCACCGAGCAGTCCATCTCCTACACGTTCCGCCTCGACACCGCGGCGCCCGTCATTTCCGAGCTGGTGTACTCCGGAAAGGATGAGGGCTTCGTCGTCACCTTCGACGTCACCGATGACTCGCCGCTGGCGGCGGTCGACCTGCATGATCCGGCCGACGGCCTGTGGTTCTACCGCCACGTCTTCACCGAGGACGAGGGCAGCGTCGGCGCCGACGGTCGCTATGCGTACCACGTGGAGATTCCGATGAGCGTGATCCAGCAGGCGTGGACCGATCAGGGCGGCACGGGCGACATCATCGCCAACCCGTACATCCTCGCGTGGGATTACGGCTTGAACCCCTCCGAGGTCTTCCCGATCAACCTGCCGAGCGGCAACCCGGGCACGCCCAGCCCGTGCGTGAGTCCCGTGGGCGGCCACTGGGCCAAGGACGCCACCGGCTGGTGGTACGTGTGTGCCAACGAGACCGGCTACCTCGCCGGGGGATGGTTCACGATTGACGGCGCCGACTACCAGTTCGGCCCCTCCGGCTACATGATGACCGGGTTCCTCAAGCGCCCGAGCGGCGAGTGGGTCTACGCGGACGCTACCGGGGCGCTGGCGAGCGGATGGGTGCGTGACGGCGTGTATGGAGGGCCCTACTGGTACTACCTCGACCCGGCTACGAACGTCATGCGCACCGGATGGCTGTTTGACCGCGGCTCCTGGTACTACCTGGGATCCTCCGGCAATATGCACACCGGATGGATAGAAGTAGGCGGCTCCTGGTACTACCTGGACTTGACAGGAGCGATGCGCACCGGGTGGCTCAAGCAGGGTGACGCCTGGTACTATCTGGGGCCTGACGGAGTGATGTTGACCGATGTGCAGATAATCAATGGGCGCACCTATGTCTTCGGTCCTTCAGGTGCCCTGATCGGGTAAGTGGAGGGGAAGATATCCCTGCAATGCCTGGGTTTGGCGGCGCTTCGTACGGGTGTCGTCAAACCCAGGATTCGTTGTTGAAAAAGTTTGGGAAATGTTAAAAAAGGGCTTTTAGATTCCGCGATAAGTGTTGTACTCTGATCTCCAGTGACCACTAGGTCAAAGTTTGTTCCGGCCCGTCCGGGTCACCGACACCATCATTGGAGTTAGACATATGACACCGAAGAAACCGGCGAAGCTGCTCGCTATCGCCGGCGCATGCGCGGTTGCCATCGCGCTGCCCACGTCCCTTGCGATGCCGGGGTCGTTCATCCACCAGGCCGGCTCTGATGCCGACGCCGCCCAGTCTGAACAGGCAGCTGCCGATGAGGCTGCGGCGAGCGAGCCCGCTCCCGAGCTTCCTGTGGGTGACGTCGACAACGCGCTGACCTCGCCTGACGGCGAGTCCCTCTTCGACGAGGATGCCCCTGCCACGGTCGAGGACGACTCCTCGACCGTCGTGGACATGATCGTCCAGCTGGAGGACGGCACCGACACGACCGCCGCACTCGCCTCCATCAACGAGGCCGTGGCTGCGGCCTTCCCGGACGCCTCCACCGAGGTGACCCACGAGTACGTCAACACCTTTACAGGCTTCGCGCTGAGTGCCCCCATCGGCTCGATGGACGCGATCCGTGGTGTGAGCGGCGTGCAGAGCGCGTTCCTCGACCACGAGACGCGCGTGAGCGACGAAGGCGATGACACGCCCACCGACGCGGAGGGCACCGGCGCCGCCGAGTCCGACAGTGCCGCCGACGCCGAGAGCAGCCCCATGGCCGCTATGCGCGCCGCGCAGCACGGTGACGTCACGTCCGCCCAGGCCATGATGAAGGCCACCAACATCTCCCAGACCGGCTCTGGCAAGGTCGTCGCCATCATCGACACGGGCGTGGACATGTACCACTCCGCGTTCCGTGGCAACCTGTCCGGAACCCCCGCCATCGATAGCTCCAAGGGCGCTGCCCTGGCGCGCCAGGTGGGCAAGAGCGGCACCTACGTGTCCGAGAAGTTCCCCTTCGCCTACGACTATGCGGACGATGACAACGACGCCTCCCCGGCTGGTTCTCATGGCACGCACGTGGCCGGCATTACCGCTGGTAACGGCGGTCAGATCACGGGTATTGCCCCCGATGCTCAGATCATCGTCGGCAAGGTCGCGCGCAGCCGCGGCGGTGGTATCCCCGACTCCGCCCTGCTCGCCGCTCTCGATGACATGGCGATCATCAAGCCCGACGTCGTGAACCTGTCCCTCGGCCGCACGGCCGGCATGGATAGCGCGGCCGACACCCTGTTCGCAGGCGTGTACGAGAAGCTGCAGAACAACGGCATCATCGTCGATGTGGCCGCCGGTAACGAGTACTCGGCTGCCTACGGCAACAAGTCGGGCAAGAACCTGCCCTACGCCTCCGACCCGGACTCCTCGACCCTGGGTGAGCCCTCCACCTTCGCGCCCGTCGTGTCGGTTGCCTCCATCGAAAACGCGCGCGGCGGTCGTGGCGCCTACAAGATGTCCGACTTCAGCTCGTGGGGCGTGTCTCCCGACATGCGCCTCAAGCCCGAGGTGACCGCCCCCGGCGGCAACATCTACTCAGCCGTGCCCGGCGGTGGCTACCAGTACATGTCCGGCACGTCCATGGCGACCCCGCAGATCACCGGCGTCAGCGCCGTTGTCCTCGAGCGCGTCCAGAACGACCCGCTCTTCTCCTCGATGACCGCACGCCAGAAGGTCGACGTGGTGCAGAACCTCACCATGGGTACCGCAGTCCCCGTCACCGACCCGAACGGCAGCAACGGCGCCTACTACTCCCCGCGTAAGCAGGGCGCAGGCCTCGTCAACGTTCAGGCTGCCACGACGACGGGCGTGTACCCGACCGTCAACGGCGCGACCGACGCCTCCCGCCCCAAGGCGGACCTCGGCGACGGCACCAACGGCTGGCACTTCGACGTCACCCTGCACAACGTGTCCGGCACGGCAGCGACCTACGACATGTCCGCTCAGGCCCTGTCCGAGAACATCTCGGGTGGCCTCTTCACCGGCACGTCCAGCGACTGGAACGGCAAGGGTGTCAACGTCACCTTCTCCAAGAACAGCGTGACCGTCCCCGCCAAGGGCGAGGCCACCGTTGGCATCGACATCACGCCCGGCAGCCAGTTCGCTCAGTACGTCTCCGAGAACGCGCCCTCGGGCACCTTCCTGGACGGCTTCGTGCGCTTCACCTCGCGCACGAATGGCCAGGCTGACATGACCGTCCCCTACCTGGGCTTCTACGGCTCCTGGGGCACGCCGTCGATCTTCGACCAGCTCGTCTCCGAGGGTGACGGCCACGCCGCGTCCTCGGGCATCTACAACGGTTCGAACGGCAACCTCCTCGGCTACAACCCCCTCGTCAAGGGCCGCGATCGTCAGGGTCGTCCCAACGCCGAGCGCTACGTGATCTCCCGCTCCACGGCCTCGGGTGCGCCCACGGCCATCGCTCCTCGCACGGGCACGCTGCGAAGCGTCCACACGCTCACCACGACCTACGCGAACGAGGCCGGCAAGAGCATCGCTTCCTTCACCTCCAAGCAGAACTGGAAGTCGGTGTACGACTCCGACGAGCAGCGCATGAGCTGGGTTGAGGAAAACCACGAGTCGCGCTCGATCAACCTCAACGACTACAAGTACTCGAACCTGCCCGACGGCAAGTACACGCTGACGATCGCCGCCACCAACGACGGCCCGTCTCCGACCAAGCAGTCCATCACCTACAACTTCCGCGTTGACACCAAGGCTCCGGTCGTCGAGAGCGCCACGGTGAGTGGATCCACCCTCGAGGTCGTGATCAGCGACGAGTCGCCGCTGGCAGGCTTCACCGTGAACGATCCGAACAGCGGCCAGTACATCTACCGCGACGTCATCCGTAACGATGCCGACCAGACCTACTCCAACGGTCGTTACCGCTACAAGGCAACCGTCAACATGAGCGAGATTCGCGGCGGCGGCTACAACAAGCCCTACGTCCTCGCGTGGGACTACGGCCTCAACCACTCCAAGGCCACCACGGTGGGACAGTCCGCCGGTAACGGCGGCGGCGCGGATCAGCCTGGCGACAACGGTGGCAACACCGGCGATCAGCCCGGCAACGGTGGCAACACCGGCGATCAGCCCGGCAACGGCGGTAACACCGGCGATCAGCCCGGCACCGGCAACGGCGGCAACCCCGGCACGGGCGTGTGCACCCCCTACAAGTCCGGCCGCTGGGTTGGCGACGGAGCGCGCTGGTGGTACGTGTGCAACGACGGCAGTGGCTACCTGCGTAGCGGCTGGTACCTCATCGGCAACCGCTACTACTACTTCGGCCCCGATGGCTACATGTACACCGGCTGGCTCAACCGTGGAGGCCGCTGGTACTACCTGAACAACTCCGGTGCCATGGAGACCGGCTGGGTCAAGGTCGGAAACCGCTGGTACTACATGGGCTCCGACGGCTCGATGTACACCGGTACGCAATCGATCGACGGTCAGAGTTACACGTTCGATGATTCTGGCGTGTGGGTCAAGTGACCTGCTAGCTCCTTCCTGACACACCCCCTGGGCCCGGAAACGCGTGATGACAGCGTTTCCGGGCCCAGGCCTCGTTTATGGACGGGCTCCTTGTCAGCCCGTGGAACGCTGACGAAGGCCCCTTGTTGTGTCGTGTATCCTACGAGACAATGACCGATGGGTTGAACTTTGCATGACACCCCATCGGTTTTCCATCAACACATGGGAGTTTTACGACTATGACACCGAAGAAACCAGTGGCGCTGCTTGCGCTCGCTGGGGCGTGCGCGCTCGCGCTCGTGGCGCCCGCGGCCATCGCGTCGCCGCCCGCCCCCGCCCCCGTCACCCCACAGCCCGCGCCGTCCGCGACCGAACCGATCATTCCGGTCGGCGACGTCGACACCGCGCTGACCTCGAAGAGCGGCCAGACCCCGGCCGCTGCGCCGACCCAGGCCTCCGCTGCTGAGGACTCCGCGCGCGTCGTCGGCATCATCGTCGAGCTGGCGAGCGGCACCGACCGCGCTGCCGCCCTCGCCGCCATGAACGAGGCCGTGGCAGCCGCCTACCCGGGCGCCTCCGCCGAGGTGAGCCGCGAGTACACCAACGCCTTCAGCGGATTCGCGCTGAAGGCCCCCGCTGGGTCGCTTGACGCGATCCGCAGCGTCAGCGGCGTGAAGGCCGCGTTCCTCGAGCGTGAGATTCAGGTCGACGATAACGTGACGCCCGACGCCGAGGGCGGTTTCGAGGCCGCGCGCCTGGCGGGCCAGAATCCCGACAACCTGAGCGCCCAGCTCATCATGCACGCCGACCAGGTGTCCCAGAAGGGCGCGGGCAAGGTCATCGCCGTCATCGACACGGGCGTGGATATGACCCACCCGGCCTTCGCTGGTGCCCTGTCCGGGACTCCCGCCCTGGATGCGGGAAAGGTGGCCTCCCTGGCCGCGCAGCTGGGCGCGGGCAAGACCGGCACCTACGTGTCCGAGAAGTTCCCCTTCGCCTACGATTACGCGGACGATGACGCCGACGCGTCCCCGGCAGGTTCCCACGGCACGCACGTCGCCGGTATCGCCGCGGGTAACGCCGGCGAGATTATGGGCGTGGCCCCCGACGCGCAGATCATCGTCGCGAAGGTCGAACGTGACAGCGGCGGTATCCCGGACTCCGCGCTGCTATCCGCCCTGGATGACATGGCGGTCCTGCGCCCCGATGTCGTGAATCTTTCGCTCGGCCAGACAGGTGGCATGGACAACGCCGCCGACAGCGTCTACGCGGGAATCTTCGAGACGCTGCAGGAGAAGGGGGTCGCAGTCGACGCTGCCGCCGGTAACGAATTCTCCGCAGGCTACGGCAACAACTCGGGTAAGAACCTGGCCTACGCCTCCGACCCCGACTCCTCGACCCTGGATGAACCCGCTTCCTACGCCCCCGTGGTTGCCGTTGCCTCCCTCGATAACGTGCTTCAGGCCAACGGTTTCAAGGCGGCTGGACGAGACATCGCCTACCAGCGTGCGCGCGCGGAGGACGGTGACAAGATCGCTGACATCGCCGAGCTGCCCGCTGGCGACTACGAGTACGTTGACGGTGGAATCGCCTCCGAAGAAGATGTGAAAGCTCTCAAGGAGAAGTACCCGGACGGACTGGCCGGTAAGTTCGTGCTCGTGTCGCGCGGTAAGCTGACCTTCGACGCTAAGGTGTCGAACCTTGCAGACCTCAAGCCCGCTGGCGTCCTCGTCTACAACAACGTCCCCGGCGACGCGCTCATGGTCATGAGCCTGTCGACGCTGAGCGTGCCCGCCGGTTTCATGTCGCAGGCCGATGGTCAGGCCATGCTGGCTGCCGCCGACCATCACCTGACCCTCGTTGAGGGCATGACGATCACGCCCAGCAGCAAGCATTCGATGTCCGGCTTCAGTTCGTGGGGCGTCACCCCTGATCTGCGGCTCAAGCCCGAGGTGACTGCCCCCGGCGGCAACATCTATTCCTCGGTGCCTGACGGCGCATACGGGTTCATGTCCGGCACGTCCATGGCGACGCCCCAGATCGTCGGCGTGAGCGCCGTCGTGCTTGAGCGCGTTCAGAACGATCCGCTCTTCGCCTCGATGAGTGATCGTGAGAAGGTGGACGTCGTCCAGAACCTCATCATGGGCACAGCCGCCCCCGTCGTCGATCCGCTCCAGGACACTGGTGCCTACTACTCTCCGCGCAAGCAGGGATCCGGCCTGGTGAACGTTCTGGCTGCTACGACCTCGTCTGTGTACCCGACCGTGAAGGGTGCCCCCGAGCAGTCCCGACCCAAGGCCGACCTGGGGGATGGCACGAAGGGCTGGCACTTCGACGTTGTCCTGCACAACCTGTCCGACGCCTCGGCGACCTATGAGATGAACTCTCAGGCGCTTTCCGACATCGTGACGGACGGCTTCTTCAGTGAGCGCTCCTCCGATTGGCGTGGCAAGGGCGTGGAGATTGCTTACTCCGGTGCTGCCTCGGCCACCGGCGAGGGCGCGATCGTCACTGTGCCCGCGAAGGGCGAGGCTACCGTCGGCATCGACGTCACCCCCGGATCCGCGTTCGCCCAGTACGTGACAGACAATGCGCCGTCGGGTACCTTCCTGGAGGGCTTCGTGCGCTTCACGTCGCGCACGCAGGGTCAGTCTGATCTGACCGTGCCCTACCTGGGCTTCTACGGCGACTGGGGTAAGCCCGCGATCTTTGACCAGCTTGCCTCTGAGGGCGATGGGCACGTCCTGGCCTCGGGCATTTACAACGGTAGGAACGGAGACCTGCTCGGGTTCAACCCCCTGCGCAAGGTGTCGGAGCGTACTGTTCGTCCCCAGTCCGACAAGTACGTCATTTCACGCTCGACGGCCTCTGGTGCTCCCACGGCCATCGATCCGCGTACGGGCACTCTGCGGTCCGTGCACACGATGACCACCACCTACACGAACGCGGCTGGCGAGGTCGTCGCCTCGTACACGTCTCACCAGAACTGGAAGTCCGCCCTGGACTCGAATGGGGTCATGACTGCGGTGGAGCAAGGCCATGCGTCCAGGGGCCTGGACCTGACGTCCGACGAGTTCAAGAACCTGCCCGATGGCGCGTACAAGGTGACGATTGCCGCCAGCAACGACGGTCCTTCGCCGACCGAGCAGTCTATCTCCTACGACTTCCGCGTCGATACGACGCCTCCGGTCATCGAGCGGGCAAGCGTGGACCTTGGTGATATGGCTGGCCCCGTTCTCGATCTGGAAATCAGTGACGAGTCACCCATCGCCGGCTTTACCCTGCACGACCCCGGAAGCGGACTGTGGTTCTACCGCAGTCTTAATGAGGATGACGCCCACCAGTGGTACAGCGAAGGCAGGTACCGCGAGAGCCTAAGTATCGGTCTGGGTGAGTTTGAGCTCGGTTGGACCGATCAGGGCGGCGAGGGCGACATTATTGCGCACCCCTACCTGCTCGCGTGGGACTACGGCCTCAACCACTCCGAGGCGGTCACGATTGACCTGCCTTCCGATAACGAGGGTCCGATCGCTCCGTGCGTGAGTCCCACGGGCGGACATTGGGCCCACGACTCCACTGGCTGGTGGTACGCCTGTGCGAGCGGCACGGACTACCTCAAGGGCGGCTGGTTCACGATCAACGGCTCCGACTACCTGTTCGGTCCCAACGGCTACATGTCCACCGGTTTCCTCCAGCGTCCCTCCGGCGAGTGGGTCTACGCGGATTCCGAGGGTGCTCTGGTGGGCGGCTGGGTCAGTGACGGCGGCTCCTGGTACTACATGGATCCCGACACCAAGGTCATGCGCACCGGCTGGCTGCTCGATCGCGGCTCCTGGTACTACCTGTCCGACAGCGGTGCGATGGCCGTCGGCTGGGTGCAGGTGGATGGTTCCTGGTACTACCTGAAGGCCTCCGGGGCGATGGCCACCGGCTGGGTCAAGGTGGGCGACTCCTGGTACTACCTGTCCTACTCGGGAGCGATGCTGACGGGCACGCACACGATCAACGGACGCACCTACGTCTTTGACGAGAACGGTGCGTGGGTCGGATGAGAGCGAGGCGCTAGCGCCTGACGATCATCGCCACGAGGCCCGGGAACCTTGCTATGTGAGTGTTCCCGGGCCTCGTCGCAGTTTGTCGGTAAAATATTCTCCAATCGTTTCCCAATGTGAAACAAAGTTTGTCAAAAGTTATTCGTGGGGTATGTTAGGTGTGGCGGCCGACACGGCGGAGCCCTTCCGCCCCAGGGACGGCCACTGTCGACACATTGGAGTTACGCACATGACAACGAAGAAACCAACGGCGCTCCTCGCGCTCGTCGGTGCCTGCGTGCTTGCGGCCACAGGCCCGGCGTCGCTCGCAGCGCCGACGACTCCCACGCCACCGCAACCCACCGAGCAGGCCACGGCCTCGTCCCTGCCCGTGGGCGACATCGACACCGCGCTGACCTCAAAGAGCGGGCAGACCAGCCAGGCCGATCAGGCCCAGGCGAGCGACGAGGCCGACTCGGCCGCCGTCGTGAGCATCATCGTCCAGCTCAATGACGGTGCAGACCGCGCCACCTCCCTCGCCTCCATCAACGAGGCCGTGGCCGGCGCCTTCCCCGGAACCTCCGCCCAGGTGGAACGCGAGTACGACAACGCCCTGCGGGGCTTCGCGCTCAGCGCCCCCGCCGGCTCTCTCGACGCGATCCGCGCGGCGAGCGGCGTCAAGGCCGCCTTCCGTGATCGCGAGACCCGCGTCGAGGATGCCGACGACCAGGTCGCTGGCGAGGGAGCGACGAACTCCGCCCGTACCTCAACCCAGGACCCCGCCAACCTCAGCGCCCAGCTGATGATGCACGCCGACCAGATCACCCAGAAGGGCGACGGGAAGGTCATCGCCGTCATCGACACGGGCGTGGACATGACGCATCCGGCGTTCGCGGGCGCCCTCGGGGGGACCCCCGCGCTCTCGGCGGACAAGGTGGCGTCCCTGACCCCCCAGCTGGGCGACGGCAAGACCGGCACCTACGTGTCGGAGAAGTTCCCCTTCGCCTACGACTACGCGGATAACGACCCGGACGCCTCGCCGACCGGACAAGCCGGATCGCACGGCACGCACGTCGCCGGCATCACCGCGGCCAACGCGGGCGAAATCGTCGGCATCGCGCCCGACGCGCAGATCATCGTCGCCAAGGTCGCGCGCAGCGCCGAGGGCGACATCACCGATTCCGGGCTGCTCGCCGCACTCGACGACATGGTGATCCTGCACCCCGACGTCATCAACCTGTCGCTCGGCCAGCTCGGAGGCATGGACAACGAGGCCGACTCGGTCTACGCGACCGTCTTCAAGAGCCTGCAGGACGTGGGCGTGACCGTCAACGCGGCAGCCGGCAACCACTACACGGCCGGATACGGCAATACCTCTGGCAAAAACCTGCCCTTCGCGTCCGACCCGGACTCCTCCACCCAGTGCGAGCCAGCGACCTACTCCTCCGTGGTCTCCGTCGCCTCCGTCGATAACTCGCTGGCGCACAGCGCGTTCACCGTCGGCGACCGCGACATTCCCTTCCAGCGGGCCGGTGGCGCTAACGGTCAGAAGATGCCCGACCTGTCCGACCTGACCGGCGGCCCCTTCGAATATGTCGACGGCGGCATCGGTTCGGCCGAGGACGGCGCCGCGCTCAAGGCCAAGTACCCCGAGGGCCTGGCCGGAAAGATCGTGCTGGTCAAGCGAGGCTCCCTCACCTTCCAGACCAAGTTCGACAACATCGCAGGCTCCAAGCCCGCCGGCTTCATCGTCTACAACAATGTTCCCGGTGACTCCCTCGTCGTCATGAGCCTGAAGACGGACGGCGTGCCCGCCGCATTCATTTCGCAGGCGGACGGCGAGGCCATGCTGGCCGCCGCCGACCACCACCTGAGCGTCGCCCCCGGCAAGGTCGTCGCCCCCAGCTCGAAGTACTCCATGTCGAGCTTCTCCTCCTGGGGCGTCACCCCCGACCTGCGCCTCAAGCCCGAGGTCGCCGCACCAGGCGGCAACATCTACTCCTCGGTGCCCGGAGGCACCTACGAGTTCATGTCCGGCACGTCGATGGCGACCCCGCAGATGGCGGGCGTGACCGCGGTCGTCCTGCAGCGCGTCCAGAATGATCCGCTGTTCGCGTCCATGAGCGCACGCGAGAAGGTTGACGTCGTCCAGAACCTCATCATGGGCACGGCCGCTCCCATCGCCGACCCGCTCCAGGACACCGGCGACCCGTACTCCCCGCGCAAGCAGGGCTCGGGTCTGGCGAACGTCCTGGCTGCCACGACCTCGTCCGTGTACCCGACCGTGGCGGGCGCCCCCGAGTCCTCCCGACCCAAGGCCGACCTGGGGGATGGGACCAAGGGATGGCACTTCGACGTCACCCTCCACAACCTCTCCGGCGTCGAGGCCACCTACGCCCTGAACACGCAGGCGCTCTCCGAGATCGTTGAGGATGGGTTCTTCACCGGCCACTCCTCCGACTGGCGAGGCAAGGGCGTGGACATCGCCTACTCCGGCGCGGCCGTGAGCGGCACCGGCGAAGGCGCGACCATCACCGTCCCCGCCTCGGGCGAGGCAACCGTGGGCGTGGACGTCACGCCTGGCGCCGCCTTCGACTCCTACGTCGCGCAGAATGCGCCCAACGGCACGTTCCTCGACGGCTTCGTGCGCCTCACCTCGAAGACTGACGGACAGCCCGACCTGACCGTGCCCTACATGGGCTTCTACGGCGACTGGGGCAAGGCCCCCATCTTCGACGCCCTCGCCTCCGACGGGGGAGCGCACACCCTGGCCTCGGGCATCTACAACGGCACCACGGGCCAGCTGCTGGGATACAACCCCCTGGTCAAGGCCGACGCGCGCACCGGCACGCCCAAGGCTGACCGCTACGTCCTCTCCCGCGCCGAGGCCTCGGGCGCTCCCACGGTCCTCGAACCGCGCACCGGCACCCTGCGCAGCGTCCACACGCTCAATACCGTGTACGCGAACGCCGCCGGTGAATCCGTCGCCTCGTACGTGACCCACCAGGTCTGGAAGTCCGGCGTCAACCCCAGCACCGGCAAGATGACCTGGGTCGAGGACGGCCACGAGCCCACGACCCTGGACCTGCGCTCCGACGCGTACAAGAACCTGCCCGACGGCGACTACACGCTGACGCTCTCTGCGCACAACGACGGCCCCTCGCAGGCCGAGCAGTCGATCTCGTACAACTTCAGCATCGACACGGCCGCGCCCGAGGTCGCCAACCTGGAGTACACGGAGGAGGGCGGCAACGCCCGCCTGCTCGTCACGGTCACCGACAACAAGCCCCTGGCCGGCATCGACCTGCACGACCCGGCCGACGGCCTGTGGTTCTACCGCCACGTCTTCTCTGACACCGACGGTGTCAAGGGCGACGACGGCAGGTACCGCTACGAGCTCGAGGTCCCCATGTCCGAGCTCTCCCAGGCCTGGACCGACCAGGGCGGCTCCGGCGAGGTTATCGCCCACCCGTACCTGCTCGCCTGGGACTACGGCCTGAACCACTCCGAACCCAAGACGGTCGACCTGCCCACCGGCAACGAGGGCGTCAAGCTGCCCTGCACCGACCCCGCCGGCGGTCACTGGGCCAAGGACGCCGTGGGCTGGTGGTACGTGTGTGCCAACGGCACCGACTACCTGACGTCAGGGTGGTTCACGATCAACGGCTCCGACTACCAGTTCGGACCATCCGGCTACATGATGACCGGCTTCCTCAAGCGCGCCGATGGAACGTGGGTGTACGCCGACTCCGAGGGCGCTCTCGTGGGCGGCTGGGTGCGCGATGGTGGCTCCTGGTACTACCTGGACCCCGCCACCAAGACCATGGCCACCGGCTGGCTCTTCGACCGCGGTTCCTGGTACTACCTGGGCGACTCGGGCGACATGCACACCGGCTGGGTGCAGGTCGGCGGCTCGTGGTACTACCTGAACTCCTCGGGTTCGATGCGCACCGGCTGGCTGAACCTGGACGGCGCCTGGTACTACCTGGGACCCGACGGCGCCATGTTCACCGGTACGCACACGATCAACGGACGCGTCTACATCTTCGATGAGTCGGGAGTCTGGCAGCGCTAAGCCTGTCTGTCCCTTCTGATTCACGAGGCCTGGGCCCGGGAACGCTCCCCGCGAGAGTTCCCGGGCCCTCCCGTATGCGCGCCCCGGCCTCGGGTGGGCGGGCCGCATGAGGCGAGCGAAGCGCACGTTTGCCTGTATTGGACAAGGCGAACAATTGGTCAGATGAAGTACCCCAAACACGGCTTGTCATGCGTGTTCCTGCGATATGGTGAATGTGGTGGCCGACATAGTCCAGTGTCTCTGCGCGATGAGTCGGCTCCTCACAAACGCATAGGAGTGCACCATGTCAATGAAGAAATCAGCTGTCCTCCTGGCGTGTGTCGGCGCGTGCGCGCTCGCGGTCGCGAGTCCCTCGTCGCTCGCTTCGCCGATACTCGCCTCCCAACCCGCCGCTTCCCCGGCACTGACCGCACGGGCAGCCACGGCCTCGTCCCTGCCGGTGGGCGACGCCGATACCGCGCTGACCTCGAAGAATGGGGAGAGCGCGCGTGTCGAACCCGTGCGAGCGGGCAGTGAGCAGGACCCGAACCTCGTCACCGGCATCGTCGTCCGCCTGGAGGCGGGGGCTGACCGCGAGGCCACCCTGGCCTCCGTGAACGAGGCCGTGGCCGGGGCCTTCCCGGAGGCCTCGCTCCAGGTGGAGCGCGAGTACCACCATGCCCTACAGGGCGTCGCGCTCAAGGCCCCCGCCGGATCGCTGGATGCTATCCGCGCGGTCCCCGGCGTCGCAGCGGCGTTCATCGAGCGCGAGACGCGCGTGCGCGACACGGTGGGCACCGATGCCGCAGGTGGCGTCCGAACGTCGAGGATCGCCAGCCAGGACCCCGACAACCTCAGCTCCCAGGTCATGATGCGCACCGACCGGGTCGCACAGAAGGGGGAGGGGACAGTCATCGCAATCATCGACACCGGAGTCGACATGACTCACCCCGCCTTTAGCGGTGCCCTGAGCGGGACTCCAGCCCTCGACGCAGACAAGGTGGCCGCCTTACTTCCCCAACTGGGGGACGGCAAGGATGGTACGTACGTCTCCGAGAAGTTCCCCTTCGCCTACGACTACGCTGATAGAGACGAGGACGCCTCGCCGTCCCCCGACGAGTCCGGCACCCACGGGACGCACGTCGCGGGCATTGCCGCGGGCAACGCCGACAAGATTATGGGTACCGCCCCCGACGCGCAGGTGATCGTCGCGAAGGTCTCGCGAAGCCAGAGCGGCGAGTACCCCGACTCGGCACTGCTTGCCGCCCTGGATGACATGGCCGTGCTGCGCCCCGACGTCGTGAACCTGTCGCTCGGGCAGACGGGCGGTATGGATAGCGAGGCCGACTCGGTGTACGCGAGCGTCTACAAGAACCTGCGAGACGCCGGGGTGAGCGTGAACGCTGCCGCGGGCAACGAGTATTCCGCCGGGTACGGCAATCTCTCGGGCAAGAACGAGCCCTACGCCTCGGACCCAGACACCTCGGTCCTGTGCGAGCCTGCCTCCTACCCCTCGGTCGTGGCCGTGGCCTCGGTGGAAAATGGCACGTCATACTTGGCGTTTTCAGCAGCCGGTCGTGACGTCGCCTACCAGAGCGCGCGCGGCTTCGAGGGCGAGAGCGTCGCGAGTCTTGGCGACTTGGCCCCCGGAGACTACGAGTACGTGGAGGCGGGTTTCGGTTCGGCCGAGGACGCGGCCGCGCTGGCGGCGAAATACCCGGAGGGGCTGGCCGACAAGATCGTGATGGTCTCCCGTGGAACCCTGGATTTCCAGGAGAAATTCGACAACATTGCGCCGCTCAAGCCCGCGGCGATCCTCGTGTATGACAATGAGCCCGGCGACGCGCTCCTCATCATGAACCTGTCAACCCTCGACGTGCCCGCCGCCTTCATTTCCCAGGCGAGTGCGCAGGCCATGCTGGCCGTCGCCGACCATCACCTCACCCTCGTCGAGGGCAAGGTCCTGGAGCCCACCAGCTCCTACTGGATGAATGACTTTTCCTCGTGGGGAGTGTCTCCCGACCTGCGGCTCAAGCCTGAGATCGCCGCGCCCGGCGGCAACATCCTCTCTTCAGTCCCCGGCGGCGACTACGAACACTCGTCCGGCACTTCGATGGCGACCCCGCAGATGTCGGGCATTTCCGCGATTGTCCTCCAGCGCGTACAGTCCGATCCGCTCTTCGCCTCGATGAGTGCGCGCGAGCAGGCCGACGTCGTCCAGAACCTCATCATGGGCACCGCGCGCCCGCTGACCGACGCGGCCCAGACCTCGGGCGCCCTGTACTCCCCGCGCAAGCAGGGAGCCGGTCTGGTTGACGCCTTGGCGGCCACGACCTCGTCCGTGTACCCGACCGTCAAGGGTGCTCCCGAGCCGTCCCGTCCCAAGGCCGACCTGGGCGACGGCACCAAGGGCTGGCACTTCGACGTCGTTCTCCACAACCTTTCCGACGCGCCCGCGACCTACGAGCTGAGCTCCCAGGCCTTGTCGGAGATCGTTGACGGAGGGTTCTTCACTGAGCACTCCTCGGATTGGCGAGGCCGTGGCGTGGATATCGCGTTTAGCGGCGCCGCCTCGTCGGCGGGGGAGGGCGCGAGTGTGACCGTCCCCGCGGGCGGGGAGGTCACCGTCGGCGTTGACGTGACGCCGGGCGCCGAGTTCGCCCAGTATGTCGCGGACAACACGCCGTCCGGCACCTTCCTCGACGGCTTCGTGCGCTTCGCCTCGCGTACCGAGGGCCAGCCCGACCTCGCTGTGCCCTACCTGGGCTTCTACGGCGACTGGGGTAAGGCTCCGATCTTCGACGCGCTGGCCTCCGACGGCGGAGCGCACACCCGCGCCTCGGCCATCATCAACGGAAAGACCGGCGACCTCCTCGGCTACAACCCCCTCGTCAAGGCAGCCGATCGCGTCGGCGCCCCCAACGCCCAGCGCTACGTGATCTCCCGGGCCGAGGCCTCGGGCGCCCCCACGGTCCTCGAACCGCGCACGGGCACACTGCGCGGCGTGCATACCCTGCGAACCGTGTATACGAACGAGGCCGGGGCAACCATCGCTTCCTTCGAGCGTCACCAGAACTGGAAGTCCGTGTTTGACGCCCTCACCACACAGGTCTCGTGGGCCGAGCGCGAACACGAAGCCACGTCCCTGGACCTGCGCTCCGAGGCATACAAGGATCTGCCGGACGGGGAGTACACGCTGACGATATCGGCGACCAACGACGGCCCCTCGCCCACCGAGCAATCCATCTCATACAAGTTCCGCATCGACACGACCGCTCCCGTCATCGAGGATGTGCGCTACTCCGGCGAGGGTGAGGACACGACCCTCACCGTCACGATCGTTGACTCCTCGCCGATGGCCGCCTTCGACCTGCACGACCCGGCCGATGGCCTGTGGTTCTACCGGCACATCCTCTCCGACGGCGACCAGATCGCTGACGCGGACGGCAAGTACCGCTACGAGGTCGAGGTCCCGCTGTCCGAGATATCGCGCGCGTGGACGGATCAAGGCGGGAAAGGGCCCGTCGTGTCCAACCCCTACGTGCTCGCCTGGGACTACGGCCTGAACTACTCGTCGGCGGTCGCCGTCAATCTGCCGACCGGGAACCCGAGCATTCCCACGCCCTGCACCGACCCCGCCGGCGGTCACTGGGTGACAGAGAACGGGGGATGGCGCTACGTGTGCGCCGACGGGGTCTCCTTCCTGACGTCGGGCTGGTTCACGATCAACGGCTCCGACTATCAGTTCGATTCCTCCGGCTACATGATGACCGGCTTCCTCCAGCGCGTTGATGGCCAGTGGGTCTACGCGGACGCCTCTGGAGCCCTGGTGGGCGGCTGGGTGCGTGACGCCGCGTACGGAGGGCCGCACTGGTACTACCTGGACCCCGTCACCAAGCTGATGCGCACGGGCTGGCTGTTTGATCGCGGCTCGTGGTACTACCTGGGTGCCTCGGGCGACATGCACACCGGATGGGTCAAGGTCGACGGTATCTGGTATTATCTCACCCCGTCGGGCGCGATGCACACCGGCTGGCTGAACCTGGACGGCGCCTGGTACTACCTGGGGCCTGACGGTGGCATGTTCACCGGCACGCACACGATCAACGGACGCGTCTACCGCTTCGACACGTCGGGAGTCTGGCAGCACTAAGCCTGTCTGTCTCCTCCGATTCACGAGGCCTGGGCCCGGGAACGCTCCCCGCGAGAGTTCCCGGGCCCTCCCGTATGCGCGCCCCGGCCTCGTTCCCCTCTCATCATCGCGGGCACTCCAGCGAGCCGACGCGCGACTGAGGTATGTTGGGCGAGGCGGCCAACATAACGCAGGGATCCAAGGCCCGAGGTAGCCGCCCAGAATGACGGAGGAGCACCCCATGTCCATGAAGAAACCCGCTGCCCTGATGGCAGGCGTCGGCACGTGCGCGCTCGCGGTCGCGAGCTGTTCCTCCCCGGCCCCCGCCCCCCAGTCCGACCCGGTTGTCGATTCGTCGCCCTCAGCCGTCCAGTCAGGCGCTCAGTCAGGCGCTCAGTCGGGCATGCAGTCGGGCCCCGGGTCTGCTGCCCCGACCCTGCCCGTGGGCGACGTCGACAACGCGCTGACGTCCAGGGACGGGCAGAGCGGCCCGGGCGCGCAGAGCGGCCCGGCCGACTCCTCCGGCGACGTGGAAGCCACCGGCCCCGCCGTCTTCGTCGTCGTCCTTGAGGAGGGGGCCGACCGCGCGGCGACCCTCGCCTCGATCAATAAGGCCGTGGCCGCCGCCTTCCCGGGCGAGTCCGTCGAGGTTGAGCGCGAATACGTGAACGCCCTTCAGGGGTGGTCGCTGCGTGCTCCCGCCGGGGCGCTGGAGGCGATTCGGGGCGCGAACGGCGTAGAGTCCGCGTACCTCGATGGCGAGATGCGCGTGCAGTAAAGCCCCCGCGCGACGAGGCCGTGGTCGGGTTATCCGATCGCGGCCTCGCTTGTTGTCTGGCGTCTGGTCGTGCCAGCCGGCCCGCACGGATATCCGTCGCACGAAGAAATAAGACTAGGAGTTGTACACGCTGAACTTACCGGCTGTATAGCAGTAAAAAGGCGTTTGTCAGATATGTTCTTGTGCTACGGTTATCCCGGAGCTGACAGGGGCGCGCCGCTGCGTTCCCACGTGGTCACCCATAACCATAGAGGAGCACATCATGTCATTGAAGAAGTCGTCTATCGTCCTGTCGTGCGTCGCGGGGTGCGCGCTCGCGGTCGCAAGTCCCTCGGTCGCCATGGCCTCGCCCGCGGCTCAGGTGGGAGCGACGCAGGCGGCGGGCGTCCAGGCGGCCATGGTTGGAAGTTGGTACCGACCCTCTGAGAGTGTCGAGGTTGTCGTGCGCCTTGAGGAGGGCGCCGACCGTGCGACCGTTCTTGCGTCGATTAGGGAAGCCGTGGCCGAGTTCTTCCCCGGCGAGCCCGTCAAGGTCGAGTACGAGTACGGGTACGTCGTGCAGGGTTTCGGGCTGAGCGTGCCCGCCGGGTCTATCGACGTAATCAGGGGCGTCAGTGGCGTCCAGTCGGCCTACTACGTGCGCTCGAATCGCCTGTGGTAGGCCCGTCCTAGTGTGAGCGCCATTGACGAGGCCGTGGCCGGGTGTTCCGGTCACGGTCTCGTTTGTTGTGTGGGTGCCCGCAGTGGTGCGGCTTGTGGCGTGCGTGCCACGGCCTCGGCCCTCGTTGTGCGCACGTGATACTGGGAATCGGAACGTGGGTGACTGGCGAAGGAAGCCGTACGTAGATCTAGTTGCTTCAAATTAAGATAAAATTAGAAGTAATTTGATGGTCGTGTGAACGGAGTAGCCATGAAGACTCCTGTCCCTCCGCCCTATCGTCTTGGCGAGCTGCGTGAACGAGTTATCGCCAGTTTGGCGGACGCAGATGATGAGCGGCGTCTCCCTATCATCGGCGTGCTAGCGGGTGGGCTGGATGATCCAGAGTATCGACCGTGGGAGTACTACTTTCGCGCTGAGCCGGTGCCGGAGGGTCTGACGCGTGAGGAGTGGTGGTACGCGGTACGCGCTGCGCGTGCCTCGACGGCCCGGCCCACCCCCTTCGTTATGAAGGACGGAACGCGCCTGACGTTTAATCTCCCGGATCGCTTCTTGCAGTTGAATGAGGAGATTACGGCGCAGGCGCGCGGTCAGGTGGAGCTGCCGGGCGAAGTGGCGACGCAAGGGGTGAGAGACAGATACCTGATCAACTCTCTCTACGAAGAAGCGATCACCTCCTCCCAGATGGAGGGGGCGTCGACCACGCGACGCGATGCGAAAACGATGCTCAGGGAAAAGAAGGATCCACGCACTCGCTCGGAGCGGATGATCCTGAACAATTTCCTCGCCCTCGAATTTGTGCGTGCTCACCTGGGTGAGGAGCTCACTCCTCAATTCATCTGCGAGGTTCACCGCATTGTGACGGATGGGACGCTCGACGAAGCGGAGGATGCAGGGCGCCTGCAGCGCCAGGGCGAAGAGCGAATTCGTATCTATGGGAGTGAAGGCCAGGATCAGCTGCTGCATGTTCCGCCGCCAGCCGAGGAGCTGCCCGAACGCCTCAAGCGCCTGTGCGACTTCGCCAATGGCGTGGGCGAGTATGCGACGCAATATGTTCCGCCCCTCGTGAGGGCGCTCGTTGTTCATTTCATGATGGGCTACGACCATTACTTCGTCGATGGAAACGGGCGCACGGCTCGCGTCATTGCTCAGTGGGTCATGCTTCGCGAGGGATTCTTCCTGATGGACTTCGTGCCAGTCTCGAGGCTCCTGCGCAAAGCGCCCGCGCAGTATGCGCGCTCGTTCCTTGAGGTGGAGCAGGACGAGGGTGACCTCACCTACTTCCTGATCTGGCATGCGCAGATCATTCTTCGTGGAATCCGTGAACTGTACGACTACCTGGCAAGGAAATCCCGGGAGATGGACCAGGTGAAGCAGCTTCTCAGGTCTACCGATCTTAACAATCGCCAAATTGGAATGATCGAGGAGGCGCTGCGTGATCCCTCGATCACCGTAACCGCGGCGGCGCATGCGGATAAGTTCAGGGTCACGCCGCAGACGGCGCATGCCGATCTGCGCGGCCTTGAGGATGGGGGATACCTGATGCGTGTCAAGCGTGGCCGGAGTTTCGAGTGGTATCCGGTCCCGGATCTTCAACGCCGGGTTCAGGGTGCCGAGGCGTGGAGATGAGCTTAATTGCTTCGTGCGCGTGAGACGAATAGGATATTTATATGGATATTCATGAACGAGTTTTGGAAGCACTCGAGGGTGCCTGGCAGCGTCATCTCGCTGGTGATGATAGTTTTCCGGAGATCGATGATGAACTCCAGCAGGCAGTGGAGATTGTCTATGCGAGTAAATCGCTTCCAGCACAGCAGATGCTTTTTGCTCTCGCTGCCGGTGTGGAGCTAGAGCCTGAACGTGATCCTGCGTCGTTGCAGTCACAGTCAGGAGTGGATGGAGTAGACCGGCGCGGACAAGGGGCTGACGTCGCCCGCGCGCTCAATCGTTTTTTCCGGGATAAGGAATTGACATGGAAAGTTTCGCAAGATCCGGGTGTGTCGAATCCGTGGCGTGAGGCGCGCATCGATGAAACATGGCTGATGCGCAGGAAAGGATCAGCGAGAGAATGGGCTCGCGCTTTTCTGACGTTCGTGGGGGTATTTGAGGCATATGATCGGCGCTGTGAAGCACATGTAGTCGTCGACTATATTGCGATGCGCGTGGTTCAGCAGGCAGTGGAGCAGCGTATCGAATATCCAAAATTTGGAGTATCGCCAGCGAATGCGATGAAGATTACGAAAGAGTTTCTGGAGAAATGCGATAATCCACCCGATGGGCTTGAAGCTGCTGTCACTGCAGCAGTTCGAGTGGTGTCACATTGTTTAGAACACCCTATGATTGTCAATCGAGGAGACATTAACTCGCCGGATCGAATCGATATCGAAGTTCAATCCGAAAATGATGACACAAATCGACATGGTGTTGAGGTCACGGATAGTTATCTCACGGAGAATAAGTTGCGTAATGAAGTGATCGAGGCGATGCGGCAGAGGGGATTGCGCCATGCGGTCGTCGTCTCGAGAGGTATTTTGACCGCTGAACTGGATGGAGTATCGAAGGTTGTCGATCATGCGCGTCAGAACCTTGACTTTCATATCGACCTTGTAACGGTTGAGGCTATTGAGCATTGGCTGAGCTTTCCGGGATATGGAAAGCCGCTTGGCGGAGAATATCTGAACGAGTTGGGCGCTGAACTTGATCGGCTCTCCACTCCCTCAATGCGTCGCTGTTGGCTCGATGTGCTGAATCGCTATTGTCAACAGTCACTGAGGGATTGAGGATCATCGCTACTCGTGCCCTAGTGGGAACGTGAGTAGTGAGTGCCCTGCCCGCTATCGGTTGAGCGCGGCGTCAATCGCTTTCGCTGCAGCAAGAGCGAGGCGTGGGGGCACAGCATTGCCGATTTGGCGGAATTGCGCACTCCTCGGCCCGCACCAAGTCATTCCACGAGGAAATGTTTGGATTGCTGCTGCCTCTTCCACAGTCAAACGTCGTAGGAACGGAGGAATTTCCGACGTGACAGCAGTAGAACCACGCGACCACAATTCCTTGTGATAGCCCTGAACCCAGGGTGTGACATGCGGCTCCTCGAGTGATCGTTGATCGATGATCGGAGTCTTGTTTCCTCCCATTGATGCCGGAAGCGTCATTGATGGTACTTCAAGATTGAGCGGCCTGCCTGCACCGTTGAAGAGCATGCCGGCGAAAGGTGAGCGGCGTAGGACCGGGGACTTTGCCGTCGTAATTTGGGCGGAGCACAGCGAGTCGTTTCCTGGCGTGCCGTACTTCGGTAGCTGACTCAGTGCATCCCTCACGGAAAAATGATGCGAAGGAGTCGTCGGGATTAAGGGGGCCGGCGTTCCACAGTCGTGACGAATCCCGAGAAGGAACATGCGCTCTCTCGCCTGAGGTACGCCGAAGTCAGCGGCATTGACCAACGTTAAGAGAGTTGAGTACCCAAGACCCTGCGCGCGATCAATGAGCGCTGTGCGAACTTCTGCCCATCGCGCATTCTGGTAGAGGGCCTTGACGTTCTCCATCACAAACGCACGTGGATGGACACGCTCCACCATGTCGAGAAAATGAAAGACGTGCTTGGAGCGTTCGTCGTTCGGGTCCATCTTTCCGGCTACGCTGAATCCTTGGCAGGGTGGGCCGCCGATGACAAGGTCAGCCATGTGTCGCGCAGGCAGCTCTTCCTCTGCAATGGCGAGGACATCCCCAATGTGAATGGAATGATGAGCAGTGGCCAGGTGAGGATGTGTTGCTGAGAGCTGTTCGTATGCGAGTTCATGGGTGCGCATAGCGAGCGGATCAAGCTCGCTCACCCAGAGGGGGACGAAACCGGCCAGCATAAAACCGATATCGAGACCGCCGGCACCGGCATACAACGAGACGAATGTTCCGCGCGGTTGTGTGATCGGCGAGATATCCGAGTAGTCGCCCATGATCCCGCGAAGCCGCGTGCTTATGCCATCCTGGCTGGTTGCACAGGGGGTGCTGGGCATCTGGGTGTCGATCATGATGACAGTCTAAGCGAGTCCACCGTCATCTGTGTTCAGATCTTGCGTGAGCCCCGCAACGTGTGCGTACGAGCCGTGACGCAGGTCGGATGCCACCGCGGCATGTGCAAAGAGGTGCGAATCCGGCGCACATCCCCAGCCTCAGGGTCGAGGCCTGGAAAGCTAGCGCTTAGATCAGGTCCTTCTTCTCCATGTACTTCATGGCCAGCCAGCCAAACGGGATGCGCCCGTAGAAGGTGACGAGACGGTAGAGCAGGGCCGTGGCGATGGCGACCGAGGAGGAAACGCCCGCAACCGTCAGGCCCGAGGTCAGGGCCGTTTCGACGGTACCGATACCACCCGGGGAGGGGATGAAGGAACCCGCCGCGTTTGCGGTCAGGTAGGTGATCGCGACCGTCGAGAAGTTCAGGGAGCCGCCCATGGCGATCATGGCGGTCCAGAACGCGCCCACGTAGCCGATGTTCATGAGCAGGTTCCCAGCAACGACCGCGGCGAGGCGGCGAGGCTGGCCGATGATCCACAGGAGGCGGGGGTAGACCTGCTGCCACGTCGGCTGGATCTTCGCCCAGATCCAGCGGCGTACCTTCGGGACGGCCACGATGACGCCGACCGCGAGCATGACGACCGCGACGACCGCGAGGATCGTGCCGTAGGGGAGAGAGACGGACAGGGAGGAGCCTGCGCTGACCATGACGAGCAGCAGCAGGATGATCGTGATGAGCGCCTGCGAGATCTGCATGAGCGTCACCGTGGTGACGGCGGCAGCGGTGGGAACACGGCGCTTACGCAGGTAGCGCAGGTTCAGGGCGGCCGGACCCACACCGGCGGGTGCGACGATCGTGATGATCGAGGCGGCCACCTGCGCGATGAGCGTGTCACGGAAGTGCAGCTTCTCGGGGGACAGGGCCATGAGCGGCACGGCCGACCCCACCCAGATGAGGCAGGCCAGGACGGCGGACGCGGCCATCCACCACGGGTTCGCGCTCTTGAGCGTCGTGACGAGGTCGCTGAAGTTGAGCGAGGACACGACGATGAAGACCGCGATGAACGCGATCGCGATTGTGAAGATCGTGCGCGGACGGAAGCGTTGCAGGTCGGCCGTGGGGGCGGTCTCTGCCTCGGAATTGCCCACGAGGGCGGCGCGCAGGTCACTGAGCAGGTCGGAGCGGCGCAGCAGCTGGTTGACGGATGCGGGCAGGACCGGCTTCTGGATGACGGGCGCGCACGCGATGAGGGTCTCGTCGCCAACACACCGGCGACCCGCCTCAAGCGCGCGCTCAGGGCCGACGGCCAGGGCGGTGAGGACCAGCATCTGAGCGATGTCGATGGACTGGTTGAGCTCGCTTGTCGCGACCTCGCCGGAATCCCAGTCCAGCAGCCACACGTCGGAGGAGGCGTCAACGACGACGGCCTCAGGCGTGAGGGCACGGTGCGAAATACCCCGAGTGTGCGCGTACCGCAGCTGTTCCCACGCGCGATCCAAGACCTCGTCCGTGACCTGCTCACCCAGTTCCGTCAGGGGAGTGGTCGGCGGGAGCGCGGAGAGCACCATGATGATCGAGTCGTTCGCCGAGGCGATCGCGATGGGTTCCTGCGTGAAGACGCCGGCGCGCAGGGCCTGCAGGGTCGTGAACGAGGAGCGCTCGGCCTGTGCCTTGAGGGAGGGGGAGACCCAGCGGCTGATGCCGCGCAGGCGCAGGTTGTTCCACATTTCGAGGAGGGTGCCGGTCAGCTCCTGGCCGGGGTCCATGACGATGAGCTCGTAGGCCAACCCGGTGTCACTCCACACCTGGTAGTGGCGGTTGTGGTCGGGGTCGGGGCGGCGCGTGACGGTGATGCCCATGTCGCCCAGGTCGGCGGGCACCTGGGCAAGGCGTCCGCGCGCGTTCTCGGCGACGGCCCACGTCGACAGCGGTTCGGTGCTGGTGTCCAGGTCGGTGCGCACGATCCTCGAGGGCGTGATGCCGATGCCGAGGAGTGCCTCGACGAGGGCGGTTCCCTTGGCTCTCTGGTCGTCGTAGCCCATGATCCAGCGTGACCCGGACCCGAACGCGCGGCCGAGGAACACGGAGATGAAGGCGACGGGCAGGGTCATGGAGGAGCGCAGGACGCCCAGGATGAGAATGATCCACACGCCCGTCCAGCCCCAGCGAATGGCTCGCATGGACTGGGCTTCGCCGGCGGAGGTGAACATGGCGCACAGTGTGACGATCACCAGGTTGATGGCGATCACGAAGCCGCTCTTGTAGCCCTGCGTGGCGATGAGCCGGTCGACGCTCAGGGGGATCGTGAGGTAGGCGGGCAGCAGTCCGGTGATGGTAGCGATGACCCAACCGCCGAGGGCTGCGACGATGCTCGTGACGATGACCTGGATGATGGTGTTCAGGCGTCTGCGCAGCGCGAGGGAGATGATCACCAGGATCGGTGCGATCAGGATGATGAGGCCCTCGACCAGGTTGACGGGCAGGATCAGAATCTGACGGATGAGTTGGAATTGCAGGACGTCCATGGTGACGCCGCGCGTGGTGGCGCTGGCGACGATGCCGATGGTCCAGATGACGAGGATCGCAAGGATCGAGATGACGACGTCGACGACGTCCTCACGCCGACGCCGCATCGTGAAGATGCGGTCGGCAATGTAGGCGGGGCGGGGCAGGCGCAGCCTGCGCGCGGGGACGGGCAGGGCGACCTCGCCGCTCTTGGCTCGTGCCACCACGTCCGAGGCCGGGGTTGCCTGCGCGCCGGTCGTCTCGGCCGCGTCGGTGGAGTCGGTCGGCTCGGGCGCGGGGGCGGTCTCGGGTTCCGCGTCGTCGGTGGAGGTGAAGGCGGGGGCCTCGGCGTCAGCGCTGTCGTCCGGAGCGGGTGAGTCGGCGGGGTTGGGTGCGTCGGAGGAAGCCTGCGCGTCGTTGTCGGCCGGGGCGGAGCTGGCCTCGGGCGTGTCGGGGGGAAGCGGGGGCTCAGGAACCATGGCGTCTGTGGCGTCGGGGGCCGGGGGAGCGT
>CABKMZ010000020.1 GCA_902373545.1 uncultured Actinomyces sp. | reverse complement strand
TCTCCCCCGCCGCTCACGCGGTCGTCGTCGCCCCCTGCGACGGCAAGGTGACGGTTGCCTTCCCCACCGGCCACGCCTACGGCCTCAAGTCCGCCTCCGGCGTCCAGGTCCTCATCCACATCGGCATGGACACCGTCAAGCTGGACGGCAAGGGCTTCACGCCTCGCGTCGCCAAGGGCGACGTCGTGCGCCGCGGCGACGTGCTCGCTGAGGTCGACTGGGATGTCATCCGCGAGGCTGGCTACGACACCATCACCCCGATGGTCGTGACGAACAAGAAGAAGTTCGGCACGATCACCCCCGCCGCACCCGGCGCTGTCGGCATCGACGACACCGTCGTGACGGTTGCGCCCAAGGAGGCGTGAGCGTCCCGGCGTTTCGCTGACGCTGTGGGGGCGGGCCACGAGGCCCGCCCCCACACGTGTATCCGCCGGGTGTTCAACCGACGCTAAGCACACTTAGGGGTATAGAACATGCCGTCTCACTGCGGGTCCCAGGTGGTTTGTCTTGCTGCGGGTCCCAGGTGGTTTGTCTTGCTGCGGGTCCCAGGTGGTGAGGTTTGTCTTGTTTCTTAGCTTGTTGGTGCTGGGCGGCCCGCCCGGGTGTGGCCACACCGCACGGTTCCCCAACAATGTCGCACGTAATTTCCCTGTCAACCTTTCATACATTGAAATAGGGGTATTGCAATTCCAACGTTTGTGCGCCATGTCGAAAACTGACCCGGGGAAATTACGTGCGACATTTTCGAGGAACCATCATGTTGGGCTGCGATGGTTACGGAAAGCTCGGCGGGACGGCGCCCAGGTTTCGGCGGGACGGTGCCCAGGGCTCGGCGGGACGGCGTTTAGCGCTGGGCTTCGATGATGTCGAGGACCGTTCGGACCTGCTCGATGGTGAACTGGCCGGGCGCACTGCCCTCGCTCCCCGGAAGGGTCGCGAAGGTGGCCGCGCAGCCGAGTGCGGATCCGACCAGGCGCGTGGGGGCGCCGGAGGGGCCCATGGCGATGCCGATGACGGGACGGTCGTAGGCCTCGCGCGCCCACGCCTGGGCGCCGATGACGCGGGCGGCGTCGGTGGCGCTGGTGGCCATGCACGCGAACTTGAGGACGTCGGCGCCCGCGTAGTTCATGTCGGCCAGTACCTCGGCCAGCTGGTCGTCACTGGGGGTCGCGTCAAAGTCGTGGAACGATCCGATGACGAGGGATCCGGCTGCGTGTGCGTCCTCGATGAGGGCGGGCGCCCCGTCGCGCGAAATCTCGACGTCGACGCCGCCGACGAGGGGCGCAAGGGCGCGCACGAGGGCGCAGTACTCCTCGTCGTCCAGGAAGGCCTCGCCGCCCTCGACGGAGGTTCGGATGGTGGCCAGGACGGGCAGCGGCGAGGCGTCCGCGACGTAGCGGGCCATGCGCACCAGGTCGTCGGCGACCTCGCTGGCGGCGACGAAGTGCGATCCCACCAGGGAGGCCAGGTAGGTGTCGGCTCGCCATTCGACGATGTCGGCGCAGCAGGAGGCCAGGGCGCCGACCTGCTCGCTCAGGGAGTGCGCATCTCCGCCAACGGGGACGATCACCTGGGTGCGCGCGCCGAGGGTCGCTTTCTTGGCGGCTCGCCCGATGGTGACGAGGCTAGGGGCAGGGTCGGGGTCGGGCGTCGATGGGTACGACATGATTCCTTCGCTTTAGTAGCCGATTTCAGCCAGGTGCAGGCGTGAGCGCTCCGCATCTGTCAGGTAGGGGTGGTCCAGCCAGCCGTCGGGCAGGTGGGGGGTCTTTTCGCCGCCGGCTCGGCCGCGCGGTCCGCGTGCGGCGGGCGGGAACTCCTGATCGAGGTCGAGGTCCGCGAGGCGCTCGTGCAGCTCCTGGAGCGTGGAGACCATGGACAGCGCGTGGCGCTGGGGGCCGCCGACGGCGAATCCGCGCAGGTACCAGCCGATGTGCTTGCGCATCTCGCGCAGCGCGCGCCCCTCGTCGCCCTGGTCAACGACGCACCAGGCAGCGTGACGCTCGATAACGGAGACGACCTCGGCGAGGCTGGGGCCGGGCGGGATGGCGGCGCCGTGGTAGGCGGCGACGATGTCGCGGAAGATCCAGGGGCGTCCCTGGGCACCGCGCCCGACGCTGATGCCGTCGCATCCGGTGCGCTCCAGCATGGCCAGGGCATCGGCGGCCTCGAAGACGTCGCCGTTACCGAAGACGGGGATGTCGAGCAGGTCCTTCAGGCGTGCGATTTCGTCCCAGTGGGCGTTTCCCGCGTAGTGCTGGTTCTGGGTGCGCGCGTGCAGGGTGAGCGCAGCGGCGCCGAGCTTTTGCGCAGTCAGCGCCGCGTCGGTCGCGGTCTCGTGCTCGGAGTCGATGCCGATGCGGATCTTGACGGTCACGGGGATCTCGCGCCCCGCACGCTCCCCGGCCTCGTTCGAGGCACGCACGACGGCGCCCACGAGGTCGGTGAAGAGGTCGCGCTTCCAGGGCAGGGCCGCTCCCCCGCCCTTCTTCGTCACCTTGGGGACGGGGCACCCGAAGTTCAGGTCGATGTGGTCGGTGAGGTCGCGCTCGACGAGCATCGTCGCGGCCTTCGCCATAACAGCGGGGTTGACGCCGTAGAGCTGCAGGCTTCGCACGCGCTCAGCGGGGTCGGGGCGCACCATCTCCAGGGTGCGCTCATTCTCCTCGACGAGGGCGCGGCTGGTCACCATCTCGGTGACGTACAGGCCGGCGGGCGCGTCCACGCGCGGGATGGCGACGTGGCGCGGTTCGCCTGCGTCATCGCGCGGGTACTGAGGGGACGAGGCCGTGGCCCCCTCCCCCTTGTTGGTGGCCCACGTGGGGATGCCGGTGGGTCGCAGGTGGTCGGGCAGGCCCGACTCGCCCATGATGCGGCACAGGCGTCGGAAGGGCACGTCCGTCACCCCGGCCATGGGGGCCAGGACGACGGGTGTCCACAGGCGCAGCGGCCCCACGCGAAGAGGGGCCGCTGCGGATGTTGAGGCTATCTGCAAGTCAGCAGCCCAGGCGTTCGATCAGGTACGACTTGACCGTGTCGAGCGGGATGCGCACCTGCTCCATCGTGTCACGCTCACGGATGGTGACGGCGTGGTCCTCGATCGAGTCGAAGTCGTAGGTGATGCAGAACGGCGTGCCGATCTCGTCCTGGCGACGGTAGCGCCGTCCCACGGCGCCGGCGTCGTCGTAGTCGACGTTCCAGATGCCGCGCAGCTCGTCGGCCAGCTCCTGGGCGGGGCCGGTCAGTTCGGGCTTGCGGGACAGGGGCAGGACGGCGGCCTTGACGGGGGCCAGGCGCGGGTCCAGCTTGAGCACGACGCGCTTGTCGACGCCACCCTTGGCGTTGGGGGCCTCGTCCTCGTGGTAGGCCTCGATGAGGAAGGCCATGAGGGAACGGGTCAGACCCGCCGAGGGCTCGATGACGTAGGGGGTCCAGCGTTCCTTGGTGTTCGGGTCGAAGTAGTCGAGTTTGGCGCCGGAGGCCTCGGAGTGGACGGTCAGGTCGTAGTCGGTGCGGTTGGCGATGCCTTCGAGCTCGCCCCACTCGCTGCCCTGGAAGCCGAAGCGGTATTCCAGGTCGACGGTGCGCTTGGAGTAGTGCGAGAGCTTCTCCTGCGGGTGCTCGTACTCGCGCAGGTTCTCCGGGTCGATACCCAGGTCCACGTACCAGGCCTTGCGGTAGTCGATCCAGTACTGGTGCCATTCCTCATCTGTGCCGGGCTCGCAGAAGAACTCGAGTTCCATCTGCTCGAACTCGCGGGTACGGAAGATGAAGTTGCCGGGCGTGATCTCGTTGCGGAAGGACTTGCCGATCTGGCCGATGCCGAACGGCGGCTTCTTGCGCGCGGCATTCATGACGTTCGCGTAGTTCACGAAGATGCCCTGGGCGGTCTCGGGACGCAGGTAGTGCAGGCCGGCCTCGTCGTCGACGGGACCCAGGTAGGTCTTGAGCAGGCCAGAGAAGGCTCGGGGCTCGGTCCACTGGCCGCGCACGCCACAGTTGGGGCAGGCGATGTCGGCGGTGGACAGCGAGGACTCTTCGACGCCCTTCTTTTCGGCGAGTTCTTCGATGAGCTGGTCCTCGCGGGCGCGCTTGTGGCAGTTGAGGCACTCGATGAGCGGGTCGGTGAAGGCCTTGACGTGGCCGGAGGCGACCCACACTTCGCGCGGGAGGATGACGGAGGAGTCCAGGCCGACGACGTCGGCGCGGCGGCGGACCATGGCGTTCCACCAGGCGCGCTTGATGTTTTCCTTCAGTTCCACGCCGAGCGGGCCGTAGTCCCACGCGGAGCGGGTGCCACCGTAGATGTCACCGCAGGGGAAGACGAAGCCGCGGCGCTTGGCCAGGCTGATCACGTTGTCGAGGCGGGAAGGTCCCTTAGCCACTTGTCACTCCTTGAGTATCTGGGGCACGACTGGCTGTCGTGTCGCCATCGATACTAGTCGATAACTACTGCGTGGGGCACTTTCGGGCCCTTGCACGCCCATGGATCCCACCACAGGTGCGCGCTTGGGATTCTGGCTGGGCCCCGCGGCGCACGTTGCCCGGCGCGCCCATGGATCCCACCACAGGTGCGCGCTTGGAGTCCTGGCTGGGCTCTGCGGCGCACGTTGCCCGGCGCGCCCATGGATCCCCACCACAGGTGCTCGCTTGGAGTCCTGGCTGGGCCCTTCGACGCTCTCCAGCAGCCCGCTCGCGGATAGGTTATGAGCATACGGATAGGTTATGAAGATACGGATAGGTTATTAACCTATCCACATGTGAATAACCTATCCACATCGTCGTAACCTATCCGGATCAGGAGGGGCAGGCTCCGCTTCGGCGAGTGCGAGCACGCAGACTTCGAACCTATCCACATGCGCGTGTGCCAGCACCGACAGAGCCGACAGCGCCGACAGCCACCACCCACGCTCACCAAGCACAGCACCCCAAAAGTCGCACGTAATTCCCCTTGACATATTTCAAGTTCTAAAATGCCATCGTTGATATTCCAACGTTTTCGACACATGATTGAAATCTTTATCGTCAAATTACGTGCGAAATTGTAGGGCGCGCACAGAACTACAGTGCCACACTCAGCAACACGATGCGCCGTTCTCATCGGCGGTGACCACCGCCTTCGACACCGACTGTTCGGCACCAGCGCCCCTCAGGCCGCCCCACTCCCCCGCGCCCGAATGCATAAAACAGCCCCGGCCTCGTCGCTCCTACGGGAGGGAACGAGGCCGGGGCAGGGTCAAGGGGTCATGTTCCCCGGGCGAGCGACAGGTTCAGTTGAGGCGGCGGATCCTGCCCGTGAGGGTCAGGCGCCATCCGGCAGCGGTGACTGCGAGAGTGATCAGGCCGAGCAGCCAGAAGGCGGGGTGCATCGGGGGAAGGTAGCCGGACTTGTGAACAAGCGTGAGAACCAGCCAGGTGACCGGACCGGCTATGCCAGCCAGGCCCAGAACAGTCGCCACGATAATGCCGAGGGCGACCGTCCACGGGCCCCGACCATGGCGCGAGGCCGCACCGATCAGGCGTCCGGCCCCGTCGCAGGCGATCCAAGCGACCACCACAATGAGCCACGAGTCCACTCCGAGGGGATACTCGAGGCTCCCCAGGAAGAACATGTGTGTCTGAGCCAGGGCGAGCACCCACCAGATCACGCTGGCGATGGCGATAACGACAGCGCTTAGCACGTAGGTCGAGAGTGCCAGGGTCCGGCGCGACGCTCCGCTCAGAGACGCTGCCCGCAGGTCCGTCGTCGTGGTGATGATCTGCGCGATGAGGATGTAGATGGCCGTCGAGAAGGCGGCGTTGACGGCAGCCTGATCGACGTGCTGGGAGAAGTCATCGGAAGTCGCGTACATGATGGCGCTCACCGTGGAGTTAATAGCAAATTGACCGACGATAACCGAGGCGTACACTCCGAAGGCGAATCGCCAGTCGACCATTCCGAGGCGCCAGATCGAGGGCTGAGAGGAAACAGTGGGTGCGGTGCTCATTGGTCGTTCTCCTGGATGAGGTAGGCGAAGGCGTCCTGGAAGGAACAGGGCGAAGATGTCAGGGAGTGGGATGCGAGCTCGGTGTCGCCGACGGCGCTGCCGCGCAGGTCCACGACGATCTCTCGCGTGGAGCCGAGCTCGCGGCTCGCGATGACGGCGAGGTCCGGGTGGGCGGCAAGGAAGCGCTCGACGTCGGCGGCGTGGCCGGTCAGCGCACAGACTCGGCAGGTGAAGTCGTCGACGCTCTCATGAGCAAGGAGCAGGCCTTTCTTCAAAACGACGACGTCTTCGGCGACCTTTTCGAGTTCGGAGACCATGTGCGAGGAAACGAGGAAGCGGCGCTGCGGGCGCTTTCCTTCCATGACCTCCCCCGCCAGGGTGAGGATTTCCTCGTAGAAGGCGTAGCGCGTGGGTACGTCCAGGGGTGCCTGGATCTCGTCGAGGAGGGTGATGGGCGCGCCCGATGCCAGGGCAATCGCGCCGGTGACAACGGCCGCTTGGCCTGTGGAGAGCTTTCCAAGAGTCTTGCGGCTGCGGACCGGCAGACCGAAGCGCCGGGCGTAGTGAGCGAAAAGCCGCTCGTCCCAGGTGGGACGCAGACGGGCGTATTGGATCAGGATAGTTGCGGGGACATCGTCGAGGTCTCGGCTGGACGAGGCCATGATCGAGCCGGTGAGCAGGTCATCGGCGCTGGCCTGGGCGGCGTCGATGGCAACGCTCCCCGAGGTGGGGGCCAGCAGGCCGCCGAGGATCTGCATGAGAGTCGTCTTGCCCGAGCCGTTGGGGCCGACCAGAGCCGTGACAGTCGATTCCCCGAGGGTGAGGGAGACGTCGAGCAAAGCCGGCACTATCTCACCTCGGTAGGTGTGGGTGATGGAGTTGAGGGTGATCATGAGTTGTCCTTGGCGGTTGTGTCAGCGCCATAGGCGCGGACGTGGTCGATGATGGCGTCGATGTCGAGGCCCAGGGCCAGGCCCGCTTCGACGGCGGGGTTCAGGGTCTCCTCCACGTAGGTGGCGAGCCCGTCGGCCACGAGCGCGTGCTGTGCGCCTTCGGCGACGAACATGCCGATGCCACGCCGCTTTTCGACGAGCCCCTCGTCGACGAGGATCGCGAAGGCCTTGCCGACGGTAGCGGGGTTGATGCGGTAGGTGGCGGAGTACTCCGTGGTGGAGGTGAGCTGGTCTCCGGCGCGCAGGGCGCCGCGCAGGATCTGCGCGCGGATGTCGTCGGCGATCTGCACGTAGATCGGGATCCCCGAGACGAACGTGGGTGCCATGGGCAGCCTCCTCGGTTCAGCGGTTCATTACATAACTAATGAACCATAGAACCAGGTAGTCCGTCAAGCTCTCACAACGAGTCCTAGATCACATCCACAACAACAAATCCGCTCCCCCACCCAAATCTCGCACGTAATTCCCCCCGGTCAGTTTTCAACACCGCCCACAAACGTTGCAATTCCAACGACGACATTTTAAAGTTTGAAAGGTTTACATGGAAATTACGTGCGACATTGTTGGTGAACCATGCCCGCAATGCCCACAACACCCGCGCCCGCGATGCCGCCACACCCGCGCGTCAACTGGCCGCCCCACGCACACAGCCCGCTCCACGCACACAGCCCGCCCAACGCACACTCCCCACGCACACAGAGCCCCGGCCTCGTCCCACGGGGATATGGGACGAGGCCGGGGCCAGGTCAGAGATTAAGCGCGGGAGCGCTCACTCCTTGACGCCGCCGGCGGTCAGGCCGGAGACGATGTACTTCTGCAGGTACTGGAACAGCAGGATGACCGGGACGGCCGCGAGGACGGCGCCCGCCGCGAAGATGCCCCACGGGGCGGTACGCTCGTCGGCTGCCCACATGTACATGCCAACGGCCAGGGTGAACTGACTCTGATCCTGCAGGACGACCTTCGCGATCACGAAGTCACCGAGCGAAGAGATGAAGCTCAGCAGGCCAACGACCGCCAGAACCGGGCGAACCAGCGGCATGATGATCGTCCAGAAGGTCTGGGCGTGCGTCGCGCCGTCGATCATGGCCGCCTCGTCCAGCGAACGCGGAATCGAGTTGAAGAAGCCGTAGAGCAGGAAGGTGTTCGAGCCGAGCGCGCCACCGAGGTAGACGCAGATCAGGCCGAGCTTGGAGTTCAGGCCCATGACCGGGAAGATGTCCTGGATGCCCAGGAGGAGGAGGTACAGGGCCACGAAGGCCAGCATCTGCGGGAACATCTGAACGAGCAGCAGGCCGGTCAGGGTGCCGCGGCGCCCCTTGAACCGGAAGCGGCTAAACGCGTAGGCCGCTGCTGCGCCCATGAGGACGGTACCAACCGCGGTCACGGTGGACACGATGAGCGAGTTGACGACCCACGACCAGTAGGCGGCATACTTGCCCGAGCCCAGCGCCATGAAGTTCTCGAGGGACACGTTCGAGAAGAGGCTGTTCGAGCCGGTCAGCGTCGCGCCGGGGTTCAGGGACACCGACAGGACGTAGAGCAGCGGGACCAGGCAGTAGATGATCATCGCGATGGCGACGATGTGGCGCCAGCCGACCTCTTTCCACCAGCGGCCACCCTTGAGGGTGGATTGGCGATTCTTCTTCACTGTTGCAGCACTCATCACAGCTCCTCAAGGGTCTTCGTCTGGCGGAAACCGAGCCACGCGATCACGCCCACGACGATGAAGATGACAATGGACATGGCCGAGGCCAGGCCGTAGTTCGGGGAACCCGACTCGATCGCGATCTTGTAGACCATCGAGATCAGGATGTCAGTCTGGCCGACATCCAAGCCCGGGTAGTTCGGGCCGCCGCCGGTCAGCATGTAGATGAGCGAGAAGTTGTTGAAGTTGAACGCGAAGGACGCGATCAGCAGCGGGACGGTGGACTGCAGCACGAGGGGCAGCTTGATGGACCACACGGTGCGCAGACCGGAGGCGCCGTCGATCTTCGCGGCTTCTTCGACGTCGCCCGGCAGGGACTGCAGGGCGCCCAGGCAGACGAGGAACATGTAGGGGAAGCCCAGCCACAGGTTCACGCCCAGGATCGAGAGCTTCGCCAGCGTTCCGTCCGTCAGCCACGGGATGTCTGCGCCACCGAAGAGCACCTGGTTGATGAAGCCGAAGTCCTTGTTGAGCATGCCCTTCCACACCAGGGTGGCCAGGAAGGCCGGGAAGGCGTAGGGCAGGATCATGAGGGACTGATAGATCTTGCGGCCCTTGATGCGCTTGTCCGCAAAGACGAGGCCGAGGATCAGGCCGAGCGCGAAGGTCGACAGAACGGACACACCGGCGAAGACGAAGGACCACAGCAGCGCCTTGAGGAAGGGGCCGGCCAGGTCGCCGCGGGCGAACATGTTGGCGTAGTTGTCGAAGCCGACGTAGACGCGCCAGCCCGGATCGATCTGGTTGCCGTCCTCGTCAACGAAGGCACCGATCTTGTTGTTGGCCGTGTAGACGGTGCCCGACTTGGTGTCGGTCAGCGTGTCGGCCGCCTCGTCGTAGCTGTAGCGGGACTTGGCCAGGTAGGCGGTCGAGCCGTCCTCGCTCTTGTAGTGGCCATCGTCAGGATCGGCCGAGACCGGCACGTTGAGCGCGAAGACCTCGGTCTGGCGCTGCAGTACCTCGTTCAGCGTCAGGACCTTGTAGCCGTCAACCTCCGTGATGGCGCCGGCCGACATGGTGCCTTTCGCCTCGTGGAAGGGCGTGTCGGAATCTCCGACCTGGATACCGCCGGTCTCGGTGTCGACGATGGCTAGGCCCAGGCCCGAGCTGTCTTCGACGATGGCGGCCGGGACGTTGCGGGCTCCGGGGGCGCGCTTCGCGGCAGCCTTCAGGATCGAGGCGACTGCGTCTTCCTTGGTCGAGTTGTGGCCCTGCCCGTAGTTCGTAAAGGACACGTAACCCGTGTACCCCATGACGAAGACCTGGTAGATCAGCAGGAACACCATGCCGGGGACCAGGTACTTCGCGGGGATCATCCGCTTGGAGAAGTACACCCAGTTCACGACAGCGAGCAGGACGGCCAGGACGGCGAGAACCGCCCACGACTTCACCATGTAAGCGGTGAACATGCCGTACAGCCCCAGGGCATCGATAAGCATCATCAGGATGAGTTTGACGAAGAAACCAGGCTTGGTCACTTCGCTCGCGTGCGAGGTCTTAGGCCCCGCC
Organism: uncultured Actinomyces sp.; assembly: GCA_902373545.1. GTDB lineage: Bacteria > Actinomycetota > Actinomycetes > Actinomycetales > Actinomycetaceae > Pauljensenia. The sequence goes on along the minus strand of CABKMZ010000020.1, from coordinate 19,374 downwards.
TTTTTCTTTTCTGCAGCATTCGCTGGCTCAGACATCGTGTCCTCCACACGTGCGCGTTCGCGCGTCTTTGCGACGTATCCCGCCGGACGGCGGGTCAAGAAGTGGGCACCGAGGGTGCCTGTTGGCCGCTGGGCGGCCGCGGTGTTCAACGCCGCCCCAACCCCGCCCGCCGCGTGGGTGCGGGCGGGGGTGGGGCGTTGTCACGCCTGAAGGCGAGCCTTCGTGGTGGCTGCTAGCGGCCACCACGATCGCTCACTTGGAGGCGATGGCGTTGTTGATGTTGGTGATCATCGTAGCCCAACCCTCGGCGGGGGTCTCGGTGCCGGTCACGATGTTGGCCTCGGTCTGGCCCCAGTAGTTCCAGACGGAACCCATGGCGGGGATCGCGGGGGCGAGAGCGCCGGACTCGGCAACCTTCGCGAAGTCCTTGATGTCCTGGTCATCCGACTTGGCGGCGACCGACGGCATCGCGGAGGCGCGACCACCGAGCTCCTGCATCTTTTCCTGAGCCTCGGGGGTGGCCAGGTAGTTGAAGAACAGCCTGGCGGCGACCGGGTTGGCGGACTTGGCGCTCTGGTAGAACATCTGGACGCCGACGAAGGGCAGCGCGGGCTGCGAGCCGGCGGCGGGGACGGGCAGGACGGAGACGTCCATGCCGGCCTCACGGAAGGCGGCAACGTTCCAGGGACCGGTCACCGTGTAGGCGGCAGCACCGTCGAGGAACTTCTGCTTGGCGATGTCGCCGGTGATGGACGGGGAGAACACGCCCGCGTCGCCCTGAGCCTTGAGCCAGTTGGCGAAGTCGGTGCCGCCGGAGCCGCCCATGGCCAGCTCGGAGGTGTACTCGCCGTCGGCGTTGGTCTGGAAGACGGGGGCACCGAAGGAGGTCTGGAAGGCGTAGAAGTGATAGGGGTCACCCTTGTCGCCCATCTGGATGACGAAGGGGTACTCCGCACCAGAGACCTTACCCGAGGCGATCATGTCGTCGTAGGTGGTGGGGGCGTCCTGGGTGAGCGCATTGTTTCGCACCAGGGCGACGGACTCGACGGAGTAGGGCACGCCGTAGGTCTGGTCGTTGTAGGTGACGGCCTTGACGGCCACATCGGAAAAGGCAGAGCTATCCTCGCCCAGGTCGACGGGGGCAACGACGCCGTTGGCGACAAGCGCGCCGAGCTTGTCGTGCGCCATGACGATCAGGTCGGGGCCGTTGCCGGTGGGCACCTGGGTGGTGAACTCGGTGTCCATGTCGGATTCGGACTTCTGGACGACGTTCACGGCCACGCCCGTCGAGGCAGTGAAATCGTCAGCGAGGGAACGAACCTGAACAAAACGGGTATCGTCCGCCCAGATGGTAAGGGTTGCCGCAGTCTTGCCACTGCAGGCGGCCAGGGCGGTAACCGCCGCGAACACGCCGAGTGCTGCGATGCCACGTCGCATTATTTCTCCTGTGTTGGTCGAGCTGGTCGCCTCCATCAGCGACCCGCTAACCGTAACTGTAGTACCTCCGTTTTTGTTTCTGCAATAATTTTCCGAAATGTGAGCTTCCTGTTACATTTGTACGTATTACGTCGTGCGCACACACCCAAAGGAGAGTTGAGTCGATGACGAAAAACCGCACGAGCATGGCAGATATCGCCGCCCACGCTGGCGTCTCGACCGCTACCGTCTCGCGCGTCTTCAACGGTGTCGGGCAGGTCTCCGCTGACACGCGGCGCAAGGTCCTAACCGCCATTGACGAGCTGGGATACGACCGCCCGAGCCCCGAGCGCACTCCCGACACGCCCACGATTGGCATCGTGCTCCCCGAGCTCACGAATCCGATTTTCGCGTCTTTCGCCCATCACCTCCAGGAGGAGGTATCCCGGGCCGGCGGCATCGCGATGATCCGCTCGCAGACACCCGGAGCAACCTCGGAGTACGATCACTTGTCCTCGCTCATCGAGCATCGAGCGAGTGGCCTGATCTTCGTCTCGGGCAGGCACGCTGATCTGCTCGCCGACCTCGCCCCCTACCACGATGCCGTGCAGCGCTCGATTCCCCTGGTCACGATTAACGGCGCCCGCCCGGAGATTCTCGCCCCCGATTTTTCGACGGGCGACGCGCTGGGCATCCGCGCGGCCGTAACGCACCTGCACGAGCTGGGCCACACGCGCATCGCCCTGCTGACGGGGCGCACGCACGTCGTCCCCGCGCTGCGCAAGGCCGAGGCCTTCACCCAGATCATGGGCGAGCTGGTCGGCGACCACGCACCCATCATTGAGGAGACCTTCTATACGTACGAGGCCGCGGCGGCGCATACGAGCGGCCTGATCGAGCGCGGGGTCACCGCGATCATCACCGGCTCAGACCTGCAGGCTCTCGGCGCGATCCACACGATTACGTCGATGGGGCTCTCCGTTCCCGCGGACGTCTCGGTCATCGGTTTCGACGATTCCTTCCTCATGTCACACCTCAGCCCAGGGCTGACGACGGTCCACCAGCCGGTGCCCGCGATCGTGACGGCTGCCGTGCGCAACCTGTTCGAGGCCTTGGCCACACCCGACTACACTCCTGAGCACGCCGATTACGTCTTTTCGCCTGATCTGGTCGTGCGTGGAACCACGGCACACGCGCGCTAAACGCCCTGATCACAAGGGTCCGTGACCCGAGATTGACTTGCAATCATTCTCGCCAGCCTAGAGAATGATTCTCATGTCGAAAAGAATCCTTGCTGCCGCATGCGCGGCCGCCACAGCGCTCGCTCTGTCCGCTTGCTCCACCACGGCCTCGTCAGGAGGCGGCGCTTCCAAGGACGGCACCCTGACCGTCATGGCCTCCTTCTACCCGCTGCAGTACCTGGCCGAAAAGGTCGGCGGCGAGCACGTCACCGTCACCTCGCTGACGCCTGCGGGCGCCGAGCCCCACGACCTTGAGCTCTCCCCCAAGATGGTCGACTCGCTGTCCAACGCGGACGCAGTTGTCTACCTGGCCGGCTTCCAGAGCGCGGTCGACGAGGCCATCGAGCAGCACGCCCCCAAGACTGTCATCGACGTCTCCCCCGCCGCTGAGCTGGTTGAGGCCGACTCCAGCGCCAACCACCCGGCCGAGGAAGAGGGCCACGACCACGAGGCCCAGTCCGGTGAGACCGAGGCCCACGATCACGACCACGAAGGCCACGACCACGAAGGCCACGACCACGAAGGCCACGACCACGACATGAGCGCCGACCCCCACTTCTGGCTCGACCCGGTTCGCATGGCATCCGCCGCGACCCTGGTGGGCGAGAAGCTGGCCGAGGCCGACCCGGCCAACGCCGAGACCTACAAGGCCAACGCCAAGGCCCTCAACGAGGAGCTCACCGCCCTGGGCGACGACCTCGTCATGAAGACCTCCAACTGCCAGGTCACAACCTTCGTGACCGCCCACACCGCCTTCGGCTACCTCGCGGACCGCACCGGGCTGACCCAGGTGGGCATCTCAGGCCTCGACCCGGAGTCCTCCCCCTCGCCGGCGCGCCTGGCTGAAATCGGCCAGATCGCCAAGGACCAGGGCGTGACGACCATCTTCACCGAGGCCCTCATTGACCCCAAGGTCGCCCAGACCCTGGCCGACGACCTCGGCCTGTCCACGGCCGTCCTGGATCCGATCGAGTCCCAGACCGATGCATCCAAGGACTACGCCGCGGTCATGAACGACAACATCGCTGCTCTGACGAAAGCAAACAACTGCCAGTGAGCACAACTGACTCCCACGCGACGGCGGGAGCCTCCCACGCGGAGGCGACCGCCGTCGTGCGTCTCGATAATCTTCACGTCGCCTGGGACACGGACCTGATTCTGCACGGCATCTCCCTGACGATCCCCGCCGGTCAGACCGTGGCGATCACAGGCTCGAACGGCTCGGGCAAGTCCACGACCATCAAGGCGCTTCTGGGCACCGCCCCCATCACGGGCGGCGACGCCCAGCTCTTCGGGCGCTCGATCACCACGCGTCGCCGCGTGCCGTGGAACAGGGTCGGCTACGTTCCTCAGCGAATTTCCTCGGGCGGCGCGATTAGCGCCAGCGCGATCGAGGTCGTGCGCTCCGGCTTGCTCGGCCCTCGCCGCCTATGGGCGATGCCCGGGGATACCTCCCGCGCGATGGAAGCACTGGAGCGCGTCGGCATGGCCCACCGCGCCCACTCCCCCATGAACATCCTGTCGGGCGGCCAGGCCCAGCGCGTCCTCATTGCGCGCGCCCTCGTACGCCGCCCCGAGCTGCTCATCATGGACGAGCCCATGGCCGGGATCGACGCCGCCTCGCGCGCGCGGCTGGCCGACATCGTCGCCGACGCGAAGGAACAGGGCACGACGATCCTCATCGTGCTGCATGAGCTCGGCGAGCTCGGCCCGCTCCTGGACCGCGAGCTGCACATCAGCGCCGGGCACGTCTCCTATGACGGCCCGCCGCACATCGACGACGACCACGAACAGCACCACGGCGGCGAACACTGCCACCCCACGAAGGCCAGCTCCCCCACCGCGGGCGGCGACGGCCTCGTCAGTGGAATCTGGACGGGAGAGACCAATGATTGATGCCGTGACCACCCTCCTGTCCTCACCCATGATGCAGCGCTCGCTGCTGGCGGCCCTCATCGTGGGCCTGACCGCACCGATCATCGGGACGTACCTGGTCCACCGCAGGCTCGCGATGCTTGGCGACGGCATCGGGCACATCTCGCTGACCGGTGTCGCACTGGGCTGGCTGGTCGGTACCTTCGCGAACGTGAGCCCAGCCGACTCGTGGGCGGTCCCCGGCGCCGTCATCATCTCTCTGCTGGGTGCGCTCACGATCGAGCTGGTCCGTCAAAGCGGGCGCACGTCGGGCGACACCGCCCTGGCCATGCTCTTCTACGGTGGCATCGCCGGCGGCGTTTTGCTGATTGGCCTGGCCGGTGGCACCTCCGCCCAGCTCAATTCCTACCTCTTCGGCTCCATCTCGACCGTGCGCTGGAGCGACATCACGCTCATCACGATCCTGGGCATCGGGATCGTCGTACTCGGCGTTGGCCTGGCCCCCGCGCTTTTCTCGGTCACGAACGACGAGGACTTCGCGCGCTCGACGGGACTGCCCGTGCGCGCGCTCTCCCTCCTCATCGCCATCCTGTCCGCCCTGACGGTCGCCGTCGCCATGCGCGTCGTCGGCTCGCTGCTGGTGAGCGCGCTCATGGTTATCCCCGTCGCAATCGCACAGCTGTCTGCCCGCTCGTTCCGCTCGACGATGGGTATCGCTGTGGTGCTCGGCGTCCTCATCTGCACGTGCGGGCTGTCCCTGACCTACTTCATTGACCTGTCTCCGGGCGCGACCATCGTCGTGGGAGCCATCGGACTCTACGCGATCGGGTTTATGATCAGGGCGATCATCGACCGCATTCGCCGGGTGCGTAGGCTTCGCGTGGCCCGCACCCACAACCAGCACCCGGAGCAAGCAGCGGCCAGCTGAGCGGCCCACACGTTAGGAACACACATGCAGCGCATGACCAAGCAGCGCCAGGCTGTCCTCGACGAACTGACGCGGGTGAACGACTTTCGCAGCGCCCAGCAGATCTTTGAGGATCTGCGCACCAACGGCCAGCACGTGGGCCTGGCAACCGTCTACCGGTCCCTGCAGGGCCTGGCGGAGGACGGCCGCATCGATGCACTGCGTTCGTCCGAGGGTGAGTCCCTGTACCGCATCTGCACGAGCAACGGCCACCACCACCATCTGGTGTGCCGCGAGTGCGGCCACGCTGAGGAGATCGAGCAGTCGCAGATCGAGGCGTGGGTAACGTCTGTCGCCCAGGGGCACGGCTTCGCGAACGTCGAACATTCTCTTGAGCTGTTTGGAACGTGCGTCTCCTGTCAGGAGAAGAACACGACGGCCTGAACGTGAGCGGGTTGCCTCGGTCGGAACTACCGGGTTAAGCAGCCGCTGAGTTAGGATAGGCTACGTTTCATTAACTAATCGATGAGGTTTTCGTGTACACCGCAGGAATCGACAACATGGTCCCGGCCTTCGCCCGTGAAGGCATCTTCCTCTTCGTCTTCCTGTTCGGGGGCGCTTTCTTCCGCGCCCAGTCCACCTACTGGCTCGCACGCGGCGTTGCTTCCGGCGCGATGCGCGCCTCGGGGCGTACAGGATTCCTGGGGGCCGTTGCCCGTTGGTTCGATGGACCGGTCCCCCGCAAGGGCGCTGCGATGCTCGACAAGTGGGGCATCATCGCGATCCCCTTGTGCTTCCTGACGGTGGGCATCCAGACTGCGATCAACGCTGGCGCGGGCCTGGTGCGCATGCGCTGGACCACCTACACGATCGCGATGATTCCCGGCTGTGTGCTGTGGTCTCTGCTCTACGGCCTGGGTATGCTCGCTGTGTTCGCCGCGGCGGTGCGCGCCATCGCCGGTTCCCCGTGGGGGTGGGCGGGTTTGGCCCTCATCGTCGCCCTGATCGCCCTGAAGGTGGTGTGGGGCCGCCGCAAGCGCGCGGCCGTCGACCTCGCGTTGAGCGAGGATCGCGCCTAAGAGTGCGCGACGCGGTCGACAGCCCCACCGAAGCGCCGGTCGCGCCCAGCGAACTCCTCCAGGCACCCCCACAGTTCCTCGCGGTCGAACGCGGGCCAGGGGGTGTCGACGAACATCATTTCGGCGTAGGCCATCTGCCACAGCAGGTAGTTGGACAGGCGTTGCTCCCCCGATGTGCGGATCATCAGGTCGACGTCGGGCACGTCGGGCAGGTACAGGTGGCGCGCAAACGTCTTTTCGTTGACCCCGCGCGGGCTCAGGCGCCCGGCGGCCACGCCCTCGGCGATGGAGCGCGCGGCGTCGGCCAGTTCGGCCCGTCCCCCGTAGTTGACGCACATGATGAGGTCGAGCGTCGTGCAGTGCTCGGTCGCGCGGTCGGCCTTTTCGAGGGCCTTGATGACGCTGGTCCACAGGCGGGGGCGGCGTCCGCTCCAGCGCACGTGCACGCCCCACTGGGCGAGCTGGTCGGTGCGCCTGGCAAGCACGTCGGAGGCGTAGTTCATGATGAAGGAGACCTCGGCGGGCGAGCGTTTCCAGTTTTCGGTGGAGAAGGTGTAGACGCTCAGGTAGCGTACGCCCGCGTCGATGGCGCCCGCGATGGTGTCCATGAGGGCGTACTCCCCTGCCCGGTGCCCCTCGGTGCGTGTCAGGCCGCGAGAGTTGGCCCAGCGCCCGTTTCCGTCCATGATGAGGGCGACGTGTGCGGGGACCTCGCCGCGCTTGAAGGTGGGCGCGGGCACGTGCCACTGGCCGGGGCCGAGCAAGGGCGCGGCGGGGTCGGCGGGTGCGCGATCCATGGGGGTCGGACGATGGGTGGTCATGGGTGGCTCCTATCGATAACGGTGAGCGAGCGCAGGCGCCTTTCGAGATGCCATTGAGTATAGGAGGAGATAAGGCCCGAGGCCTCGGTTCGCGCGTAGGCCTCGCATCGGTCGGCGCGCGCCCAGTCGCCGCTGAGGAGCTGGCCGAGGAGGGCAACGCTGTCGGGCGCGGGCGAGGAGGCGCCGGGCGGGCGGCAGGTGTCGCATACGGTGCCCCCGTCGGGGATGGAGAAGGAGGAGTGGGGTCCTTGTGCTCCGCACACGGCGCAGTCGAAGCAGGAGGGGGCCCAGCCGGCCAGCGCGAGGGCGCGCAGGGTGTAGGAGGAACGGATGAGCGTAGGGTCGTGGCGGCGGCGCGCGAGGGCGTTGAGGGCTCCCAAGAGCAGCAGGTACTGGGAGTGGCTGCCGTCGTGCGCGTCGGCGGTCAGGCGCTCGGCGGTTTCGACGACGACGGTTGCCGCGAGGTAGAGGTCGTAGTCGGCAGCGATCGACTCGCCGTATTGGGCGATGGAGGCGACCTGGGAGAGGGTGTCGAGGCTGCGCCCGCGGTGCAGTTGTGCGTCGATGACGGAGAAGGGTTCGACGCGGGCGCCGAACTTGGAGGTCGTCTTGCGCACGCCCTTGGCTACGGCCCGGACCTGGCCGTGTTCGGCGGTGAGCAGCGTGATGATGCGATCGGCTTCGCCCAGCTTGTGGGTGCGCAGGACGATCGCCTCGTCTCGGTAAGACTTCATCACGGTGTCATTGTGTCACGGGGGGACGAGGCCGTGGTGGCGTTGGGTGCGAGTCGTCGCGCTGGGCGAAATTCGTTGTGAAGTGTGGTGTCACGGTCACCGACAAGTCCCCCTGTGGGCGTTGTCAGCAAAGTGTGAGAAACTGACAGCGTGGTCGGTCTAACACCTTGCACACAGTTTTCGAGTAGATAGTTTTCTCGCAAGTGGTATGGTTTACTCGTAACCGTCGAAGGAAGGAAAGATATGGCTCCCCCGATTGATGCCCGCGAAAAGCTTGGCACTGCACTGCGCCAGGCGCTCACGCAGACGCCTCTGTCAAAGATCTCTGTCAGCGCACTGACACGCGCAGCCGGGGTCACCCGTCAAGCGTTCTACTACCACTTCAACTCACTCAGCGACCTCAACGCCTGGGTTTTCCGCGAGGAGATCACAGCGCGCCTGACCACCAGTTCGGGAGAATGGCTCGACGCGATTGAAGCGACGATGATGTGGATGCACGAGCACCGCGACGAGACCGCTTCCGCCATGAAGACCATCGAGGCCAACGACCTGTGGGCATTCCTCGCCTCGCACATCCAGGAACTCATCGAGTCCCGCCTGGACGGATCGGCCACCGCCACCGCACGCGACGTCGTCGCCCAGCACTTCGCCCTGGCTTCCACCGCCCACATGGCTCAGTGGATGCTCTCAGGCCTGGAGGTCAACCCCTCGGTCGCGATCGCCCGCATGCGGGTCCTCATGACCGACCAGACCACCCCGGCTCTGGCACGCCTGGCACAGTAACGCGGTCCCCCACCAACCGCGCTAGGGTGCACAGCTTCCCCCGGCCTCGTCCACACCGACGAGGCCGGGTTTTTCGATCCCACAGAACAGCCCAACACGCCCCTGTGACGACGAACCATAAGTTACAACCTGACCACGGAAGTAAACACGGGTCGACAATCTCGCCTCATCAGCAACTTTCAACACACCGAAACTCCCACATAACCGCAGACTTTGTAACTTCTTGGTTACGGTCAGTTCAGGGTGTCAAGTCGCAATTAGTGCGGAGTATCCACGTGTGAGGGACGCCGCGCTGTACAAATGGCCAGCGGTGTCTAGGCGCAGGATTTAGCGGTTCCGCATTCTGACATGTATAGTTCGCACGTAACCTCTCTCTTACCGTTGACGAGGACTTCCGATGCCCCACCCCGATGCGAAAACGGCGCTCGCGCTTGCACTGCGCGACGCACTCTCGACCACACCCCTGTCTAAGGTGACGGTCTCCGGTCTCACGCGCACCGCCGGCGTGACCCGTCAGGCGTTTTATTATCATTTTTCCGACATTCGTGACCTGACCGTGTGGGTCTTCAAACGCGAGGTCGGCAACCAGGTTGGCACCCACTCCAGCTACGACGAATGGTCGGACGGCCTGCTGGCCATGCTCGTGTGGATGCAGTCCCACCCCGAGGAAACGCGCTCCGTCATCTCCTCGCTTGGCATGGAGGAGCTCCAGCTCTTCTTGCACAAGCAGCTGCGCTCCGTCATGGAACCCATCGTCGACGAGCTCGGAGCAAACCTGACCATCACCGAGGGTGACCGCATGTTCGTCGCCGACCACTTCACGCTGTGCGTGCTCGGACACGTCTCCCAGTGGCTTGCCAACGGCATGAGCGCCGACCCCTACATCCTCACCGAGCGTATCGCTCGCGTCCTGGATGGCCAGATCCTGCGCTCGCTGACGATGTTCGCCAACAAGCCCACCAGGACCTCGGGCCGCGGCTGATACGACGAAGGACCCCGACCTCGTACATGACGAGGCCGGGGTCCGTTGTTCGCATGTGCGCACTTAGCGCAAGGCGCGGTTGACCGCCGAAATGACGGCCTTGTACGAGGCGCGCGTGATCGAGGAGTCGATGCCGACGCCCCACACGATCTGGCCGTCGACCGCGGCCTCAACGTAGGCGGCGGCGCGCGCGTCGCGGCCCTGGCTCATCGCATGCTCGGAGTAGTCCAGGATGCGCACGTCAAGATCGAACTCGTGCAGCGCCGAGACGAAGGCGTCGATCGGGCCTGTACCCGAAGCCTGCACCTTAACGATCTCGCCGTTATCCGTGAGCGTCGCCTTGAGCTCGACGCTCTCATCGTCCATGGACGACACCTGCGAGGAACGCATCTCGAAGCGGCCCCACGGCTCCAGGCCGGGAGCGGCGCTCGTAGGCAGGTACTCGTCCGCGAAGATCTGCCACAGCGTCGCCGCGTTGATCTCGCCGCCGTAGGTATCCGTGTGGCGCTGGACGATGCGGGAGAACTCCACCTGGAGGCGGCGCGGCAGCTCCAGGGCGTGCGCGGTCGACATGAGGTAGGCGACGCCGCCCTTGCCGGACTGCGAGTTCACGCGCACCACGGCCTCGTAGGAACGGCCCACGTCGTGCGGGTCGATCGGCAGGTAGGGCAACTCCCACACGACGGCGTTCTCGTCGCCGCCAGCGGCGTCCACCTTGGCCTTGCGGGCCGTAAAGCCTTTCTTGATCGCGTCCTGGTGGGAGCCCGAGAAGCTCGTGTAGACGAGGTCGCCGACGTAGGGGGCGCGCGGGGAGGTCTCCATCTGCGTGCAGTGCTCGACCGTGCGACGGATCGCATCCACGTCGGAGAAGTCGATGCCCGGGTCGATGCCCTGGCTGAACAGGTTCAGACCCAGGGTCACCAGATCCACGTTGCCGGTGCGCTCGCCCTGGCCCAGCAGGCAACCCTCGATGCGGTCCGCGCCGGCCAGGAGGGCCAGCTCGGCCGTGGCCACACCGGTGCCACGATCATTGTGGGGGTGGACGGACAGAGCGATGAACTCGCGGCGGCTAAGGTTGCGGCTCATCCACTCGATCTGGTCGGCGAACACGTTCGGGGTCGAACGCTCGACGGTCGAGGGCAGGTTGAGGACGATCTCGCGCCCCTCGCCCGGCTCCCACACGTCCATGACGGACTCACACACCTCGAGGGCGAAGTCCAGCTCCGTATCCACGAAAATCTCCGGGGAGTACTCGAAGCCGAAAATCGTCTCGTCGCCCAGGCGCTTCTCCGCCTGCGCGATGACCTCGCGCGCGCCGAACTGGGCCAGCTCGATCGTCTGTGCCTTGTCCGCGTGGAACACAACCTCCCGGAACACGGGCGCCGTCGCGTTGTAGAGGTGAACGGTGGCGCGCGGGAAGCCCACCATGGCCTCGACCGTGCGCTCAATGAGCTCGGGGCGCGACTGGGTGAGCACCGAGATGGTCACGTCCTCGGGCACCGCGTCGTCCTCGATCAGGGAGCGCACGAAGTCGTAGTCGGTCTGTGAGGCCGCGGGGAAACCGATCTCGATCTCCTTGTAGCCCAGCTTGATGAGCAGGTCGAACATGCGACGCTTGCGGGCCGGGTCCATCGGCTCGATGAGGGCCTGGTTGCCGTCACGCAAGTCGGTAGACATCCAGCGCGGAGCCTTCGTGATCCGCTTGGAGGGCCACTGACGATCCGGCAGGTCGACGGGGTTCGTGTCCAGGAACGCGCGGTACTTGCCAATCGGCATGGGCGAACCGGAGGGGACTGGGACGGTCGATGTAGTCTTCACAACTCGTAGTCTATCGACGCTCCTGGCCCAGCGAGGACGGGCTGCGCATACTGGACGTGAGATGCGGCGCGGTCGCCTCCGCGGGTCTTCGCCGCGCGGCGAGGGGGATGAACGTCTTTTCTCCGCGCAAAGTGCCTCGCTCACGCCGTTCATATGTCATGATAATTGGGTCCAATGTCCCACACAACGACGCGCGGAGCAGTCATGACCCCCCTGTTGTTAGCCCAATCTTTTACCCCGTCGACGACGTCCGTCGCGGGCAACGTTTTCCTGACGGCCATCGTTGGCCTCCTCCCCCTCATCCTCTTCTTCGTCCTCATGGGCGTCTTCAAGGTCGCCACCCACTGGTGCGCGATCATCTCCCTCGTCACCTCGCTCGTCATCGCGGTCCTTGCCTTCAAGATGCCCGTCGGCATGGCGCTCCTGGCCGGCACGCAGGGCGCGGCGATGGGCTTCATGCCGATCATCTACATCATCATCGCGGCCGTGTGGCTCTACAACCTCACCGAAAAGTCGGGGCGCAGCGCGGACCTCAAGGCCGTGTTTAATACGATCGGCCGCGGCGACCAGCGCGCCCAGGCCCTCATCGTCGCCTGGTGTTTCTGTGGCCTGCTCGAGGGCCTGGCCGGCTTCGGCGCTCCCGTGGCCATCACCTGTGCGATGCTCGTGACCCTCGGCGTGCCCAAGATCAAGGCCGCCGTCGTCACCGTCGTCGGCAACGCCATCAACGTTGGCTTCGGTGCCATGGCCATCCCCACCACGACCGCTGGTAAGCTCGGTGGCGCAGACCCCGTCGTCGTCGCCGGCGACATGGGCCACCTGACGTGGATCTTCTGTCTGTTCATCCCGGTGCTGATGCTCTTCATCCTCGACGGCTCCCGCGGCGTGCGACAGCTCTGGCCCCTCGCCCTCGTCGCCGGCCTTGCTGCCGGTGCGGGCCACTTCTTCACCCCCTCGGTTTCCTACGAGCTGACCGCCGTCGTCGCCTCCCTGCTCGGCTTCGCCGCCTGCTACGTCTTCCTTCTCTTCTGGGGTCCGACCACCCCCGCGGAGTGCGCAACCGAGGCCGACGAGGCCGACAAGCCCACCGGCTCGCGTATCGGCCTGGCCCTGCTGCCCTACGTCCTCGTCGTCATCATCATCGCGATCACGAAGCTGGCCAAGCCCGTCGCAGCTTTCTTCTCGTCCACGGACGTGAAGATCCCGTGGCCCGGCATCTACGGCAACCTGCTGACCGGCGACGGAACGCCCTCGACCGCTGCGATCTACTCGCTGCAGATCCTGTCCAACCCCGGCACCTGGATCTTTGTCACCGGTATCATCGTCGCCATCGTGTACGGCACGAACTCCTCGAACGGGCGCTTCCAGACCTCGGTCGGTGAGATGTTCACGGTCCTGCCGCGCACCATCTACTCGCTGCGCATGGCGATCCTGACGATTGCCTCCGTCATGGCTCTCGCCTTCGTCATGAACTTCTCCGGCCAGACCACCTCCATCGGCGCCGCCCTGGCCACCACGGGCGCTGCCTTCGCCTTCCTCTCCCCCATCCTGGGCTGGATCGGAACGGCCGTCGCCGGCTCCGCGACCTCGGCGGGCGCGCTCTTCGCGAACCTGCAGTCCACCGCCGCCGCGGGCGCCGGCCTCGATCCGAACATCCTGCTGGCCGCCAACACCATCGGCGGCGGCATCGGCAAGATCGTGTCCCCGCAGAACCTGGCGATCGCCGCGACCTCCGTGGATTCGGAGGGATCGGACGCGGAGATCCTTAAGAAGGCCGCCCCCTACTCGATCGGACTGCTTCTGGTCCTGTGCATCCTGGTGTTCGTCGCCTCCCAGGGCTGGCTGGGCGCCTACATGCCGCACTGAGCAGCTTCATCGCACAGGCGGGGCCCCGAGAGACTTGCGTTCTCGGGGCCCCGTCCTATTTGCTTTCGTCTCCCCCATCCTTGTAGTCTCGAAGCAATGAGCCCGCAGCGACGCCCGCTGTTTCCCCGCCGACCAGGAAGGCCAGCTTCTGTGAAGACTCCCCTCCGCTTGATCGTCACACTGGGCGCCGTCGTAGCACTCACCGCCGCGTGCAACCCCTTCGGTTCTACCTCGTCCCGCGGGCGCCTCCCCGAGGACCCGCGCTTCGCCGAATTCACCTACAAGACCGACGGAGAAATCAAGGTTCAGGAGCGTACCGACTCCTTCAACGAGCGCATGCCCACCATCGGCGCAACAGAGGGACACGTCGCGGCGGCCAACTTCCCTGAGGGACGCGGACTGCCCTCCCCCGACCACCACTTCTGGGTGACCGGCGTCGCCACCGTTGCTCCCGAGTCAATCCAGAAGCTCAGCGAGGGCGCCACCGGTAACAACACCCTGCTGCCCGGCATCTACCCAGGCCTCTACCAGTACGTCCCCCAGGACTGCCACTTCGTCACAATCCCCGCCGACCACGCAAACACCGTCCTCCAGACGAAAGCGAACGGTATCTACTCGGACTGGGGGTCGTTCACGGTCACCGACTTTGCGGCCTCCGCGGACTGCAACCTCATTATCGTCACCGGTGAGGGCACCACCGGCTGACCGCGCCACGCCCCATTGCTTCGCTGGCGTTACCCCGCCGCATCCCGGAAGGCCGCGCCACGCCCCCAAGAACCCAGCCCGGGCCTCGTCCATGAAACATCCATGAACGAGGCCCGGGTTTCCCTGTGAGGACACGCGACGATAAAGAAACGATAAACGCAAGATCTCCTTGTTCTAAGTCGGGTCCCAGAGGTCCCAAACACCCCTCCCAGAGCCAACTTTTCACGATCCCTATGTCCTGACTTTTCCGCGAGATAACGCCACTCCCGAAAGACACCCACCGAAGGCCCCACACAATTGGTCTCCCGGGACCTCGGACCCAGCCATACTGATGAGCGACAGCACCCACGAGGAAGGATCCCCAGTGCGTATCGCTCTTTTCTCCACTTGCCTGGCAGACGTCATGTTCCCCCAGGCCGCCCAGGCGACAGTCACGCTGCTCGAGCGCCTCGGCCACGAAGTCGTCTTCCCTGAAGACCAGGTGTGCTGCGGACAGATGCACGCCAACACCGGCTACTTCGAAGACGCAGCCAAGATCACCCGCAACCACGTCAAGACCTTCGAGCCCGTGCTCGACGGCCAGTGGGACGCCATCGTCGTCCCCTCCGGCTCCTGCACCGGTGCAGCGCGCCACGAGCAGAAGGTCGTCGCCGAGCACGTGGGCGACCACGAGCTGGCCAAGAAGTCCCAGCTCATCGCCCAGCACACCTACGACCTGACCGAGCTCATCACCGACGTTCTCGGCCTGGAGGATGTGGGCGCCTACTTCCCCCACACCGTCACCTACCACCCGACGTGCCACTCGCTGCGTATCGCCAAGGTCGGCGACCGCCCCTACCGCCTCCTGCGCAACGTTGAAGGCCTGACCCTCGTCGACCTGCCCGACGCCGAGGTCTGCTGCGGTTTCGGTGGCACCTTCGCCATGAAGAACTCTGAGACCTCCACCTCCATGCTCGCGGACAAGGTCACCAACGTGATGTCCACGCGCGCCGAGGTCCTCGTCATGGGCGACTACTCCTGCCTCATGCACGTCGGCGGCGGCCTCTCCCGCCTCAACTCGGGCATCCGCCCGATGCACCTCGCCGAAATCCTGGCATCCACCAAGGACCAGCCCTTCGAGGGCAACATCTCCTTCGCACCCGAAAGCGCACAGGTGATCTGACATGACCGCAACGTTCATCGGAATGCCCTCCGCCCCCGAGTCGCACACCGGCGGCTGGCGCACCACCGTCACCATCCCCGAGGACACCCTCCGCTGGGGTCCCACGTTCCCGCAGGGCGCTCACAAGACCCTGGCGAACACCCAGATGCGCCGCAACCTGGGCCACGCCACCCGCACGATCCGCACCAAGCGCGGACAGCGCGTCGCGGAAATGCCCGACTGGGAGGACCTGCGCAGCGCTGCCGAGGCCGTCAAGTTCGAGGTCGCCTCGCGCATGCCCGAGCTGCTTGAGGAATTCGAGCGCAACGTGACCGCCCGCGGCGGCATCGTCCACTGGGCACGCGACAAGCACGAGGCCAACCGCATCGTCGCGGACATCATCAAGTCCAAGGGCGTCGACGAGATCGTCAAGGTCAAGTCCATGGCCACCCAGGAAACCAACCTCAACGAGTTCCTGAAGGAAGAGGGCATCAGCGCTCGCGAGACCGACCTCGCCGAGATGATCGTCCAGCTGGCCGACGACATGCCCAGCCACATCGTGGTCCCCGCGATCCACCGCAACCGCTCCGAGGTCCGCGGCATCTTCCTGGATCGCATGGAGGACGCGCCCCGCAACCTTTCCGACGACCCGACCGAGCTGACGGCCGCGGCCCGCGCCCACCTGCGTAAGAAGTTCCTGCACGCCAAGGTCGCCGTCTCCGGCACCAACATGGGCATCGCGGAAACCGGCACAGTCTCCATCTTCGAGTCCGAGGGCAACGGCCGCATGTGCCTGACCCTGCCGGACACGCTCATCACCCTGATGGGCATCGAGAAGCTGGTTCCTCGCTTCCAGGACGTGGAGATCTTCTCCCAGCTCCTGCCCCGCTCCGCCACCGGCGAGCGCATGAACCCCTACACCTCCATGTGGACGGGCGTCACCCCCGGCGACGGCCCCCAGGAATTCCACCTCATCCTCATGGACAACGGCCGCACCAAGGTCCTGTGTGACCCGATCGGCCGCCAAGCCCTCGCCTGCATCCGCTGCGGCTCGTGCATGAACATCTGCCCGGTCTACCAGCACACCTCCGGTCACGCCTACGGCTCCGTCTACCCGGGCCCCATCGGCGCGATCCTCACCCCGCAGCTCACCCAGGGCCTCGCCGAAGACGACCCGGTGCACACCCTGCCCTTCGCGTCCTCCCTGTGTGGCGCGTGCGGCGAGGTCTGCCCCGTCAAGATCGACATCCCGACGATCCTCATCCACATGCGCGCCCGCACGGTTGACGTCAAGCGCAACCTCGTGCCCGACGTGTGGGACCTCGCCATGGGCGCGACCACCCCGATGATGACGAACGCGACGCTGTGGAAGGCCGCCGGAAAGGGCGCGAAGGCCACCCGCCTGTTCGCCAAGAAGGGCTCCATCGGCGCACTGCCGTTCCCGGCCTCGCTGTGGACGCGCGCCCGCGACCTGCCGGTCGCCCCGAAGGAAACCTTCCGCGAGTGGTGGAAGCGCACCCACAAGGGCTCCGACGCCAACGCGCCGCGCACGGACCGCCCAGCAACGGGACTCCCGCTCGCTTCCGAACACGGCATGACCACCAGCACGACCCAGAAGGAGGCGTGACATGACCACCACCATGGACGCGAAGACCGCGATTCTGGCGCGCGCACGCGACGCCATCTCCCGTTCCCAGCAGGGCCGTCCCGTGCGCCCGATCCCCCGCGACTACATTCGTTCCACCGAGCACGCACCCGGTTCGCAGGCCGTCATCGAGGAAATGATCGAGAAGCTCGAGGACTACTCGGCGAAGGTCGTCGTGGTCTCCAAGGAGTCCGAGGTCGCCGACGCGATCTCGACGTTCCTGGCCGACCAGAAGGCCTCTTCCGTCGTGGTCCCCACCGGCCTGGACGACGCCTTCAAGAAGGCCGCCGCCCGCGACGGCCGCACGGTCCGCGAGGACAGCCGCGAGCAGGCCATCCCGACGCTGGAGCTGGACGAGATCGACGCGGTCGTCACGCGCTGCCGCGTCGCGATCTCCATCTCGGGCACCATCGTCCTCGACGGTGAGCCCGACCAGGGTCGCCGCGCGATCTCGCTCGTGCCCGACACCCACGTCGTCGTCCTCAAGGCCTCCGACATCGTGCCCACGGTCCCCCAGGCGGTGGACATCCTCGGAAAGAACCCGACCCGTCCGATGACCTGGATCGCCGGCGGTTCGGCGACCTCCGACATCGAGCTGGTCCGCGTCAACGGCGTGCACGGCCCCCGCTTCCTGCGAGTCGTCATCGTCAAGTGATCTGATCACGACGTAAGTGTGCCCGGCTGCCTCACGGCAGCCGGGCACTACATTTTGCCTTGTTCGTGAGCTCTTCCGGCCCGGAGCCTGGCAGCTGGGTCCTATGGGTCGCACCCGCAGCTCCTCAATGCACAGCTGGGTCTTACAGGGGCGCTGCACCCGATATGGGGCGCTGCACCCGAACAGAAGAGGTGCATTGCCTACGGATCGGGTGCAGTGCCCCAACACACAAGAACAAACGCGGAACTGGCACACCGAACCACTCACCGCCACAACCAGCCCGGGCGCGCCGAGCCGGTAATGATGACCCCGTCAGCGCAGATAGCGGCCCGTCACTGAGGCCTCGGACGCCGCGATGTCCCCGGGCGTGCCCTCAGCGACGATACGCCCGCCCTCGATGCCTCCGCCCGGGCCCATGTCGATGACCCAGTCAGCGCAACGGATCAGGTCCAGGTCGTGCTCGATGACGAGGACGGTCGCACCGCGGTCAATGAGGCGCTGCAATACGTCGATGAGGACCTGCACGTCATCGGGGTGCAAGCCGATGGTCGGCTCGTCGAAAACGAAGAGCGTGCCGTCTTGGCGGCGTCCCATTTCCGAGGCCAGTTTGAGCCTCTGCGCCTCGCCGCCTGACAGAGCGGGCGTCGCCTCGCCGAGCGTCAGGTAGCCCAAACCAAGGCCGGCCAGGGTCTCGAGGAGAGCGCCTGCTTTCTTGAGTCCGCGCACGGCAACCCGGGCCTCGTCGACGCTCATTGCCATGATGTCGGGCAGGCTCAACCCATCGCGGAGAATCGACGCAGCCTGCGCGCCGTAGCGGCTCCCTCGACAATCTGTGCACTCGATGTCCACGTCCGGCAGGAACTGCACGTCCAGGGTGATCTGCCCGGTCCCGTCGCATGTGGGACAGCGCAACGAACCCGTGTTGTACGAGAAGGCGCCCGCCTTCAGGCCGGCGGCTGTCGCCTCCTCGGTGCGAGCAAACGCGCGGCGCAGCTCGTCCAACACCCCGGAATACGTGGCCACGGTCGAGCGCACGTTCACTCCGATGGGCGTCGCGTCGATCAGGTTCACGCGAGAAATGCCAGCGGCGTCCACGTCGCGCACGTGCACGGGCAAAGGCTCACCAGCAAGGCGCGCACGCAGCGCGGGAACCAGCGACTCCAGCACGAGCGTCGTCTTACCCGAGCCACTGACGCCCGTGACGGCCGTCAACGAACCCAGCGGAATGTCCACGCTCAGGGGCGCGACCGTGTGGATCTGGTTAGTCTCCAGGTGAAGCGCACCGCGCCCGTCGATATCCGCGCCCCGATCCGAATCCCCCGCTGCACGCTCAACCCGACGCGAGCCCGCCATGTACGGGCCGATGCGGGACGCGGGGGCGTGGGAGGCCTCGTTGATGGGGCCCTGGAAGATGACGCGACCGCCGTCCGCTCCCGCTCCGGGTCCGATCTCGATCAGGTGATCCGCGGCTGCGAGGACACGTGTGTCGTGGTCGACGACGACAGCGGAATTCCCGTCGGCGAGGAGTTCCCGGATGATCGCCAGGACGCCGTCGACGTTGGAGGGGTGCAGGCCGATTGTCGGCTCGTCGAGGACGTAGAGGACCCCGGTCGTCCGGTTGCGCACCGCGCGGGCGAGCTGCATGCGCTGGCGCTCACCGTTGGACAGCGTCGAGGACGCGCGGTCGAGAGACAGGTAGGACAGGC
>CABKMZ010000019.1 GCA_902373545.1 uncultured Actinomyces sp. | reverse complement strand
GCCGCGACGCCTGGTGCGCCGTGTGCGGCGACGACTCCTGGCCGATCCTGCCCGCCAAGATCGGAGAAATCTCGGCCCTGACCGACGCCGTGCGCGACGACCTCGACGCCATCGCCCCCGTGTTCGTGGCCGAGGAACCCGACCTGGTCGCCACCCACCTGCAGCGCCTGTCGGCCCTCATCGAGAAGTGGGCGGGCGACACCTCCGCCGCCCGCGACATCCCCGCGCGCCTCGAGATGCGCTCGCGCCTGGCCGTCCACGGCCTCGACAAGCTGGCCCAGGACCTGGCCGACCGCGCCGTGGCCGACAACCAGATCGACACCGAGCTCGACCTGGCCTGGTGGGCCTCCCTGCTGCGCGCCATGCTCGCGGCCCAGCCCGCGCTCGGCGGCATCGACCCCGCCTCCCTCGAGGAACTGACCCGCGAAGGACGCGACCTCGACGAGGCCCAGGTGGCCTCGCTCATCCCGCAGGCCATCACGGGCGTGCGCCGCATTCGCACGAACGCCCTGGCCGCTCGCCCCAGCCAGTACGAGGAGCTGCGCGAACTCCTCGAGGACGGGGCGGCGCCCTCCGACCTCGAGCTACTTATCGCCTACCCGCTCGTACGCCACCTGCTGCCCGTCCTCATGACGGTCCCCGCGATGGTGCCGATGCTGGCGCCCACCGGCCGCACCCTCGACATGGTCGTACTGGACGGCGCCGACGGGCTGCCCCTGGCGGAGCTGGCCCCCATCATTGCGCGCGGCCACCAGCTAGTCGTCATCGACGACCTCGCGGTCGCCTCCGAGCACGGCGCGACACGCACCCTGGCCTCCGTCCTGCCGACCCTACGCGTCGAGCCCGGCCCGCGCCGCCTCAACGACCAGGTCGCGCTGCTGCTCGCCCGCTACGGCTACGAGCACGCGGGCATCCCCGTGCCGTGGACGGCCGCCAACGCGCCCGTGTCCGCCCGCTGGGTCGAGGCCACCGGCATGCCCGCCCCCGGTGCCCACGCCATCGAATCGACCACGGCCGAAGTGCGTGCCGTCGTCGACGCCGTCATCGAGCACGCCGTGGAATCCCCGGAGCGCTCCCTGGCCGTCGTCGCCATGTCCGACCGTCACGCGCGGCGCATCAAGGAAGCGCTGCACGCCGTGCGCTCCGACGAGCCCGGCCTGGCCTCGTTCTTCGACCCCGCAACCCCCGAACCCTTCGTCGTTGTCGGCCCCACCGAGGCGCTCGGACTCACGCGCGAGTCCCTGATCCTGTCCGTCGGCTTCGCGAAGACCCCCCACGGACGCGTCATCCACGACTTCGGCATCCTGTCCACCGAGGAGGGAGCCGACGCCCTGGCCGAGGTGCTGCGCGTCGTGCGCGGCGACCTCACGCTCGTGTCCTCGCTGCACAGCGAAGACATCGACCGCGACCGACTGCACCACGCAGGCTCGCGGATGCTCATGGACCTCCTCGAAATCGCCGAAGGGCACGCGGGCGAAGGCATGGACGCCTGGCCGGTCCTGGCCGGGGAACCCGACCGCCTGCTCGTCGACCTCGCCGACCACCTGTACTCCCGAGGCCTCGAGGTCGTCGCCAACGTCGGCATCCCCGGCGGCATGCGCGTCCCCTTGGCCATCGGACACCCGGCCTCACCCGGACGCCTTCTCCTCGCGGTCCTCACCGACGACGAGGAATACCTGGCCGAACCCAGCCAGCGCGTGCGCGACCGCGCCCGACCCCGCTGGCTCGAAGCCCAGGGCTGGCACGTCTACACCGCCCTGTCCATGGCCCTGTTCATCGACCCGGAAAAGGAATGCTCCGCGATCGTCGACGCAGTCTTGGACGCCCTCGACGAGCTGCAGGTTCACGCCGACGTCCCCGCCGTCGCCGTACCCGAGCGCGTGAGCGACGACGACGCGGACGAGGCCCCTGCCGAAGCTCCGACCGCCTCCGACGAGGCTGACGACAGCACCGAATCTGAGGAACGTACCGACCCGGTCGATCCCGAGGAGCGCGCCGATTCCGAGGACCACGCCCCGGCCTCGGCGAACAATCCTGACGAGGCCCCCGCCGCCGCCAAGCCGCGCCCGCCCATGTTGGACGACGGCCTCGACGAGGAATCCAAGCGCCGCAAGAAGGCCGACGAGGACACCACCGGCATGCTCCTGGAGATCAAGCGCAAGGAACGCGCCTCCGAGGAGCACCGTGGGCCCCGACCCGCGATCGCCAAGGGCCTGCCCCTGGCTGCCTACTCCGACGACCAGCTCGACGAGATGGCCACCTGGGTGCGTTCCGACGGCGTGGAGCGCACCGACCTGGAGACCGCCGAAGAGCTGCGCGTGGCCCTGGGCATCACGCGCCGCGGCTTCCAGTCCGATGCTGTCCTGGGCAACGTCGTACGCCGTACCAAGCCCGCGTCCAACGCCGCCGACGCGGACGACGAGGGCTACGGCGATGAGTGAGCCCGCTCCGCGCAAGCGCCGCCGCGTCGCGCGCTTCGTGTCCGACGTGGACCGGCGTCTCATCGCCGAGGGCCTGCCGCCCTCCTGGGAAGACCGCGTTCGGCCCGAGGACACGCGCCCCGGCTCCATGGCCGACGCCCCCGACCGGGGCGACGGAGCCAACGACGCGCGCCTGCTCGACAACGTGCCCCCGCACGCCCAGGCGCGCGCGTAGAACCATGCTGCGCGTGGCTGCAGGGGCGTTTCGCTCGTCTCATTCCTGGCGCCTGGGTGCGATGCGGATAGGTTATGCGCACGCGGATAGGTTATTAGGCTATCCGCGTGTTCGTTACCTATCCGGATGGTGATTTCCTATCCGTGTGCGTTGGCGGCCGGGGCAGCGACCGCACGCTCGGCGCCCGCGCCGGGGCGTTGATCCGATGCCCCGGTTATGTGCAGGGCCCTGCGACGTGTAGACCCCTGCGAGGTGTAGGACCCTGACATGGTTCCCCAAAAAAGTCGCACGTAATTCCCCCCGGACTATTTCAAATTTTGAAGTCGCATCGTTGGAATCATGCGGTTTGTTGGGGTGCTCAGAAAAGTAAGGGTACCCAAATTACGTGCGAGATTTGGGGAGCGCGGCAGTGTGCAGCGGCGCATCGCAGCGCTGCGGCGCGGCAGTGTGCTGCGTTGAGGCGTGCTGAGGCGCATTGCAGCGTTGAGGGTACGACACGTCGGCGTGTGGATACAAAAAGGCGGCGGGGCCGATGTGTATCGGCCCCGCCGCTATCCCCAGAGGGGGCAAGGATCAGGCGCGGTCGCCCCTGGCGAGAGCGTCGCGGATCTCGGTGAGGAGCTTGACCTCGTCGGAGACCTCCTTGGGGGCCGCATCCTCGGACTTCTTCATGCGCTTGGCCAGGTAGTTCATGGGCAGCACGAGGAAGAAGTAGAGCGCGAATGCCATGATCAGGAAGTTGATGACAGCGGTCAGCAGAACACCGAACGTAATGTCGGTGCCATGGAACGTGACGATGAAGGCCTTCGAGAAGTCCGGCTTGCCGACGGCGGCAGCGATGAGAGGGTTGATAACGCCGTTAACGAGGGCGTCGACGATGTTCTTGAAGGCACCACCGATGATGACACCGACGGCCAGCTCGATGACGTTGCCGCGAGTGATGAATTCCTTGAAGCCCTGAAGCATGGGATCTCCTGTGTGACAGGTCGGCTTTGCCGACAAGACTGGATCGCCGAGAGGATCGGCGTGGCGGGCCGGAGCCGCCGGGGCCTGACGCCACGCGGGCGCGCTGTTACCACGGAGAACATTAGGGGGACTTTGGTCTGAAAGATAGTGCTTAGGGAGTAATGTTCGTCGCACTTTCTGTAATTCGGTCAAAGATTGCTGAAATTGAGCCGAAATGTAATCTCTGAGAGCTGCGTGACAAACGAGTGTCAAGTAAATTGCCGGTCGTTGTATGGGGCTTTCTTAGCACTCCTGGACCCATATCGTGCGCGTGGGCGTCATGATAGCGTCGATCGGCACGTCGTGGCCCTCACGGGGGATCGTTCCCGGCGCGAGCACCTCGTCGTCAAAGACGACGGCGACCACCGGCGTCGAAGGCGTGCGGTGGGGGAGCGTGCGGTCGTACCACCCTCCGCCCTGGCCCATGCGTGTCCCGTCCGGGCTTGCCGCCAGCGCCGGGACAAGAATCAGATCCGCCTTCTTGAGCGTATCCGCGCCGAGCGCAGGACCGGACGGCTGAGCGGGAGGCCGCCCTGGCATTACCAACGCCTGCCCAGCCTCCCACAAGCCCCAGCGCGGTCCCGGCAGGGCTGCCCCGGCCTCGTCGAGGAGGATGGGCAGGAGCGCGCGGGGGAACAACCCGAGCGCGAGGGACATGTCGGGCTCTAGGGGCGTGGGCGCGAAGAGCGCGGGCAGGGTGACTCCGCCCATTGACGAGGCCAGGGCGCGTACCTGCGAGGCGATTCCTGCCGCCTCGGCGCGGTGGTGTACGAAGGTGTGCGCTTGGTTAGTTTTGGAGGGGGGCGTGATGGTGTCGGCCGCGGCGGCAGCGCGGCGAGCCCTGCGGCGAGCGCGAATCTCCGCGCGGAGAGTTGTTTTTGTGGCCATCGTCTCCCTTTCGGGCGGTTTCTTCGCTACCCTTGCAGTATGTCAGATAAAAACCAGCCCGTCGTGCACGCTGTCGTTCCCTCGGCCGGTCGCGGAACCCGCTTCCTGCCCATCACCAAGTCGGTCCCCAAGGAGATGCTCCCCGTCGTCGACCGCCCCTCGATCGAGTACATCGTTCGCGAGGCCACCGACGCTGGCATTGAGGATGTCCTGTTTGTCACCCGCGCGGGTAAGCAGGCCATCGAAGACTATTTCGATGCTGAACCTGGCCTCGAGGCCGACCTCGAGAAGGCCGGTAAGGAAAAGGCCCTCGAGTACGTCAACGAGTACAAGAAGTACGCGCGCGTCCACTCCGTGCGCCAGGGGCACCCCCTGGGCCTGGGCCACGCGATCCTGCAGGCCAAGTCCCACGTGGGCGACGCCCCCTTCGCGGTCCTGCTGCCGGACGACCTTATGGAGCCCGGCTCGCAGCTGCTGCGCAAGATGATCCAGGTCCGCGAGGCGCTCGGCGGTAGTGTTGTCGCCCTGCTGAAGGTCACCCCCGAGCAGGCCACGGCCTACGCCTCCACCGCGGTTGAGGTGCTGCCCGTGCCCGAGGGCGTCGACCTCGAGGAAGGCCAGCTCATGCGCATCACGGACGTCACCGAGAAGCCCCCGCTCGAGGAAGTCAAGTCCGAGTACGCGGTCGTCGGCCGCTACCTGCTGGACCCGGCCGTGTTCACGGCCCTCGAAAACATCGAGCCCGGTGCCGGCGGTGAGTATCAGCTCACAGATGGGTACGCGCGCATGATTGACCTCCCCGAAGAACAGGGTGGAGGGCTGTACGGTGTAGTCATCGACGAGCGACGCTTCGATACCGGGGACAAACTCGGCTACCTCGAAGCTAACGTCACGCTCGCCCTTGAGGACCCGGCGCTTGGAGGGGAACTCAGGGAGTTCCTGCGCTCCAAGCTCGAGGACTGAGAACCATGCGAAGCGTTGCCGACTTCTACCAGGACTGCCAGGCCGTCGCTCACGCGGTGCCCCCGCTCGACGTCAAGCTCGCCGACGCGGTGAGCTGCGTGCTCGCGGAGGACGTGCAGGCCCCCTTCAACCTCCCGGTCGCTGACCTGTCCGCGTGTGACGGGTATGCCGTGCGCGTGCGCGACTGTGAGGGAGCCACCCTGGAGACGCCGGTGACGCTTCCCGTCACCGAGGAGATCCGCGCCGGGGCCGTCGATCCCGCCGCCCTCGTGCCCGGCACCGCGATCCGTATCGCGTCGGGCGCGCCCATGCCCTCGGGCGCCGAGGCCGTGGTCTCCCTCGAGTTCACCGACCACGGAGTCGCTCAGGTCGCCCTGCGCACCGCCCCGGCCAGCGGAGAGAATATCCGCCGCCGCGCCGAGGACGTTGCGCAGGGTGACACCGTGCTGCGCGCTGGCACGCGTATCGGGGCGCGTCAGATGGCGCTCCTGGCCGGCGTGGGCCGTGACCACGTGCTCGTCCACCCGCGCCCGCGCGTCGTCATCATTTCCATCGGCGACGAGATCGTCGAACCCGGCGGCGAGGCCCGCCCCGGCACCGTCTTCGACGCCAACGGTCACGCCCTGGCCACCGCCGTTGCTGACGCCGGCGCCGAAACTTTCCGCGTCGCGGCCGTCCCCGACGAGCGAAGCCGCCTGCGCGAAACGATCGAGGACCAGCTGGTGCGCGCCGACCTCGTCCTGACGACCGGCGGCATCTCTTACGGCAGCGGCGACACGGTCCGCGAGGTCCTCGGGGCGCTCGGCACGGTTCGTTTCGACAGCGTCGCCGCCTGGCCCGGCCACATCATGGGCGTGGGCACCGTCGGCGCCGAGGAGGGGCGCCCCGGCACTCCGATCGTCTGCCTGCCCGGCGATCCCGTCTCCGCCCAGGTCTGCTTCGAGGTCTTCGTGCGCCCCGCCCTGCGTCACATGCAGGGCTGGACCGCCGTCAACCGCCCCGTCGTGCGCGCCGTCATCGACCGCTCCTGGTACTCCCCGCGCGGCCGCCGTGAATTCGTTCGCGTGCGCCTGACCGGCTCCCCGCGCGCCGGCTACAACGCTTCCGTCATGGGAACCCCGGCCTCGTTGCTGCTGTCCGCGCTCGCGGACTCGAACGCGCTGGCGGTCGTCCCCGAGGATGTCACGAACGTGCGCGCTGGGGACACCCTCCAGTGCCTGGTCCTCGAATGATCTGCTTCCTGCGGCGCTCCAGGTGCGTGTGGGGGCGCGACATCGACATGCTCACGCTGCGCGTCGCTGACCCGGTCGGGCGCGGTTTCCTACGTCCGGGCCCTCCCGGCAGCGCGAACCCGCGCGAGCTCGTCGTGCGTCCCGTGCGCGGCCAGGAGCATCGGACGCTCGATGCGGTGCGTCGCGCCGACGGGCACTGGCTGCGCCCGTGGGAGGCGACGTTGCCTCCGGACTCGCTCGAGCATATCCCCACGTTCTCGCAGTACATGCGCCGCGCCGAGCGCGACCATCGCGAGGGCACCGGCCTGGTTTTTGGCGTACTGATCGATGGGTGTTTCGTCGGCCAGTTCACCGTCTCCAACGTGCACTGGGGTGCGATGTCGTCGGGGATGCTGGGCTACTGGATCGTGTCGGATTGGGCGGGACGAGGCCTGGGTTCCCTGGTTGCTGCGCTCGTCCTTGATCTGGTGGTGGGGGAGCTCGGCCTGCACCGGGTTGAGGTGTGCGTGCGCCCGGAGAATGAGCGTTCGTTGGGCGTGTGCCGAGGTCTCGGCTTGGTCGAGGAGGGGCTGCGTCCCCGCTTCATGCACATTGCGGGCCAGTGGGCCGATCATGTGGCGTTCTTTATCGATGCCGAGTCGCTGCCTGAGGGTGGGCTCGTGCGGCGGCGCTGGGGGAGCTCGGCGATTAGCTGAGTGCGCGGGCGCGGGTGTGTGGGCCGCGTTTGACGGTGTGCGTGGTGTCGGCACGTCGGCGCCGCGCGGATGCTGGCCCGAGGCGTGGGTGTCCGCCGTTGTTCCCTACCGTTTGGGAGAAATGTCGTGTTCTCGTGTGGAGAGGGTGGCATGTTTGACGACAGTCTCACATTGGGTCCCGAAAGGGCGGCTGTCGAGCGCTGACTGCCCCGGCCTCGGCGATACTGGTGGGGCACGTGTTACTCCTGTGATAGTTGTTATCGATTCAGAACTTACCGTCAGGTTTGAGAGTCCGACACGCCCAATATGAGCAAACTTGCTACTCACAAACCACCCTACGTTGAGGGGGTGGAAATTGGTGGACTCGTCATCGCAGCGGTATTCGTCTCGCTTCTCGCGACCGTACCGCAGTTGGTCGCGCGCCGAATGGCCATCGTTGAGTCTCGTGAAATTGACCGATTCTCCCCGAGCCTGCGCATGATTCGTACGAATGCGTCAGAATTAGATATGTGCGATCGCGCCAGTGGAACGATCCTGGCTCGGCGCGCACTGACGAGCGGAGGAAGCATGTACACGGCCACCACTGGACGTACCCGGCCCGTCATCGATCGCCGCAATAATAAGGCGGTCCGAGACATCGCCCGGCTGCGCGCCCGCCGCGCAGCGCGCCTCGCCGCCGAGAGCGCCGCGGGACGCCGCCGCATGGTCATCACCGGCGTGTGCGCGCTCTCCACCGTGATCCTTGGCATCGTTATTGCCGCAACCTCGATCGCCTGGGCGTGGATTGCCCTGCCGATCGCCGCTCTCGTTGCCTCGCTGTCGACCTCCCGCGTCGCGGCTATTCGCTCGCAGCGCGCCTCCGAGCGCGAGGTTGAGTTGCTGACCAAGCTGCGCGCCGACGTGCGCGGTGGACGCCCCGCAGCCTCCGCGCCGAAGGCCCGTCCCGCGCAGAGCTCGTTTACGCGCGACGAGGCCGTGGCTGCCCCGCGCGCGTCCGTGTCGTCTGATGTCGCACCTGCGGCCTCCGAGTCCGCTCCGACGACTGGCTCCGTGCCCTCCCTCGTGTTCAACGTCGAGGTCCCCGAGGCCGTCGAGGTTGCTGATACCCCCGCGCGCGCATGGACGGTCGCCCCGATCCCAGCGCCGACCTACGCCTCCCGCGACCGCGTGCGCGGCCGCATCGTCCACGCCGACACCGACCTGCGCGGCATTCCGCGCATCACGGCGGCCATCCCCGCGCGCCCCATCGCGCAGACCGCCCAGGTTGGGGCTCGCTCCACCGAAGAGGTCGTCGCCGACCAGATCGTCGCCCTGGACCTGGACGCCGTCCTGGACGCGCGCCGAGCCCAGTAGGGAGCCGCATAGCTGCTGATGCCGCGCCGCGAGCCACCTGGCTCGCGGCGCGGTTCGTTCGCTACACCTTGGCGGCGCTGGGGGAGTGGGGTGTCTTGCTCGATATCGTCTTCTATGTGGAATCTTCGGTGCGGCAGCTACGGCGCGGTAGCTACGGTGCGAAGGCTACGGTGCGAAGGCGTGCTGATGTCGGTCGGCTTGCGTGAAGACTACGGAGGGTGCTAAGGTATATCCGTCCTTGGGGCTATGGCGCAGTTGGTAGCGCGTCTCGTTCGCAATGAGAAGGTCGGGGGTTCGAATCCCCCTAGCTCCACCACAGGCCGACATCCGATAGCGGATGTCGGATTTTTATTTGCCCGGACGCGCTCCGCTTCGCGGATAGGTTACGAGCATGCGGATAGCCAGGGTTAGAGGACACTGGGGTTATAGGACACTACGTGTTGCTGGAAGGGTGACTTTTTGGCTTTCTGGTGCGGGAAAGTCGGTATTTTAGTTGGTTGGGACCAACTATGAGGATGGACAGATCGTGTTGCTGGAAGGGTGACTTTTCGGCTTTGTCGCGCGGGAAAGTCACTTTTTTAGTTGGTCGTGTTTGCCTCGTTCCTGTCAATACTGCATTGTGCCCTGTGTGTGGATTCTGTGTGCCTGGCTTCTGGGTGCGGGGTGCCGCTTCCTGCGGCGCCCGTCGTGCGGGCAGGTCCGGTCAGGTCTTGTGGGTGGTTGCTGAACAATGTCGCACGTAATTTCCCTGTCAACCTTTGAAGAATTGAAATAGTGATGTTGCAATTCCAACGTTTCAGGGCGCAAGTGAAAACTGACCAAAGGAAATTACGTGCGACTTTTGTGTGGTGCCCGCTCTCTGGCCTCTGAGGGGTGGGAGGCTGGTGTGCGCGTGGGCCCTTTTACTGGTCGCCTTAACCCGTTCCTGCGCAGCTGGGCCCTTTTGGTGGCAGTGTGGGCGGCCTGCCTGGGCTACCACCTGTGGGGTTAACCTGCGCATGAAGGGGCCCAAGCAGCCACCTGTCCGGCCGATGGTGCCACCCCTGGAGCCAATGAGGCCACCCCTGAACTGAGCACATTCGTCCGCCGCTCCTGGGACTGACCACCGACCCACACCTGATGTCCTATAACACGATAGGACATCACGTCGCGGATAGGTTACGAGATTATAGGACACTGCGTGTTGCTGAAAGGGTGACTTTTCGGCGTGCTCGTGCGCCAAAATTGGTATTGAAGATCGTGGCGACCAACGTGGGGGTGGGCAAAACGTGTTGCTCGAGTGACTCGTCGTGGGCGGGTGGTTCTGTGCTGACTGTCGGTGTCACCTGGGCCCGAGATGTGGCAGTACTAGCCCGATGATGCACAGCTGGGCCCTATAGGTGGCACCGTGGGCGGCCCGCCTGGACTACCACCTGTGGGGTTAACCTGCGCAGTAAAGGGGCCCAGGCGTCCGCCTGTCTGGCTGACGCCACCACTTCTGAGTCGACGTTGTCAAAGCGGGTGTAGGTCTGCTCTGGTCGACCATCCGCGCGGTCGATGATGCTGCCCCTGAGCCGCCCACACGCGTCCTCCATACCGGGGTCATCCCGCAGCAACGCGACAGGTCCCATCACCTCGGATTGCGCACGGTTGCGCCGCTGTCCAAGGTTTGGATGAGGTCGCTGTCACATATGCGTCAAGAGTTAGAATAAGTGGTCAGAGAACGAGCTTAGGTCATTGCGATAATGCCGTAACTGAAGGAAGAAATGTGTCTGACGTGCAAGATGAGGTCTTCCAGGAGGCCGTGCCTTCGCCCAGCGCGGCGAATGAGGCGCTCGATAGTTCCATTCCATGTGAGGGTGGGGGGCAGGCACCTAGCGTCCCTCCGGTGAGCGAGGGTGACGCTGTCACGAACGCTGAGATCGCGGAACTGCTTGGCGGCTTGGATAAGAACGTGCGAGCGTTGAGTGATCGTTCCGAGTTTTACGAGGACCTGGTGCGCAAGCTGCAGAACCGTGTGGAATCCCTGCAGGTTGACCAGGTGCAACAGCTTCTCGGACCTGTACTGACGCGACTTGCCATCCTTGTTACCCAGTCCGCGGACGCTGCGCAGCTTGCACGGATTCACGGGGAGGGATACCGAGCCGACGTTGAGTTTGAGTATTTCCACGACGCGCTTCTCGAGACACTTGACCTCGTTGGCGTTGAATCCGTTGGAGCAGCACCAGGGGCTCCATTCGACAGGTCTGTGCATGCGTCTCGCAAGACTGTGCGGACGGGAGAGCAGGGGCTGGATTGGACGGTCGCAAAGGTGCTTCGCCAAGGCCTCGTCCGTGCGGGTGCGGAGCGCGCATTCCTGCCCGCGCAGGTGAGCGTCTACCGCTACGACGCGGACCTCGACAGCTCGGTTGACGAGCCGAACACGAACCAGGAATAAGATCAGGAAGGAACCCTCGCATGAGCGACAAGGTGTATGGCATTGACCTGGGGACGACGTACTCCGCAGTGGCCATGATCAGTGACATCGGCATGGCGGAGATCGTCAAGAACTTCGTCGGAGAAGACACGACTCCCTCGGTTGTGTACTTCAACGATGACGGAACTGTCGACATCGGCAGCCAAGCGAAGCAGACACAGGTGAGCGACCCGGACAACGCCTGCTCCCTTATTAAGCGCCACATGGGCGAGGAATACCCCCTCGAATTCAGAGACCAGGAATACACGCCGGAGTCTATTTCCGCGCTGATTCTCAAAGAACTGGTCAACAACGCGAACAGCCAGAACGGCCTGGATATCAACAAGGTCGTCATCACGGTTCCCGCATACTTCGGAACACAGGAACGCCAGGCCACCAAACAGGCCGGAGAAATCGCCGGGCTGGATGTCGTTGGTATTATCCCCGAGCCGGTTGCGGCCGCCATCGCTCTGTGCTCCCGTCAGGAGGAAGAACAGACGCTACTCGTCTTCGACCTCGGCGGCGGTACCTTCGATACAACCATTCTCAAGACGCGCGCCGACGAGGTCGAGGTCATCGCCATTGATGGCAACCGGCTACTTGGCGGCGCCGACTGGGACCAGT
This sequence comes from uncultured Actinomyces sp., assembly GCA_902373545.1. Lineage (GTDB taxonomy): Bacteria > Actinomycetota > Actinomycetes > Actinomycetales > Actinomycetaceae > Pauljensenia. The sequence goes on along the minus strand of CABKMZ010000019.1, from coordinate 17,810 downwards.
GCCTAGAGGATATCTTCCTGCAGCGTTTTATCGCGCAGGCGGGCCTTGAGGACGATAACGATCCCTCCATGGACGATGACTTCATGACCGAGCTGCGCGTTGCCGTCGAGGATGCCAAGAAGATGCTCACCGTGCGACCGTCGACCAATCTGCTCTTGCGCTACGAGGACAAGAAGGAACGCGTCGAAGTGACCCGAGAGGAGTTCGAAGCGGCTACCTCGCACCTGGTGACCCAGACGGTAGATATTACGCGCCGAGTCATCGACACGGCGCGCGCCAAGTTCCCCGGCCTGGAGATCGACCGTTACCTCCTGGTCGGTGGTTCCTCGCGCATGCCCATGATCAGGAACGCGCTGACCGGGGCAGGGTTCACCGTAGAAAACACGGATTTCGATCTGTCGGTCGCCAAGGGTGCGGCAATCTTCGGGCAGGGTGAGATCCCCGCTCCTGGATTTGCCGACATGGACGCCGGAACAGGGGAGGTTGCCTCGGGATCGAGTGCCCTGCCGAGCCTCGGCCCGCGGCGCACCGTGGTGACGAACGTGTTGTCGCGTGGGCTGGGACTTGAACTCTCCAGGGAGGACGCAGCCGGTCACTACGTGCAGTATGTGTATTTCCTTGCGCACGCGAACGAGACGCTACCGCTCACTGCCTCGATGACGGCCGGCATTCTCTTCGATGGTCAAACGAGCGTTGAGTCTGCCCTCTACGAGCAGGGCGGCGAAACAGAGTCTGAGAATCCGGCGGACAACAAGGCGATGGTATCTGGGCCGAGCACGACCGTTGATGGCCTGCCTCCGATGCGCAAGGGGGACCCCCTTGAGGTCACCCTGGAGATTTCCGAGGAAGGTGTCGCCACGTTGGTGCTCGTCGAGCCGACGACAGGTAAGTCCTTCAGGGCGCAGGCCGCCGTATCGATCCTGACGCAGGAGGACGTGCAAAAAGCGAAGAAGCAGATTGCCGGGATCACGACCCGGTCCTAGGAACAATCAGAAGGAGTAGGCGACGAGCACGGTGTTCGACAAAAAAGTCTATCGGGACTCTGTCCTTCAGCCCTACAAGGCTAATACTGCCTGGCAATCCTCCGTCGCGGACGCGCTACGAGCGCTGAGCGACACGAGCGACCGCAATGCCCAGATCCAGGCGCTAGCCAAAGCAGATGCCGCCGTGCTCTTCGCTCTCACTCCCACCATATCGAGCGCTGAACTGACGAAACACATCAAGAGCCTCGAAATGTTTCTTAACAAATCGAGGATCCCCGTCGTCCTAACGATTAGTCAGCTGCTCAAGGCCACGAAAACGGCGCTGGGGGAGTCCTTGTACGACCCGACGTTGTGGGCGGCCGTGCACAAACAGGCATCGGTGGCGGGCAAGGAGGAACTCGACGCCTTTGTGCGGGCCCTCAAACAGGACAACCCGATTGGCGTCCTGACCGCGGAGGACTTGCGCCGTGCCGCAACATCCAGCGGTATCGGTTCTTCGATGACGGATCGTGATTTGTCTGCGGCGGCCGCCGGGCAGGGCATCCGCGTGTGCCCGCGCGTCGATGTCTCGGAGGAATGTAAGGATGCTCTGGCCTCCAAGATCAGGTTACATCCCTCCTATCGAAGCGTTGTGGATGTGCTGGTGCTCCACGAGCGTGCAGTGCGTCCGACGGACATTCGTGTCATCGATGAGCTGAGTGCCGTCATGGGTGCCAACAGGCGTCGCGTGATAGATATGGCGGATCTGCGGCAGTCGAAGTTGGCCGCCAATGCCCGCTCGGATGATGCCTCGGAGATGGCTAAGAAGACGCTTACTGCGATCGAAGAACAGTGCTCGAACGACGCGGATATGCGCGCCTGTGTCCTGGCGTGGTTCGCTGATCAAGCGGAGCGACTGCGGCGCCAGGGACTCACCCCGACGCTAGCGCTGGGCCGCCTGACGTCCTGCGGCCTGGCAGATCTGGACGCGCGACGATTGCTCACGCGTGTCCCGACCAGCGAACCGACGCCGGACCTCGCCAGTGTCACGGACATGATCGCTGCGGGTGCTCTCGCACGCGCGCGCAGGACCTACACCGCGCTGGCCGCCAGCCCCACGGATGACGCGATGAGCGCACTGGCCGCCCAGGTGGGGGAGGCACTCGCGGCCGCAGAACACCGCAAGAGCGTGGCGATGGACGCCTACCGCCGGGCCCTCTCGATGAAGGATTACGCCGGTGCGAGGATGGCGTTAATCGACGCGCGCTCGGTCGACCGTGAAGACGAGGAAATCTCGGACCTCCTGTTTCAGATCCCGCCTGACCCGCCAGCTGAGGTGAGTGCCGCTTACGATCCCGATAAGGGCGGAGTGCTCGTGTCGTGGAGGGGCACTCGGGACGACGACGTGTGTTTTGCGGTGGTTCGCAGCGAGGCGGGTACTCCCGCGAATCCGACGTCTGGCTTCCAGGTCGCGTCAACTGTGCGCGACCAGCAGGTTCTCGACCAGAAACCTGCGGTGGCCAGGGATGTCCTCTACTCGGTGTTTGCCTTCCGCCAGGGGGGTGAGTACTCCGCTCCCGCGACAGCCCGGGTGACCGTGCTGCCGCCCCCCTTCGAGACCGGAGTCGTTGTGACGGCAACGGAGGCAACCGTGTTTTGGCGGACCCCGGATCAGGCGACCGGAGTGTCGGTGGAGCTTGTCGGTGCGGACGGGGCGCGACGTGCCTTTCCGGTGTCCACGAAGGGGCGCCAGCGCCTCAATGGTCTGCGTCTGGGGCAGACGTATACGGCGCTCCTTCAAGCCCATTACGTTGTCGGTGGACGGTCCGCGCTCTCGGAGACGGTGGCGGTGTCTGTGACTCCGCGCGGCCTCGTGCGCCCCGTGGAGGACCTGCGCTTGGGGAACATACGGATGCCGAACCGCAAGCCAGGGATTCGCGCTGAGTGGACGGATATTCCAGGTTATACGACAGACGTGTGGATGCTCCCCGCTGACGCTCCTGTGTCGGTAGGGGACCGGCTGACGGTGAAGCGCCTTGACGAGCTGAACGGTACACGGGTTGTCGGAGTGATCCGCAGCAGTGCTCACCGGCAGTCGATGGATCTCCACGAGCAGCCAGGCGTGTGTCTCTATGTTCCGCTTACATGGGATGGGGACGAGGCCGTGGCCGGTCGGGCGGTCGTCGCTGGTACTGCGCCCGCGCCCCGTGATGTCAGGGTGGAACGCTTCGGGTCACAGCTGGGCGTCTCGTGGGTCTGGCCGAGTGGAGATTACCTCATGGAGGTCGTGTGGTCGAGCGTCGACGGGCGCACGGAACGCATGAGGATCGACAAGTTCTCCTACAGGCGAGATGGCGGTGTTCGTATCGCCGACGCGGATACGGTGACAGAGGTGTCGGTGGGCACGGTCGTTGTCGGCCTCGGTAGTGAGAGGGTGTGTTCGCCGGTCACGGTTGAGTTGGACGCGCCGGTGCCCACGATGTCTTACACGCTCAAGCTGCCCCGGCGTTTCTTCGGAGGACGCAACGCGACAGCGAGCGTGACGAGCGAGGGATTCCTCGGCACGGCGGAACTGGTCGCGGTGTTGTCGACGGGGCCCTACATGCCGGCCCGAGCCGAAGACGGCGAGGAGATTGCCCGACTGCAACTGGACTTCTGCTCGGGTCTCACGCAGTCCTGCACGTTTCATGTCCCCTCAATCAAGGGGGCCTACTGGGTGCGTCTGTTCGCGGGCACAACCGCGCGGATCCAGCTCAATGATCCCCCCACCTCGTCCCTGAAAGGATGACCGATGAGCCTGCTGCATGTGACAGCGCCGTGCCCCTATTGCTACACGGACATTGATTTGCGGAAGGTGGCTTTCCGCTGTCCGGGACGGGCGGCTGTTGGCAAGAAGGAATGCGTCAAAGATATTGATCGCGTGCGCGCCACCCACTTTGGCGACCTTAAAGAGTACTATCCGGCCTTCGTGCCTTCCCGTACGTCGCTGCTCAGCGATATGAGGAGGACACAGTGCCCCGATTGCTTGGGGAGCACGGGTGTACGCCTGTGTCCGCAGTGCCACTCGCGTTTGCCGAGCGGTTTTTCTAGCGATTCCTCACTGTTTGGCTTGGTTGGAGCGCGCTCGTCGGGCAAGACTGTCATGTTGGCCGTCCTCATGCGCGAACTTGCCATGAATGGGCCGGTTGGCCGACGTTTTAGGGACACGATTCGCCTGTGCAAGGCCGGTGATAATAACGGCCAGGAGGTGCGACTGGAGCGCCTGCTCAAGCAGATGGAATCACCGTTGGGTCAGCTGCCAGCGCAGACGCAACAGGCCGACGGCGACAAGACAAGCCCCGTCGTCTTCGAGTGGCAGCGGGCACGACGCGGTATCGCGAAAACGGTGTTCGGTGACTTCACGTCGACGGTGTTTTCTTTCTACGACACCGCGGGCGAGGACCTCGCGGTTGACGAACGCGCACTCAGCATGACCTACCTGCTGGCGACCAATGGGATCATCCTGCTCTTGGACCCCTTCAGCTTCCCAGGCAACGCAGGGCGGGGATCGGCCGCGAAGGACCAGCGGGTCGAGACAGCGCCGGAAAATGTTCTGCACGCCATCACGGAGGTGATGCGTCAGAACGAGGCCACGAAGCACAACCGGAAAATCAAGCAGCCGGTCGCCATTGTCATCTCAAAGATCGACGCATTCTGGTCGGATATCCCGGAAAACAATCCGATCCGTCGTCCCTCCTCCTCTCTCGGCTACTACGACGAGGCAGAGGGTGCCTCCGTGCATGATCACATTGCGTCGATGGTGTCTCACTGGGGAGGCGACGGACTGCTGACAATGCTCGAAACAAACTACGAAAACTACCGCTTTTTCGGCTTGTCAGCGTTGGGATCGGAACCGGATTACGCGATGCAGCGCGTGGACGAACGCGGCCTCATGCCCCACAGGGTGGCCGAGCCTCTGCTCTGGCTGATGGCGCAGCGCGGCTTCCTGCCGAAGCAGGGGTGACGCAATGTTCGACGTCGCGCTCTACACTGACACGCGGGCCAGCGAGGCCATTGACGGGATCGACGGCTTCAACTTCCAAGCAATCTCTGAGGGGATGAACGCCCAGGACCGTCAGGTCATCCGTGACACGTTGCTTCACCGCGTTGTCGTGGGATGGAACGCTGACCACGATCCGCTGGATCACCCGCCCTCCTTCGCGTACTGCGGGCATGCGGGCAGATACTATCTGTCGCGCGGTATTTCCACGGGTGTCACCAACAACGGCCGCCCGGGAAATCTCCTGACCCAGGCGATTGCGACATCCGATCCGGACGACTTCGGGATGATGCGACCTGCGCAGCTGTTCGGCGCGCTCAACTGGCGCCTCGAGAAGGCCCCCGGTCAGAGGATCGACAGGTGGCCGTCTCCGCTCGCGATCACCCCCGAGTATGAGGCTGAGGCGTTGCGCGACATGATTCGAGCAGACGCATGGGCAGTTGAGCACTTCGCGCAGTTCCTCACGATGGTCGAGGAAGTGACCTCCGACAACCCCAAGCGCCTCGTCGTGATCACCGCGGACGAGGCCGTGGCCACCAGGTGGATCGCCCTCGGCACGCTCTTTGTGGAGACCACACGCGCCCTGTCGCTCTCGATCCGAGGCCTCGTCCCCGATCCGATGACGACGAAGGCGGACATTGTCGCCGCGAGCCCGGATTTCGGCCCCCAACCTGACCCGAGCGTGGTGCGCGCGGGCGTCACCATCATTGACCTCGACCGCCGCGTCCTGACACCGATCACCCCGACGGAGTCCGCACTCACTCAGGCGGACTGGTTCCTGCACGAAGACCCCGCCGACGCGCTCGCGGCGATCGAGGTCGCGCGTCGATGGGAGCAGTTCCTTGGACGCGACCTGGCCACGCGAGCCTCAGCCCTGGCTTCGTTCACGAAGGAACGGGGCGGTGTCGGCGACTGGGCCACAGTGATGGAAACGCTGCGAGGCCTGGCGGTGGCTGGACAAGACGAGGAGCTGTTCTTCTACGGGGATCCACTGCTGGACGTCGCCGTCACCTGCGCGATTGAGACTCCCGCCGATGCGGAAGCCGCGGGTGCGGCGGTCGTGGCGCTTGTGGGGACTGACAGCCACGATTTGGCGGGCGGCGTCCTCATGTCGGCACTCGAATCCTCGCGAGATGTCTCGGGTGCCAGCGAGGCTTTGGTAGCAGCGCTCGCCGCCGCACCTGCCCAAGCGCGCTTGCGGTGGGAGGACGACGACGCGCGGGGGCAGGCCGGTGTCCTCCTGACACAGGCAGCGCAGCATTGCCCGAACGATCTCCTGCCAGCGGTGGTGTCGGCCGCTCGCACGATGGACACTCCGCTGACTGCCCCCGCTCGTGCCGACGTCGTGGGCCGACTAGCCCGCGCGTGGGCAGCCACCCCTGCCGTGGGACGCGACCGCGAGAGATGGGCGCATGGCGACGAGATCGACCAGGCGCTCGCGGACGAGCTCTTGCGCCGCTGGAGTGGGGGAGCGCCGGGCGACCTGTCACTGTTGTCGCGGGGAACGTGGGAGTGGCTGGGGCAGTGTTCCGGCCTTGAACCGGCGACGCGCCGCGGCGTGGAGGCGTGGCACGAAGCGGTGCGGATCGCGTCGCTCCCCGTTAATCAGCGCGCCGAGCAGCTCTCCGGCGCGAGGAAACTACCCCCGGACAGCTGGCGCCTCGTGTGGAACCGCGCGGCGCTGCCGAGCGATTGTGCGCTGATTGACGCGTGGGCGCAGACTCAGCGTGAGCTCACAGGGGCGGCATGTCAGTGGGTCATGCGCCAGGTCAGCGCTGTGATTGCGACTCAGGAACCGGCGCTTGCGCTGCGTGAGTTGCTGACTGGCCTGCATCTGTCGGGAATCGTCATCCGTGACGAGAGACTGGCAACGTATGTGGCGCAGGTCTGTGCAACAGAGCAGTGCTGCCGGGAAGCCATCGCGTGTAGGCGCGCGGATAATCCGCACCTGTCGACGCTCATATCCTCTGTCCCGGCGATGTCGGCATTGATGGCGGACTACCTCGGTCGGATCATCCTGACGTGCGCCGACACCAGCGCGGTGACGCGCCTCGCCACAGCTGATGAAGAGTGGGCCCGGCGGTGCGTGCACGTCGCCCTGACAGGTCGCGCATCCACGAGGCGGGGGCTCGCTCAAGCCGTCACGCTTGCCTTGAGAGTTCGCAGAAGCCATCTCATTCCCGCGCGTACCCGGGGAGCCGAGGATTTCCTTGTAGACGTGTGCGACGACCGTGCGCGCAGGAACGAGGTGAGTCAGGCCAGCAAGGAGGGGCTGATCGATCCAGTGTCGTTCGCGATGTTCGAGACGTTCTCGGCGGAGGCGAAGAAAAGCCGTTTGAAGAGACGACTAGAACGAGCCACGAACGGCCTTCTCGGAGGATACGGAAAGGGCACGCAGTGAACAATCGATCATCATACGGAGACGGTGGACTGGCTGCGATCGCGATTGCCGTGACCATCGTTATCGCCATGTCGTGGATCATTATCGCCACGATCATGCGCATGATTGCCTGGATTGTGTGCTACATGCTCGCGTCTTTTGCTCTCGCTCTCGTCGTTGGGATGGTCGTTGGCGTGAGCGCTCCGCTCCGCGTGCTGATGGGCAGGTCGGTGAGCAAGCCGGACATTGCAACACCGGAGAAGGTCGTGGCACGCCAGGTTATCCGACATCAGCCTGCCGGCTTCACGAAGCACTTCGGTTGGGACAAGGCATGGCCCGAGTACAACCCTTACCAGGCCGTGCGTGATGCAGCCGCCGTCTACAGGGAGATCACGCTGGTGCGTGGCGCGACGTGGAGAAAGGTCCGCTTGTCCCCGAAGTGGGTCATTCGCTACGACGCATATGGAACGCCAATCGGCACGAAGCAGGTGGGTGGTTCCTTCACCAAGCTTGTCTGGGGGATTGCCGTACCTGCTCCGTTCGGTGGTTTCGTCGTCGGAATGTACACCTCCTACGCCCTGTGGCTCCTCGTCATGGGCGTGATTGGAGGGGCCGTCTACCTCTGCCAGCAGGCATGGACGATCACATACCGATGGTGGGATCGCGCCGTGCTGATGCGTGTTCGGGCTCAGGTGAAATGCCCTCACTGTTATGAGACGAATCCACGGCCGAGCTACTGCTGCCCAAATCGGGCGTGCCCTATCATTCACCGTGACATCTCCCCGGGCCCGCTGGGAATTATCAAGCGCCGCTGTGAGTGTGGGACGCATCTGCCGACGACGATCAGGGGCGCCTCGAAGATCCTTGTCGCGCTGTGCCCGAGCTGCGACGAGCCCCTGGCCCAAGGCAGTGGTGCACGCAGAACGATTCAGCTTCCCGCCTTCGGTTCCGTTGGCGCGGGCAAGACGCGGTTCTTTGCGGCGGCAATGACGGCGGCGCGCAAACAGTTGTCCTCCTCCAACGGCTCACTCAAGGGACTCAACACAGAAGCGCGAGGCTTCCTCAAGGCCTCGTCTCAGGCGATGACATCTGAACAAGCCACTGAGAAGACGATCCACACCATGCGTCCTGAGGGACGCCCCTTCGTGCTCACCCAGGCCTCGGGCCAAGTACTTGAACTCCAGATCATGGACGCCGCCGGCGAGAGCTTCACGACCTTTGAGGGGACCGAGGAACTGACCTACGTGAACTCGGCTCGCACGATGATCTTTGTCCTCGACCCGCTCGCCCTTCCTCGTGTACGCGAGGATACGGGTAGCGCGCCGCACGTGGCGGACACGCTGGTTGCAACGGGAAACCAGGAGGCGGCCTACGCCTCGGTGGTGGACAGGCTCCGATCGGAGGCCATTGACCTGTCCAAGAGGAACCTTGCCGTGGTTCTGACAAAGACGGAGATTCTACGCAACTATCCGTCGGGAAAGAACCTGGATCCCACGACTACGGACGGGGTGCGCGACTGGCTCAATGGCGTCGATCAGGATGGTTTTGTCCGACGCATGGAAGGCGATTTTGGGACCGTTCGTTACTTCGCGGTCGATTCCCTGGCGTTGCGCGAGCCGGACGACCCTCTCAACCCCCTGCGGGTCATGAATTGGGCGTTGACATCGCAGAAGGTACCGATTGCGCTCGTTTCTTCCGAGGGGAAGACGCGCCCTGAGACTGTGGACACATCGACAGTCGTGGATGACGACGAGAAAGCGAGCGTCTCATGAAAGAAGGACTCCCCACCCTGTATTGGGGCTTCCGCTTGTGCTGGAGCGCAGTTCATATGATCGTGCTCCTGGCACTCCTTGGGTTCTTTGTCTGGTGGGCGCTGACCGACAACCACGGCGTTGATGCGTGTGCCGCACTGATAGACGCTCTCACGAGTGTTCGTCAGACGTTGAGCAGCATCGTTCCGTTCCCATGGGAGGTATTTCGCAGGTAGAGGCTTGGGCCGCCCACGCGTCGCGCGGGCGGCCCAAGCTGTCGCAACTCACGACGAGGTGAATCGGCTCCTGTATTTGTCCCACAGAGCGCGCAGCTTCTTACCGTCGGACTCGCGCACGAAGACGTCAAGAGCTGCGGCGGAGCCATTGCCGGTGAGGGCGCTGACGGCGGCAGACGGCGATGAGACGTGCTGGCCGTCGGGCAGCACGATCGTGCCCTCGGGAGAGATGGTCACGACGTAGACGTTGCCGAGGTTGCGCCGACGCCACACGAACGTGTCGCCGGGAGAGATAATGCCGGTCGCGACGACGTCGGCGAGGCGCACCTGGCGCCCGCGTGCGGCCGAGCGCTTATCGACCGCCGCCTCCAGCTCGGAGCTGGACAGGCGAGACAGGTCCACCCCGTCGGAGTCCCGGCGAATGTTCCAGTAGTCCAGGATCATGCGCGTCAGGTAGGTCTGGCGGCCTTCCAGGGCGGAGGCGCTGATCTCGCCCCCGTCGGAGGGAAGCGTGCCGACGGTGAAGGCGCCGACCGTGGGTACCTCGTGGAGCGCGCGAGCCACGGTGTCCCAGTCGGGCGCCTGGTTGACGGTGCGCGACTTGATGGTCGTCAGAACCAGGCCGCCCAGGCGCCTGTTCCACGCGCGCAGGTCAACGTCGGAGCCGATGCCGCGAATCGGAGCCGCCGGGAGCCCCGACAGGACGCCCAGGCTGCGCGGCAGCCGCGTGGGGAAGGCCTCCTGCTCGGCGACCATCGCGTGGTACAGCAGGACCTTGCGGATCGTGGACTGGGGTAGTGGCCGGGAGATTGTCGCGGCCGCCCGATGGCGAATGTCGTCGGAGACGGCGCACGCGGCGTCGGTCGGCTCCCCGTCCTCGAGGGCAGCGATGAACTGGGTGACGATGAGGGCCCGCGAGCCCGGGACGATCCGCGCGGCGACAGCGGTGCCATACACGCGCTCGAGCGACGTCAGCAGCGACACAGTCTCCTCGTCCGAGCGATCCGCGCTCAGAATCGCCATGGCCGCAGGCTTCCAGTCGGAGGACTCGTACAGGCGCAGCAGCTGCAAGGGCGTGGCCGCGGGGTGCCCGACGAGAGGCTCCAGCGTCGCCAGAGAGTACGCGCGAGCGTTGGGAACCACGACCTCGTCAATGAATTGCTCGCCGCTCTTAGACTCGAAAAACGGCGTGAGGACCTGCTCGCCGAACGCGTCGATGAGGGCGCGCTTGGCGGGGGAACGCAGGGCGAGGGTGAGCAGATGCCCGAAGAACGCGTCCGGGTTCTCCGTGCCAAGGGAATCGATGCTCTGCTCCCACAGGCTCGCGTAGCGGGGGCGGGCGTCGGCGTCGACGTGGGAGAGCACGCGCGCCTTAAAGATGTCGGCCGCCGACAGGGGGACACCGCGCGTGTTCAGCACCGAGAAGATGCGGTGCGCGGCCTGATAGGAGTCGGTCGACACCTCGATGAGGGAGACCTGCAGCATCAGGTACTGGACGAAATTCTGGATCTCGTCGATCGACAGAACGTCCGGGTCGGCGACCACCTGGAGCATGGCCCGCGCGTTGTCGTGGATGCGACGCACCGACGCCGGGGTCAGGGCACTCGCATCGACGTCGAGCAGCGAGTCGATATTGTCGCCGACAATAAACGTGTCAAAGAAATCACGATCACATTCGCGCACGAGCAGCCGCGGCCGCTCATCCAACCCCTTGATCGTCGATTCGGCGACGCTCAGGCGCTTGTTGAGGTCCCCGTGCAGGCCGGACTCGGTGCCCGCCAGGTGACGCAGCAGAGCCAGGAGGATGCAGAGCGTCGTCATGCGCTGCTGGCCGTCGATAATGTCGACGTCGTCGCCGCTAGGGTGACACACGAGCACCACGGAGCCCAGGAAGTAGTCGCCGTCGTCCGTGCGCCACGCGCCGAGCAGGTCGTTGACCAGCGCGATCGCCTGCGGCTCCTCCCACACGTAGGGGCGCTGGAAGTCTGGAATCTGGTACTGGCGGTCGCCGGTGAGCAGGGTATCGAGTGACTTCTGTGTCGTCGTGAGGGTCATGGAGGCCTACATCCTCGTCGGGGGACTTTACTCTAATCGGAAGTATAACGATGTTTGTTTGGTATGTGTCTAAGCGGGACGAGGCCTGGGCACCCTGTGTCCGCCGCGCGCGGCGTGTGCGTGGCGGGGCAGGCGATAGCATGGGTGGGTAGGCTAATCGGTTCCCCCGCGGGGCCGACGACACGGAACGGGGAGCGTCGATGGAGACCATGAGAAAGACGGACAGCCGTCGCGGGCGGATCGCCTACGAGGTCGCGGGCCTCGCATGGCTCGCCGAGGCCTCGGACCCGGGCGCGGCCGTCGTGCCCGTTCTCGATCACGGCGCGACGTGGCTCGAGGAGCCGCGCCTGGTGTCCGTCTCGCCAACCCCTCGCGCGGCTGAGGAGTTCGGCCGTGCTCTCGCCCACACGCACGCCGCCGGAGCCAGCCACCTAGGGGCACCCCCGCCCGGATTCGAGGGAGAGGGCTGGATGGGAGAGGCACCACTGTCCTTACCCGAGCGGCCGCGCGCTCGCGGGATTGCCGAGGTTGGTCAAGGTGGCCCGCGACCCGACCGTGCGCGACCGGGCGAGCGCGCCACGGCCTCGTCCTCTCGCGAATCGTGGGGAGCGTTCTACGCGCATCAGCGCATCGCTCCCTACGTGAGCTCACGCGTTTTCGCTGCCGCCGAGCGTGCCCTCATTGAGCGGCTGTGCGAGCGCCTCGAATCGGGAGAATTCGACCACGGCCAGCCGCGCCTCGTAGAAGACGCGAAAAACCGCCACAACAACGTCGGCGCCGCGCGCACCCACGGGGACCTGTGGAGCGGCAACGTCATGTGGACGCCCGGCGGAGCCGTCCTCATCGACCCCGCCGCGCAGGGTGGGCACGCCGAGGAGGACCTCGCCGCGCTCGCGGTCTTCGGCTGCCCGCACCTGGAGCGGATCCTCGCCGCCTACGACGAGGCCTCGCCCCTGGCGGACGGCTGGCGCGAACGCATCGCCCTGCACCAGGCGCACATCATGATGATCCACTGCGCCGTCTTCGGACGCGCCTACGTCCCCGACGCGGTGAGAATCGCCCGCCGGTACGCCTAAGCACGAGGCCGGGGCCAGGCCGCGTCGCGCGACTCAGCCCCGGCCTCGTCCCCCGGGAACGTGAACGACCTACAGGCGCGGGATGTTGCGCATGTTGGAGGTTGCCATCGAGAAAGCCTCAGCGATGCCGCGGTTGAGGACGATCTTGCTCATCGCGGTCGCGAAACCGACGACCTGGCCGCCCGTGATGGCCGGCGGGAGCGAGAGGGCGTTCGGGTCCGTGATGACCTCAACGAGGGCGGGGCCGGGCGCAGCGAACGCCTCGCGGTACGCGCCCTCCAGGCGAGAAGCATCCTCGACGCGCTCCGCGTGGAAGCCAATTGCGCGGGCGATCTCCGCGTAATTCGTATCGGGGACGTCCGTCTGGAAGTCCGGGAGGCCGTTGACCAGCATCTCCAGCTTCACCATGCCCAGCGTCGAATTGTTGAAGACGACCACCTTGACGGGCAGGTCGTACATCGTCGCGGTGATGAGCTCGCCGAGCAGCATGGACAGGCCGCCGTCGCCCGACACGGACACGACCTGGCGACCCGGGTAGGCGACCTGGGCGCCCAGGGCCATCGGCAGCGCGTTCGCCATCGAGCCGTGCAGTAGCGAACCGATGAGGCGGCGCGTGCCGAGCGGATCAATGTAGCGGGCGGTCCACACGTTGCACATGCCCGTGTCCGCGGTGAAAATCGCGTCCTTCGCGGCCGTCTCATTGAGGAGGTGGGCAGCATACTCGGGGTGGATCGGGCGCATCTTCTCCACGTTGCGCGTGTAGGCGCCCACGGGAGCGTGCATAATTTCCGAGTGCTTCTTGATCTTGGACTTCAGGAAGGAATCCGAGCGGCCGGCGCGCAGGTGGGGGAGCAGGGCCTCGATGAAGGGCTTGACCTGTGCGTGGATCGCGAGGCCGACGTCCGTGCGGCGGCCCAGCTTCTCTGCGTGCGTGTCCACTTGGATCGTTGGGGTGGACGGCAGGAACTGGTCGTAGGGGAAGTCGGTGCCCAGCAGGATCAGCACGTCGGCGTCGTTCATGCCCTCCGCGGCCGCGCCGTAGCCCAGCAGGCCCGTCATACCCACGTCGAAGGGGTTGTCATACTGGATGAAGTGCTTGCCGCGCAGCGAGTGGCCAATAGGGGCCTTGAGCGCATCCGCCAGGGCGATGACCTCGTCGTGGGCACCCTCAACGCCCGCGCCGGCGAAAATCGCGACCTTGTCGGCCTTGTTGAGGAGCGCCGCGGCCTCTTCAATATCGGTGGCGTTGGGAGCAAGCGTCGCGGGGCGCGCGGGCGCGTAGGTGGGAACGTGCTCAACGGCCTTGAGGTCAGAGATGTCGCCGGGCAATGTGATGACCGAGACGCCGCCCAAGCCGACCGCGTGGCGGATCGCCGAATTGACCGTGCGCGGCGACTGCGCCGCGGAGGAAATGAGCTCGTTGTAGACCGAGCACTCCTCGAAAATGCGGTCCGGGTGAGTCTCCTGGAAGTACATCGTGCCGATCTGAACGCTCGGGATGTGCGAGGCGATGGCCAGGACAGGTGCGCCCGTGCGGTTCGCGTCATACAGGCCGTTGATGAGGTGCAGGTTGCCTGGGCCGCACGAGCCTGCGCACACGGCGAGCTTGCCAGTCAGCTGAGCCTCGGCCGAAGCAGCGAACGCCGCCGCCTCCTCGTGGCGCACGTGGATCCAGTCGATGCCGCCCTTCGTCGAGCCGCCGGTTTTGCGCACGGCGTCGACGATGGGGTTCAGTGAGTCGCCGACAATGCCGTAGATCCGGTGTACTCCCGCGTCGACGAGCTGGTTCACGATCTGTTCCGCTACGTTCATGCCATCTCCTTAAATTGATTGGCTGCGGCCTTGTAAAACCACCATAGGCATGACTAAGGTCCTATGTCGCTGTGACGTGACCTATGGATCAGGGAGGGTGTCGGTGGAAGGGTAGCGTCTTCCTCCGCTAAGATGGCCACGCCCCAATAGCTCAGTCGGTCAGAGCAGCGGACTCATAATCCGTGGGTCGTCGGTTCAAGCCCGACTTGGGGCACAGATGTATCAGTAGCGTCCCGCATAGTGGTGTAACCGTGGGTGGTCGGCCCGTTTGATATGGGTGCGGTCACCGCGTGATCCTTCGAGAAAGCTCTCTACTTCTGACTCGAAATGATGTGGAGGCACAACGATGACCGCTCCTCATATTATCGACCCTGCTGGCCTGCTTGGCCAGGCGTTATCCCAGGCATCCCCAGATCTGATGCGTTCCCTGCTCCAGCACGTGATCAACGCGTTGCTCTCAGCGGACGCTGACACCGTGTGCGGGGCCCAGTGGGGCCAACAAGACCCGCAGCGTCAGGCCCAGCGCAATGGGTATCGCTACCGGCCCCTGGATACCAGGGTCGGCACCATTGACGTGGCGATCCCCAAGCTACGCTCAGGCACCTACTTTCCAGAGTGGTCGCTTCAGCGTCGCAAACTCTGCGATAGCGCCTTGATCACAGTGGTCGCCCACTGCTCCTGGCGGGAGCATCCACGTGCCGTATGGACAAGCGCAAAGCCGTCACCAGGAACGGCAGTGGCGCTGACTCCTGGCGTTACCTTCTGCTCTCGGAAGTCCAACGTCTGAACACATGCGGCGGGGCAGACTAAGCGCTGCCACCCGCCGTATCCTCATCACCCGCTTCATCGCACGCTAAGCTAGACATGCGGCGGGTCGCCAGATCGCAAGCACGAGAGGAGAGATGCATGAGTGGACGCATCACATACCGCGACACAAAACCCTTTTGTGTTCCCGCATCGCTCGATGAGCTCACGGGTCCATCCACGGGCATCGTGCACCTCCCTGTGCGTTTGAGTTGGGCACCAGGAGATGGCTGCTTTAACGTCGACGACGCCGGCGAACGAACGACGGTCTATCAATGCGTTATCGGCGAGGGCAGTGTGGAAGACCAACGCCGCTACCTCAACCGCGACACCCTCACCGACATGTGGCCGACACTGCGCCTTGACCTTGCGATCACAGCCGCATGGGAAAATCGCTTCACAGCCCTGTGTGGGAGGAATAAATGGCTCTCTCTGTACAACAGTCGCAACGTCAGCTAATCGCATGTGCGCTCGAGGTCCTCGCAGACGCGGACTTCGCTCTCGCGGGCTCAGGTGCAATCCGTGAACACGGGATGACACAGCGCCCCACCAACGACATTGACCTCTTCACGGTCATGCACGCCGCCACGCGGTTCCCCAACGCAGTAGACAGCCTCATTGAGCACCTCGCTGCCCACAACTACGACGTCACCGTCGAACGCGCAACCCCCTCTTTCGCCCAGCTCTCCGTCACTCCACCAGACGGGGCACCACTCAGCGTTGATCTCGCCATCGACTGGCGCGCCCACACACCCGTCCGTCTCGACATCGGGCCCGTCCTTGACCTTGCTGACGCCGTCGGCAACAAACTCAGCGCCCTGTACTCCAGGAGCTACCCACGCGACTACCTCGATGTCGATGCGATCCGCTCCACCCGAACAATCACCGATGCGCGCCTCATCGAACTCCTGCAGGAACGCGATGCAGGCTTTGACGAAGCATTCTTCGTAGAGTGTCTGCGTGGAGCAAGCGACATCAGCCTGACACAAGTTGCGGCCTACGGTATTAACGGCCCACAGCTCCACGCGCTCCAACAGCGTTTCCGCGCCTGGGCCGACGACATCCACAATCATCGCAACGAATAGCCCCGAGGAATGCGCGACGTTCTCCGAGCAATCCCTCCGCCGACACTGCCGCCCATGCGCGCCGCGCACCCGTTGCTACCGACCACTCCCAGCCCAATCCCCGTGCATCCGCAACGCGGGCGGGGACCCGCCCTCTCAGTGCCCCGAGCTCGCGCTCCTGCCTGCGCCGGGCGAGTGCGCGCGTCACCGTCGTCCGATGCGCCCCCAAGGTCGATGCGATCTGCTCATGCGTCATTCCCGCCTGACACATCGCTTCGGCCGCTTACAAGCGATCCCCAGTCACCCGCGGCCGACGCCCGCCGACACGCCCCTCAGCTCGAGCATGCGCAAGCCCCCTGCGCGTATTTTCCCGGATCGTCGACATCCGCAGTTGGGCCAACATGGCCATGATCCCAATAACCGCCTCACCCATCGGCGTGGACGCATCCACGTCAAGGAACGGCTCAGTCAATGAGCGGAGCCGCAACCCACGCTTGCCCAGATCCCGAATTACCTCGATAGCGATTCTCTTCGAGCCTGCCAACCGATCCAACGCACGGACAACAAGAACAACACCCTCACGCAGATACTCCACACGCTCGAGGCAAGCCAGGAGTCAATGTTCTGAGCGAGCTCGCACATGTACAGGCCCTGCGAATAGATCGAATCAGCCCCGTTGGTAATGTCAGCTCGCCCATCTCCATCCCCATCATGCCCATGGGTGGCCCACGTGGCCGGCATGAACTGAGCGATCCCTCGAACCCCGGCCGAGCTCGTAATCTGTGGATCCCATGTATGTGCCGACTCATGGTCAGCCTGTGCAGCGATCAGCGACGGTGACACGACATCGCACGCTTGGCCAGCGCGCCACACCACATCCTGGTATTCCTCAGGCACCCCCGACACTCGTCCGCTCCCACCTCGAGCGTTCCCAGCTGGCGCATTCGGTTCACTGAGCATCGCAAGAGGCATCAGAGCCGCGCCAGGAAGCGCAAAAAGCGCGACAATAGAGAACCCCAGCCCCTTCTTCACAGTTCCCTGCCTCGATGAGCCTGCGCCTTGGCCGCAGGAGCGGGCACTTGGACCTGAGCTCCTCGAGCAGTCAGGCGCGCCGGCGTAGCGGCATCAACAATCGCCCGAATCCGATCAGGGCGAAAACCCGCACTCCTTGACGTGCCATCGTCAAGGATCGGCGCCTGCAACAGCCCTTCACTGCGCAGCTGCTCAACAAGATCCGGACGCTCGCTTAAGTCAACAACCTCGTCAGTGAGACCAGCGCGATCCAACGCCTCGCGCGTGAGATGACACGACGGGCAATTGGGGGTCGTATAGATCGTGAGCGTCGGGGCATCTGGGGTAGGAGTTCATAACTCCTCCTTCCCCTCCCCGTAACCGCGTGAACGCACGCGCCCCCTTCCGCGTGGCCACGCCAATGTGGCATACTGAAGGGGAGTCGAACAGCCTCACCTGTCCGACTCCCCGGGTATCCGGGCTGGTCTCAGCGCCCGATGAGAGCGCTGAGCAGGAATGCAATCGCCCAGATCAGCTGCGGCAGTGTCGTTACCACTGCTACAGCGGGTTAAGGGTCAAAATGTGTGTCTGGCTCGGCGTGTCGCGGGGGTTAGATTTGG